>NZ_CP079194.1:0-301250 GCF_019297855.1 Gymnodinialimonas ceratoperidinii
GCCGGTCACGTCCGTCGTGCGGAAGTAGAACTGCGGGCGGTAGTTGGCGAAGAACGGCGTGTGACGGCCACCCTCGTCCTTGGTGAGGATGTAGGCCTCGGCCTCGAACTTGGTGTGCGGCGTAACAGAGTTCGGCTTGCACAGAACCTGGCCACGCTCGACACCGTCACGGTCAACGCCGCGCAGCAGCGCGCCGATGTTGTCGCCGGCTTCACCGCGGTCCAGCAGCTTGCGGAACATTTCAACGCCCGTGCAGGTCGTCTTCGTGGTGTCGCGGATGCCGACGATCTCGATCTCGTCGCCCACGTTGATCACGCCACGCTCGACACGACCGGTCACAACCGTACCCCGACCGGAGATCGAGAACACGTCCTCGACCGGCATCAGGAAGGGCTGGTCCACGGCACGTGCGGGCGTCGGGATGTACTCGTCCACAGCCGCCATCAGCTTGTCGATGGAGTCTTTGCCGATCGCGTCGTCACGGCCTTCCAGAGCGGCCAGGGCCGAACCGGGGATGACCGGGATGTCGTCGCCGGGGTACTCGTAGGAGGACAGCAGCTCGCGGATCTCCATCTCGACGAGCTCCAGCAGCTCCTCGTCGTCGACCTGGTCGACCTTGTTCATGTAGACGACCATGTAGGGGATGCCGACCTGACGACCGAGCAGGATGTGCTCGCGGGTCTGGGGCATCGGGCCGTCGGCCGCGTTCACAACCAGGATCGCGCCGTCCATCTGCGCCGCACCGGTGATCATGTTCTTCACGTAGTCGGCGTGGCCGGGGCAGTCGACGTGGGCGTAGTGACGGGTCTCCGTCTCGTATTCCACGTGCGCCGTGGAGATCGTGATCCCGCGCGCCCGCTCCTCAGGAGCCGAGTCGATCGACGCGTAATCCTGAAAATCGCCAAACTGCTTCGTGATCGCAGCCGTCAGCGTCGTCTTGCCGTGGTCAACGTGACCAATCGTGCCGATGTTCACATGCGGCTTAGAACGTTCAAACTTTTCCTTTGCCATGGGATGGCACCTCGCACTTGGGGGCAAGCGCCCCAGACGGGACGCGAGACCAGTTTCATCATCGCGGGCGAGGTATGCGGGTTAGCCGCAAAAATCAACCCGCGACTTTACCTATCAAAGCTCGGGACAGGGGGCATCTTCGGTCGGCACGCATTCCGCGGCGGCGGCCTCGATCGCGGCTTCGGCCTCGGCGGCCTCGGCCAGGGCTTCGACACCGCTCACGGCGGCGGCGGCCTCTTCGGCGGAAATGTTGAACCATTCCGGGTTTTCCAGCATGAACAACTGGATACGCCGTGCCGCGTTGCGGGCGAGGATCTGCATCTGCTCGGTGCGCGAGCGGGCGATGCCGGAGCCCACCAGCATAGTCTCGGGACTCGTGCCCTCGAAGACGACGATCTGCTCGGATTCCTCGTGCAGCTTGCGACCCAGGGCGTCGTCCCAGATGTTCACCGACAGCACGAGAATCGAGCGCGGGCTCAGCACGATCGGGATGCCGGGAGGGGCCAGCGCGTAGCCGTCGACCGCGACACCGATGTGGTAGAGGCGATCGCCCTCGTAAGCGCCGAAGCGGCGGTCGATCTCGGATTCGAGGATCTCGACCCATTCCTCGGGCGTGGCGTTCCGCGAGGGCGGCACCTGCTGCATGTTGTCGGCGACCACGATGTTGTGGGCGAGACGGAAGTCGCCCATGGGCGGCAATTCCTCTTCCAACGGATCGCCGGCGGCGCAGGCAACGAGGGTGGCAATCAGCGCGAAAGGCGCGAAACGGGACATAAAGCGGGCCGGGCGAAACATCGGACGGTCTCCTGAGTATAAGAATTTCGCCAGAAAGTACGGGCGTGGTGGGATGCGGTAAAGCCGTTGGATGCCCGGAACCAGAGAAGTGTTACTTAAAGGTTCACATGAGGTGCGCTATCGGCGGGGGTCCGCCGATGAGCGAGGGGGATAAATAGGCGGAAATCGCGGGTTGCCCATGCAATCGAGGGCAGTTTACGGGCGTTGAGAACGCGCTTTGCCCCGCAACCCGATCACATTTTTTTGCAATGCGAACAGTTAGTTACGCTTACGTGAAGCGGTTGTCGCGGGGGAAGCCACGGGGTGCCATGCGTCCGGCGCTGGCGCGCTTGGCGGTCCACTCGCCAAGCTCGGTTTCCGTCCGCGTCCGACCGGCCGGATCAAGCCAGGTGAGGCCATCCTCAAGCCGGAAGGTGCGGGCGTCCGAGAGGCCGCCATCCTTGAATTTCTGCAACCGGACACCTTTGCCGCGCCCCATTTCGGGCAGTTCTTCCAGCGGGAAGATCAGCAGCTTGCGATTCTCTCCGACGACGGCCACGTGATCTTCGCCCTCACCAACTAGCCGGCAGACCTTGGCGGTGACGCCTTCCTTCACGTTCAGAACCTGCTTGCCGGACTTGGTCTGCGCGAGGATATCTTCCTCCGCCACGAGGAAGCCGTCGCCCGCGCTGGAAGCCATGAGGCGCTTGGCGCCGGGCTTGTGGACGAAAAGATCGACGATCTGCACCTCGTTCGGCAGGTCCACCATCAGGCGCAGCGGCTCACCCAGGCCGCGTCCGCCCGGCAGGCCGTTGGCGCCGAGCGTGTAGACACGGCCGGTGGAGCCCAGGATCAGCAGCTTGTCGGTCGTCTCGGCATGGATCGCAAAACGCGGGCCGTCGCCGTCGCGGAACTTCATTTCCTGCGTCAGGTCCACGTGGCCCTTCATCGCGCGTATCCAGCCCATCTGCGAACAGACGATGGTGACAGGCTCACGCTCGATCATGGCCTCGAGCGAGACTTCTTCGACGCTACCCGCTTCGGCGAACTGCGTGCGCCGCGCGCCGCCGTCGGCCTTGGCCCCGAAGGTCTTGCGCACCTCGCGCAGTTCTTCCGCGATGCGGTCCCACTGCAGGCCCTCTTCGGCAAGCAGGTCATCAAGCGCGGCGCGCTCTTCCATCAAGCGGTCCCGCTCGGCTTGAAGCTCCATCTCCTCCAGACGCCGCAGGGAGCGCAGGCGCATGTTGAGGATCGCCTCGACCTGCACCTCCGTGAGCTCGCCGTCGCCGGGGCCGGGAGAGACGTAATCCGCCTCGGACATCGCGCGGACGAAGTCCTGACCCCAGTCCTCGCGCATCAACGCGGCCTTGGGGCTGTCATCATAGCGGATGATGTCGATCACGCGGTCGAGGTTGAGGAAGGCGATCAGGAAGCCTTCAAGCACCTCCAGCCGGTGGTCGATCTGCGCCATGCGGTGGCGCGAGCGGCGCAGCAGCACGTCGCGGCGGTGGTCGAGGAAGGCGCGCAGGACCTCCTTCAGCGAGCAGACCTTGGGCGTGCGCCCGTCGATCAGCACGTTCATGTTCAGCGAGAAGCGATTCTCGAGGTCCGACTGGCGGAACAGGGCGGCCATCAGCACGTCAGGGTCGACGGTCTTGGCGCGGGGCTCCAGCACGATGCGGATGTCATCGGCGGATTCGTCGCGCACATCAGCGAGGATCGGCACCTTCTTGAGCTGGATCAGCTCGGCCAGCTTCTCGATCAGCTTGGACTTCTGCACTTGGTAGGGGATCTCGGTGACGACGATCTGCCACTGGCCGCGGCCCAGATCCTCGATCTCGTATTTCGCGCGCACCCGGAAGCCACCTTTGCCGGTGCGATAGGTCTCGGCCATGCTCTCGCGCGGCTCGACGATGACGCCGCCGGTGGGGAAGTCGGGGCCCTGGACGTAGTTCAGCAGCGTCTCGTCGCGGGCGTCCGGGGTCTTGATCAGGTGCAGGCAGGCCGCGATCAACTCGTCGAGGTTGTGCGGCGGAATGTTGGTCGCCATGCCCACGGCGATGCCGGAGGAGCCGTTGGCCAGCAGGTTCGGCACCTGGGCGGGCAGCACCTCGGGTTCCTGCAGGGTGCCGTCGTAGTTGTCGCGGAAGTTGACGGCATCCTCGGAGAGACCCTCGAGCAACGCCTCGGCCATGGGTGTCATCCGCGCCTCGGTGTAGCGCGCGGCGGCGGGGTTATCGCCGTCGATGTTGCCGAAGTTGCCCTGGCCGTCGACCAGCGGGTAGCGAATCACGAAATCCTGCGCGAGGCGCGCCATGGCGTCATAGATCGCCGCGTCCCCGTGGGGGTGATAATTGCCCATCACGTCGCCGCTGATCTTGGCCGATTTCCGGTAGCCGCCGTTCGAGGCCAGCCGCAGCTCGCGCATCGCGTAGAGGATGCGGCGGTGCACCGGCTTCAGCCCGTCGCGGGCATCCGGCAAGGCGCGGTGCATGATGGTGGACAGGGCATACTGCAGATAGCGCGAGCCGATCGCCCGGCTCAGCGGTTCCGACACGGGGCGGTCGTCTTGAATGTCGTCATCACTGCTCATCAGAATTACCGACCTATCGTGACTTGATGAGAATAGGCAAGGAACCGTTTACGAGTTCGCCGCGTTTAGTCTGTGAAACCCCTATCATCGAATCGGCGGAAACATTATGCGACTGAAATCATCTCCCTACCCCCTGAGCCCCATGATCAAAATGTCTGCAACTCTCGCCGCTGCACTCTACGTGGCCATGATCGTTGTACCGGGCGAAAATCACGGTGCGCAGGTCGAGGTGACGAGCAGCTCGTCGCGTGCTTCCGACCCGATTACGCCGCTCTCTCCGCGTGAGGACAACTCTGGCGGTTGGATCCAGTCTTTCATCGCCAGTGCCGAGGCCGGCACCATCTCTTCCCCAAACGTACCGATCAGCCGCCGCCAGTATGTCACGAGCGGTAACGCCTTGATCGCCGATGAAGTGGGGAACCTGATGCTCGCGACCAACGCCGGCGAGTACTACATGGTCGATGCCGTGATTAACCCGGTCGATTTGCTCGGCAATGATAACGTGATCCCGAGCATCGCGGTGGCTGCTCTGGCAGAACCGCAAGACATCACCACCGCCGATGCCGATCAGCCGATTGCCGAGGAAGCGCCCTCCGAAATCTGGCGCGTGGCGGCCAATGCGGTGAACTTCCGCGAAGGCCCCTCGACCAACACGGCCGTACTGACGTCGCTGCGCCGCGGTGCCGAGGTCGAATTCCTCGCCGATGCACCTGACAACTGGGCGCACCTGCGCATCGTTGGCTCGGGCGTCGAAGGCTACATGGCCGCTGAGTTCCTCGAGCCGGTCGTCAACTGATTACCCAACGCCTGCGGATCGTGGACTTCCACTGATCCGCTTGCGCCTTGCATCCCCCTTGTCCTAGGCATCTCATGTCCATGGACGAGGGGTTTTTTCGTGACACGTTCCATCCTGATTACCGGAAGCTCGTCCGGCATCGGCCTTGCCGCCGCACGCGCGCTTCACACCCGGGGATGGCGCGTCTTTGCGACGGTCCGCAAACCGGAAGACCGGCTCCGGCTGGAGGAAGAAGGGCTTGAAAGCGGCATCCTCGACATGGCCGACACGCAGAGCATCGAAGCAGGGCTCGCCGACGTTCTAGAGCGCACAGGCGGCACATTGGATGCCCTGTTTAACAACGCAGGTTTCGGCCTGCCCGGCCTCGTCGAAGACCTGCCCACGGATGCCTTGCGCGAGACGTTCGAGACCAATGTCTTCGGCCTGCATCACCTGACCCGTGCCGTCATCCCCACCATGCGGGCGCAAGGGCATGGCCGGATCGTGCAACATTCCTCCGGTTTCGGACGCCACGTGATGCAATGGCGCGGCGCCTACAATGCGTCGAAACACGCGCTGGAGGGGCTCACCGACACGCTGAGACTGGAGATGCGCGGCTCGGGCATCCACATTTCGACGCTCAATACCGGACCGGTCACCTCGAAGTTCAGGCTCAACTCCATCGGGCCGTTCGAGCGTTGGATCGATTGGGAGAATTCCGTCGATCCCGACCGTTACCGGCGCGGGTTGCTGAAACACCTCTACGAGGATCGTGGCCCGGCGCCGTTCCAGCGCGAACCCGACGCCGTCGTGCGTCGCCTGATCCATGCCATCGAAGCGCCGAATCCGCGCCCGCGCTACCACATCACCCCGGCTGTCCACATCGCCGAGGCTTTGCGCCGCCTGTTCCCTCAAAGGGTGGTCGACGCAATCGCGGCACGGCTGTAGCCTTTCTCTCGATCCACGCTACCTCTCTCACTCTACCCCCGATCCGGAGCCGACATGTTAAACGATCCTCTACTCATCGCCGGACTGGTGGCTTGCGTCGCCGTTCTGGTCATCCTGCTCTTGGGCGTGAATTCCTTCCGCAAGGGAGGGCTTGAAGGCTCGAAGAGATCCAACAAGTACATGCAGTTGCGCATTGCGGCACAGTTCATCGCGGTCCTGCTTCTGCTGGCTTTCGTCTTCTTCCGCCAACAATCGGGAGGGTGAACGATGGTCGTCCTGAACAAGATCTATACGCGGACCGGCGATGCGGGTGAGACGGCACTGGGTGACGGCAGCCGGGTCACGAAATACTCTGCGCGGGTGTCGGCCTACGGCACGGTGGACGAGCTGAACGCGACCCTTGGCGTCGCACGGCTTCACGCGGAAGGCGAAATGGCCGAGCGGATTGCGATGATCCAGAACGATCTGTTCGACCTGGGTGCCGATCTCTGCACGCCGAACATGGATCAGGACGCCGAGCGCGAATACCCGCCACTGCGCATTGCGCAAGCGCAGGTGGACCGGCTGGAGGCCGAGATCGACGAGATGAACCCCAAGCTCGAGCCGTTGCGCTCATTCATCCTCCCCGGAGGCTCTGCTCTGGCCGCCCATCTGCATATCTGCCGTACCGTCTGCCGCCGAGCCGAGCGTCTGTCGGTGGAGTTGAGCGGTGACGAGGCGGTCAACCCCGTCGGTGTGAAATACCTCAACCGCCTGTCGGATTGGTTCTTCGTGGCCGGGCGGATCGCAAACAACAACGGCGCGGACGATGTCCTGTGGGTCCCGGGCGCCAACCGTTGACCAAGATGCGGATGAAATCCGGCGCAGGGTGTCGTCGTCTACGCGGCACCGCGCCATGAGCCGTGTCGGTCCCGCCCTGGTAACAGTTTGTTTGCTAAAGATTCCGGTAATGTTAACCTTTTTCAGGGTAGACTGATTTCATGCCCCATCTTCGATCCAATCGAGCATACAGCCGGGCCGAGTATCTCTCGGATGCGGTGGTTCATGGGATCGGCATCAGCGGCGCCCTGATCGCGGGGCCGGTCCTCATCACCCTCGCAGCCGTCTGGATCGGCGACCCGACCCTGATCGGCGCGCTCGCGATCTATACGGTCACGCTGCTGGCGATGTGGGTCTGCTCGGCGCTCTACAACTTCGTGCTGCGCGAAGACCTGACGCCGCGCTTCCGGCGCTTCGATCAATCCGCGATCTACTTCAAGATCGCCGGCACCTACACGCCATTCATCGCGCTTGCTTCCGGCTCTCTGGGGTTCTTCGCGGGCATCTGGGCCGTGGCGCTCACCGGCGCGTCGGTGATCCTCTTTTCCAGCCGATCCTACATCTGGCTGGCGATCATCCTCTATCTCAGCCTCGGATGGGCCGGCGCCGTGGCGGGTGGGCCGCTGTTGTCCGGCATCTCCCCCGCCGCCGTGACCCTGCTGACGGTAGCCGGATTGCTCTATTCCTTCGGAATCATCTTCCTGATGTGGAGCAAGCTGCCGTTCCACAACACGATCTGGCACGTTTTCGTCCTTGCAGGCACATCGATCTGCTACGCCGCCATCGTCGCGGAAATCCTTCACGGCTCCTATATCGCCTAACGCGGCGTCTTGGTGTCGAACGATGTCGATTTTGGCCTGTTTTCCCGTTCGAGTTGGCGCTATTCCTTCACGCAAGATTGTTGCTTGGGTCCGGTCTGAATCTTTGGATTGGACAAAGAGGTTTAGGAGAACGCCATGAAGGTCTTAGTGCCCGTAAAACGCGTGATCGACTACAACGTGAAGGTCCGCGTCAAAGCGGATGGCTCCGGGGTTGATCTTGCCAACGTGAAGATGTCGATGAACCCCTTTGACGAGATTGCCGTCGAAGAGGCGATCCGCCTGAAAGAGGCCGGCAAGGCCGACGAGGTCGTCGCCGTTTCCATCGGTGTGAAGCAGAGCCAGGAAACCCTGCGTACGGCGCTCGCCATGGGCGCCGACCGCGCCATCCTCGTGGTTGCCGCCGACGACGTTCACACCGACATCGAGCCTCTGGCCGTTGCCAAGATCCTCAAGGCCGTGATCGACGAAGAGCAGCCCGGCATCGTGCTGGCGGGCAAGCAGGCGATCGACAACGACATGAACGCCACGGGCCAGATGCTCTCGGCGCTTCTGGGCTGGTCCCAAGGCACCTTTGCCTCCGAGCTGGAGATCGAGGGCGACACCGCCAAAGTCACCCGCGAAGTGGACGGCGGCCTGCAGACCATCGAGGTGAAGATGCCCGCCATCATCACCGTCGACCTGCGCCTGAACGAGCCGCGCTACGCCTCGCTGCCGAACATCATGAAGGCGAAAAAGAAGCCGCTGGATGAGAAGACTGCCGAGGATTACGGCGTCGACGTCACCCCGCGCCTGCAAGTCGTCACCACGTCCGAGCCCGAGGCCCGCGCCGCCGGCGTCAAGGTTGCTTCGGTGGACGAGCTGATCACGAAACTCAAAGACGAAGCGGGGGTCCTTTAAATGGCTGTACTTCTTCTTGCCGAGGTGAACTCGGGCGAATTGGCGATGGACGCCACCGCGAAAGCCGTCACCGCGGCCGCGAAATTGGGCGACGTGACCGTGCTCTGCGCCGGGGCCTCCGCCAAGGCGGCTGCCGATGAAGCGGCGACGATCGAGGGCGTGTCCAAGGTGCTCTGCGCCGAGGATGACAGCCTGGGCCACCGCCTGGCAGAGCCTACCGCCGCGCTGATCGTCTCGCTCGCGGGCGACTATTCGCACATCGTGGCGCCCGCCACGACGGATGCGAAGAACGTCATGCCCCGCGTCGCGGCGCTGCTGGATGTCATGGTGATCTCGGACGCTTCGGGCGTCGTCGACGCCGACACCTTCGAGCGTCCGATCTACGCCGGCAACGCGATCCAGACGGTGAAATCCTCGGACGCCACCAAGGTCGTGACCTTCCGGACCTCGACCTTCGACGCGGCTCCGACCGGTGGCTCTGCCTCGGTCGAGATGATCGACGCCGTCGAGAACCCCGGCCTGTCGTCTTGGGTCGAGGACAAGGTTGCAGCCAGCGATCGCCCCGAACTGACTTCCGCGGGGATCGTCGTCTCCGGCGGTCGCGGCGTCGGCTCGGAAGAGCAGTTCGCCCTGATCGAGCAGTTGGCCGACAAGCTCGGCGCCGCCGTCGGCGCCTCGCGCGCCGCTGTGGACTCCGGCTACGCGCCGAACGACTGGCAGGTCGGCCAGACCGGCAAGGTCGTGGCACCGGATCTCTACGTCGCCGTCGGCATCTCGGGTGCGATCCAGCACCTCGCCGGGATGAAGGACTCCAAGGTCATCGTGGCGATCAACAAGGACGAGGAAGCACCGATCTTCCAGGTCGCGGACTACGGCCTCGTGGCTGACCTTTTCGACGCAGTGCCTGAGCTGACCAGCAAGCTCTGATCACACCTCAGCGTGCTTTTGAAAGCCCCGCCGGAGCAATCCGCGCGGGGCTTTCTTCTGAGCAGTCACGGCGCAAGCTCGCGCAGCAGCAACTCGGCCGCCCGCGCATGCAACTCCGGTCCCGGCAGCAGGCGGGCCGCTGCCTCCTCTCTCGGGCCGTAGAACTTGCCGGCCACGCCCTCCGCATCCACGCCCTCCTCCGGCGCCGCAATCGTGACCGAGGCTGCATCCTGAGCAACGGCTGCCAACATGTCACCCGTGACGAACAGAGGATTGTGGGCGCTGGTCAACTCTACCGGCGTGGTCGGCAACCGATGCGACAGCCACAGAAGATGTACCGGCACCGCAAGGCTGCTCAGGTACCGCCGCATCCGCGCGACCCATGCGGTCTCAAGCTCTGTCCGAACGATCTGGAACCGATCCTCCGAGACCTTGCGCAGATGGTTCAGCAGATGCCGCGTGAAGTGAAACTCGGTGAAATCCACCTGCGGATAGATCGTCCGCAACATGGCGCTCGCGCTCAGAAACCTATCGTTGCGGCGCGGATGCACCGAATAGAACCGGTTCGTGATATTATGCGCACTGGTGATCTGCATCACCACGGCCTCCGCCTCCGCCACGGCGCTGGCGATGGCCGGATCGGTCGTCATGACATCCAGCCCGGCGTTGATCACCCCGAGGTTGAGCACGGGCAGATCCAGCGCCTCGTCCAATTGCGTGGCGAAGGGGGCATCGATGAACCGTCCGAACGTCTCGGACGATCCAAGACAGACAACCGCCGGCCCTTGATCCGCCTTGATCGGCCCCCGAAAGCGCAGGGCAGATCCCGGCAGCGCCGACGGCTGATAGTCCAAGGGCATACGCCCACGTAGTTCAAAACTCATTTTCTCGCTCCAGTCACGAAGAGACTCACCCGCCCTCACCATCGCCGCGAAAAGTTACCCAACAGCTAACCCTATGATTTCACTAAAACTTGCGTAAATTTCACTCACCGCTGCGGCCGCGCGCCTTCGGCTTGTATCCCCCCACGGCCAAGGCCTATTGTGTGCCCGATCAAACGCGCCGAGGGGACAGCTTATGGAAATCAAAAGCATTGGGATCGTTGGCGCGGGTCAGATGGGCAATGGCATCGCCCATGTCTGCGCCTTGGCCGGTTACGACGTCATCATGTCAGACGTCAGCCAGGAGGCGCTGGATAACGCCGTCGCCCTGATCGACCGCAATCTGGTGCGCCAGGTGAGCCGCGAGAAGATCAGCCAGGCCGACAAGGATACGGCGATGGGCCGGATCAGCACGACGCTGAAGCTCTCCGACATCGGCCCCTCGGACCTGATAATCGAAGCCGCGACCGAGCGGGAGACCGTGAAGCAGGCGATCTTCGAAGACCTGTTGCCGCACCTGAAGCCCAATACGATCCTGACGTCGAACACCTCGTCGATCTCGATCACCCGCCTCGCCTCGCGCACCGACCGGCCCGAGAAGTTCATGGGTTTCCACTTCATGAACCCGGTCCCCGTCATGCAGCTGGTGGAATTGATCCGCGGCATCGCCACCGACGAGCCGACCTTCAAGGCCTGCAAGTCGGTCGTCGACCGCCTCGGAAAGACCGCCGCTACCGCCGAGGACTTCCCCGCCTTCATCGTCAACCGCATCCTGATGCCGATGATCAACGAGGCGGTCTACACGCTCTACGAGGGCGTCGGAAACGTTACCTCCATCGACATGGCGATGAAGCTCGGCACCAACCACCCGATGGGCCCGCTCGAACTTGCCGATTTCATCGGCCTCGATACCTGTCTTGCCATCATGAACGTGCTGCACGACGGGCTGGCGGACACCAAATACCGCCCCTGCCCCCTGCTCACCAAGTACGTCGAAGCAGGCTGGCTCGGACGCAAGACGCAACGGGGCTTCTACGACTATCGCGGTGAAGGCGATCCGGTGCCGACGCGCTGAACCGCTCCTTCATCTTGGTAAATACAACTCAATCCCGCCCGCACCACACGCGCTGACGGCCGACACGGCGCAAGGCCCGGCCAACCAAGGCCTATTGGTCGGGATTCTCACCGAGCGACAGGGTCCGCGCACGTAACCACGCCATGAATTCGCGCGGCTTGCCGATGCGTTCCTGCCACTCGTCCGGTGTGATCGGCTTGCCGATGATGGGCGCCTGCGGCTTGTCGAAGCTCTTCACCACCTCGTGGATCAGCAGGCCCTGACGGATGACCGGACTGATCCGGTTCGCAATCTGGTAGGCGCGGCTGTTCTGGCCGGTGAAGAAACACGGCACGATGGTGGCGCCGGAGTTACGGATCATCTTGGCGGTGAAAACGTTCCATTCACCCTCGATCGGCTGGCCCCACATCCGGTCCGAGGCGGCAACAGCGCCCGACGGAAACAGGGAGATCAAGCCGCCCGCCTTCAGATGCGCCATCGCAGCGGCGCGCATGTCGAGCATTTTCTGCTGCGCATCCGGCTCGTGGGGGAACGGCACCGAGATCATGTAGCCCGAAGCGGCTTCGTCAATGCCGGTTAGCAACGCACGGGTCAGGATACGGTAATCGTCCCGACGGCGTCCGATCAGATCGGCCAGGATCATGCCATCGACCAATCCGTGGGGATGATTGGCCACGAATACGACCGGGCCCTCGGCGGGAATGCGGTCCAACTGGTGCTGTGGGGTTTGCAGATCAATCCCCATGACCCGCATCGTGGCGGGCCAGAACGCCTGTCCCTTGAATTCGCCCAGGCTCTCGAACTGACGAATGCGGCGGATCACCGTGATCTTGCCTGTCATCCACTCGATTGCCTTGATCGTGTAGCGCACCAAGGGGTTCGGGAACGAGTTGGCGTAGGTCAGTGAGCGTCGGTCATAGGTACCATCGGGACCTGTGCCGCGAGTCGGCGCGGGCGCCGAAACATTTCGGGTACTCAGGTCCGTCATATGCCCTCGTCTTCCTCCATCCGTCACGACCGTGCCTCCGGCCCTTCAGGTGTCTTCGCCGAACCGGTCGGCGACCAGAGCTTCCAGCGCATCCGCAAGGCGGTCTGCCTCAGCTCCACTGGTTTCAACCTCAATAAAGGTTCCCATGGAAGCTGCCAACATCAAAAGGCCCATGATGCTGTCCCCGGCGGCGCTCAGCCCATCCTTGCGGACTGTCGCCGTAGCGTCAAAACCTTCAACCACCTCGACGAAGCGGGCCGAAGCGCGGGCGTGCAGACCCTTTACGTTGACGATCTTCAGCTGTCGGATCGTATTTGCATCACTCATGCCCGTCTCCCATCGGTCATTCCGGAGCCCCGTCGAAACTATTGATATAGCGCCGTCCGGCCTCAGCCGCGCGGGACACGGCTTCTTCCACGGTCAACTGGCGTGACTTCGCCAGTTTGACCAACATCGGCAAATTCACGCCCGTGAGGATCCTGCGATTGGCCGGACGACAGGCGCGCAGCGACAGGTTCGACGGCGAGCCGCCGTACATGTCGGTGACCACGACGACGCCGTCGCCGACGTCCACCTCGTCCGCCGCATCGCAGATTTCACGCGTGCGGGACGAGCGGTCGTCCTCCGGCCCGATCGAGATTGCCACCATCGTCGGCTGCGCACCCACCACGTGTTCCGTGGCGCGCTTCAGCTCTTTCGCCAAGCCGCCATGGGCGACAATCACGATGCCGATCACGTTTGCATTGCCTCTCCGTCTCCGCCGGATACGGCGGACCACTTGATGGGTCCGCGATGTCGGTCGGTGTTACTGGTCGCGCTTCGGTCCACGTCCCTGTGCCTTTTTGACACCTGCCAGCCCTGTTCTGCAAGCCGCGTCGCGGCAAGCTCGGTCAGGGCGACCGAGCGATGACGGCCCCCGGTACATCCGAACGCGACGGTCAGATGGCTTTTGCCCTCTTCCTTGAAGGCGGGCAACAGGAGGTCGAGCATCGCGAAAACCTGCGCCTTGAAAGGCTCGAACCGCGCATCCTCGGCGATATAACCTTGCACGACAGGCGCGCGGCCGTCCTTCGGGCGCAAGTCCAGATCCCAGTGGGGATTGCGCAGGAAGCGGCAGTCGAAGACCAGATCAGCGCCGGTCGGAAGTGCTCTCTTGTAGGAGAACGACATCACCTGAACCGCAAGCTCCGCGCCCCCTTCCGAGCCGAAGAAGCGCCCCACCTCGTCACGGGTTCGATGCGGTGTCAGGTGGGTGGTGTCGATCAACACGTCCGCGTGTTTCTTCAGCGGGGCCAGCATCTCCTTTTCCAGCAGGATGCCCTCCGCAGGGTCGGCGTCGGGCGCGAGAGGGTGCCTGCGGCGGGTTTCGGAGTAGCGTCGTTCAAGGGTGTCAGCGGCGCAGTTGATGAACACGAGATCGACCGCATAGGCCGGGTCCGCTTCCAGCTTCTGGTGAGCGGCAATCAGGTCGCGGGCGTCGAAATTACGGGTTCGTGGGTCGATGCAGAGCGCCATCGGCCGATCCGGCGGCGCGCCCTCCAACAGGCGCGGCAGCAGGCTCAGTGGCAGATTGTCGATCGCCTCGAACCCGAGGTCCTCCAGCGCATGGATCGCAGTGCTGCGTCCCGCGCCCGACGGGCCGGTGACGAAGACCACGTGAGCAGGCTGTGACGACGGCGTGGACATGGGGGCAAGGGTTCCTGTGATGACCGGGTTAAACGTCCGCCCGCCCGTATCGTAGCAGCTGGCAGAGCGCAGGCGCCAAGGTGGTCCGTCCGGCAGCGAGGATCAACTCGACCTTTCGGCCATGTATGGTGCCCCATCGCCGTTCTGGCAACCGCGCAGGTTCAGGGCGCGAAAGGTCCACGACCAGCGCCAAAGGCGCGCTTTGGCAGAGGGGACCGGCGTGCAGCAAGCCGATGCCCCGTGCCTCGATCAAGGTAGGAGCCGCCTCGGGCCGTTGGAGCCGTGCGGCCTCGACCCACACGCCATCGTCGGCAATCAATCTGGCGCCGAGAGACATGAGGGCAAGCGCGAGAGAAGACTTGCCGCTGCCTGAAGGCCCAAGGATCAGAGCGCCCTTGCCTTCAACCGACACCGCCGACGCGTGGAAGTACAACCGCTCGCCGTCTTGTGAACTTGCGCGCGCCGCCAGATCTTCCGACCCTTGCGCCATGGCTCAGATCGGCAGGCCGACGACGAACCGCGCGCCAAGGGGCTCGGAGGCAACGTCAGCCTCCGTCGGGCGGATGTTCTCGGCCCAGATGACGCCACCGTGCGCCTCTACGATCTGCTTGGAAATCGCGAGACCGAGGCCGGAATTGTTGCCGAACTGGTTGGCAGGACGCTCGGAATAGAACCGGTTGAATACCTTCGTCAGAGCCTCTTCCGGGATGCCGGGTCCGGTGTCTTCCACCACGACCAGCACGCGGTTTTCTCGGCGGCGGGTCCAGAGCCGTACGGCGTCGCCTTCTTCACAGAACGAGATCGCGTTGCTGAGCAGGTTCACAAAGACCTGCGCCAGGCGGCCCTCCAACCCGGCGATCATGATCGGGTCGTCAGGCAGGTCGGTGATGAACTCGATCCCCTGCTTGGCAGCCTCTTCGGCGTGATATTGCGAGAGGTTGTCGAGGGTGGTGACGAGGTTGAACTCTTCCTCTTCCTCTTTCACCAGCTCACTGTCGAGCCGCGAGGCGTTGGAGATGTCGCTCACCAACCGGTCGAGACGGTGCACGTCATGTTCGATCACATCGATCAGACGCTTGCGCTGCTCATCGGTCTTGGCGAATTCCAGGGTCCCCACGGCCGAGCGCAGTGACGCGAGGGGGTTCTTGATCTCGTGGCTCACGTCAGCCGCGAATTGCTCGTTGCTGTCGATCCGGTCGTAAAGCGCGGCGACCATGCCGCGGAGCGCGCCGGAGAGGCGGCCGATCTCGTCCGGGCGCCCGGTGAGATCCGGAATGCGCACACGGTTTGGAGACATCTTGCGCGCGTTCTTGTCGCGGCCAAGTTCGGCGGCGGCAGAGAGGTCGGCCAAGGGGTTGGCGATGGTCGAGGCCAGCACCAGCGACAGGACGATGGACACCAGAAGCGCCACAACGAACATCTGCAACAATTGCTCCAGCTCAACCCGGACGAGCTGATCAATCTCACCGGCCGCCGTCGTCACCACGATCGCACCGACAATACCGCCCGCACCTTCGATTGGCGTTGCGGCCGCGTAGAACTGACCCGACGTATTGGCACCGCTGCGCAGGACGGTCGCGCCTTCCATTGCCGCCGCCACGAGGGTCGCGTGGGCTTCGGGCTCATTCTCCGTCGGTTCGATCGCGACGTTATTGCCGAGCACGTTCGAGAAGGCGGAGTAGATCGACACGAGCGCATCCGTGATCAACAGGGTTTCCTGTTGCTGCGGGCCCAACCCGCGCACCGGGCGCGCGCCTCCACGGGCGATATCCTGCGTCGAGGTCACCGGCACACCGTCGGCGGCGTAGACAAACACCTCCATCCCGTCGGGCACGCCAATGCGCGACAGGACATTCTCGGGATCGATGCCGTCGCGCGTCACCAGATTTGCCGGCGCCGAGGCCGGCAGGTTCGCCTCGAATATGTCGGACATCAGTTGCGCTTCACTCGCCAGCGCCCGTTCGCGCTGCACGACGAGGCTGTCTCTGACCGGGTTGAGCCAGAAGAACAGGATGCCAAGGGCCATGATGGCCATGAGGTTGAACAGAATGATCTTGCGCGCCAGTGGCGAGGAATTGAGCGCAATGAGAGAGCGACGCGACCGGGCCGCGCGCAATTCCGATTCGACACCCGATTGGGGGCGGTCCCAATCTTCGCCCAACACGATATCAGCCCGCTCGGCGGCGCGGCGGTTGGTCATGGAGACGTCTGCAGGCACGGCCGGCCCCTATTCTTCGTTGTAGCGGTAGCCGATACCGTAGAGCGTCTCGATCGCGGAGAACTCGTCGTCGACCGAGCGCATCTTCTTGCGCAGTCGCTTGATGTGGCTGTCGATGGTGCGGTCGTCGACGTAGACCTGCTCGTCATAGGCGACATCCATCAGCTGATCGCGCGACTTCACGAAGCCGGGGCGTTGCGCCAGTGCCTGCAGCAGCAGGAACTCGGTCACCGTCAGGGTCACGTCGCGCCCTTTCCAGGTCACCGCGTGGCGCAGCGGGTCCATCTGCAGATCGCCGCGATCCAGCACGGTGGTTTCCTCGGGGGCGCCAGCGGCATCGGAGGCGATCGCGTCCTGGCGGCGCAGGATCGAGCGGATACGTTCCACCAACAGACGCTGCGAGAACGGCTTGCGCACGTAATCGTCCGCGCCCATCCGCAGGCCCATCAGCTCATCGATTTCATCATCTTTGGAGGTCAGGAAGATCACCGGCATCTGCGACTTGGTGCGCAAGCGCTGCAGAAGATCCATCCCGTCCATCCGGGGCATCTTGATGTCGAAGACACCCAGATCGGGCAATTTGCGGTTGAAGGCGTCCAGTGCGGACTGTCCATCGTTGTAAGTTTCCACGTCAAAACCCTCTGCCTCAAGGGTCATGGAAACAGACGTCAGGATATTCCTGTCGTCATCGACAAGTGCGATACGCGCCATCGGGTCTGTCCTTAGATTACTGCTCGGTACTTTTATATTTTCGAGCAGTGTCCAGTTTTAAAACCAGAGAATCAATGAAAATCACGCCATTAGACCACCGGTTGCGCAGGACTGTGGCCAAATTGCGTTAATGGTCGGTGAAGCATTGTGGCTAAAATAGGGCAGATGTGCCATAATTCAGATTGATAGCCTCCGTGGCAGCGCGCGCAAGAATATTTCGTTTTGGTTGCGCTAACTGTGCGCACGCGTCCTGTTCAGTCTTGAAAACGTCATGTTATAGCGGGGTCACGGCATAGCACTCAGGCTGTGCTGTCACATCAGATCAGGGCGCCCGACCGCCCGACAGGAGCTAATGAGCCATGACCCATGGACGCGTGAATCCCGCACATACACTTGATCAACAAGGTATCTCGGGGCTCGGCTCGGTCTATTACAACTTGTTGGAACCCGCCCTGATGCAGGCCGCCGTGGAGCGCGGCGAGGGTCGCATCGGCAAGGGCGGCACGTTCCTCGTCTCGACCGGTCAGTTCACCGGTCGCTCTCCCAACGACAAATTCGTCGTGCGCACACCCGAGGTCGAGGACCACATCTGGTGGGACAATAACGCCCCCATGGCGCCCGACGCGTTCGACCGGCTGTACGCCGACATGCTGGAGCATATGAAGGGCGGCGATTACTACGTCCAGGACCTGTTTGGCGGCGCCGATGAGGAGCATCGCCTCGACGTTCGCGTGGTGTCGGAACTGGCATGGCACAACCTCTTCATCCGCCATCTGCTGCGTCGCCCGGACGCCGAAGAACTGTCCTCCTTCGTTCCGGAATTCACCATCATCAACTGCCCCAGCTTCAAGGCGGACCCGGCGCGCCACGGTTGCGCCTCGGAGACAGTGATCGCGTTGAATTTCGAGAAGAAGCTGATCCTGATCGGCAACACGGAATACGCGGGCGAGAACAAGAAATCGGTGTTCACCCTGCTCAATTACATCCTCCCCGGCAAAGGCGTCATGGCGATGCATTGCTCGGCCAACCATGCCATCGGCGACCCCGACGACAGCGCGGTGTTCTTCGGCCTGTCGGGCACCGGCAAGACAACGCTCTCTGCCGATCCGAGCCGCACCCTGATCGGCGATGACGAGCATGGCTGGTCCGACAATGGCATCTTCAACTTCGAGGGGGGCTGCTACGCCAAGACCATCAACCTGCGTGAAGAGGCGGAGCCCGAGATCTACGCCACGACGCAGAAGTTCTCTACCGTGATCGAGAACATGGTCTACGACGAGGATACGTTGGAGCTGGACTTCGACGATGACAGCCTCACCGCGAACATGCGCTGCGCCTACCCGATCGAGATGATCTCGAACGCCTCTTCCACCGGCAAGGGGGGCGCGCCCAAGAATATCGTCATGCTGACCTGCGACGCCTTCGGCGTCCTGCCTCCAATCGCGCGGCTGACACCGGCGCAGGCGATGTATCACTTCCTCTCCGGCTTCACCGCCAAGGTGGCGGGCACCGAACGCGGCGTGACCGAGCCAACGCCGACCTTCTCGACCTGCTTCGGCGCCCCCTTCATGCCGCGCCGGCCCGAGGTCTACGGCGACCTGCTGCGCCAGAAGATCGCCGAGCATGGCGCGACCTGCTGGCTGGTCAACACCGGCTGGACCGGCGGCGCCTTCGGCACCGGCTCGCGGATGCCGATCCATGCCACCCGTTCGCTTCTGACAGCTGCGCTGGACGGATCGCTGAACGAGGGCGAATTCCGCAAGGACCCCAACTTCGGCTTCGACGTACCAATCCATTGCCGGGACGTGGCCGATCTTCTGCTGGACCCGCGCCGGACATGGGACAATCCCGAAAGCTACGATCGTCAGGCACAGCGCCTCGTCGACATGTTCGCCGACAACTTCGCGCAATACGTGGACCATATCGACGACGACGTAAAAGCCGCCGCAATCTGAGCGCAGCGCCAATTTGCAAGGAACGGGCGGCCACCTTCATCGGTGGCCGTTTCCGTTTGGGCCGGATATCCGGGCTTGGGAATTGCGGCGCTACCGAGGTAATCTGACCGGGCTTTCAGCCGGAGAGACCCATGCGCCTTCCTGTCATTGCCTCGCTACTGTGCCTTTGCCTGACACTACCCGTCGCCGGCCAGAGCGACCGCGCGGCCCGCGTCAGCCCGCGCCTCGCGGCCTTCGACTACGGGATCTACTGCGCGCAGGAACCAGAGCGTCGGGACCCCGCCCCGGCCACGGCTTCGGGCGAGATCAACATCGTGCCCGCGATCCCGAATTTTGCCTTCAACCAGCGCATCGTTCCGGCCGAGATCGGCATTGGCTTCGGCGTTCTCGTCTCGGCCCCCCTTGGCGCGCTTTACGAGCCGGTCACGGTTACCGTCACCCACCCGCCCTATTCGCGCGAGAACATCACGGTGGAGCAATGGGTCACGGACGTCGATGACGGGCGCAACCTGATGGGGTTCAGCTTTGACCACGAATTCGAATTGGTTCTGGGGGAGTGGACCTTCTCGGCCACGACGCTGGACGGGGAAGAGCTCTATCACATTGCCTTCGAGGTCGTCGCGCCAGAGGCCATGCCGCAGGTCGTCAGCGCCTGCTTTGGCGCGTTCATGTCGTGACCCCTTCAAGGGTGAAAACCATTTCGTAACACTCATTGGCCACACTCACCGCAAATCCGAGTCGGTGAATGGAAGAGGCATGTGATGGTGAAACGGGTATTGTTGCATGTGGGCCTCGGTCGGACCGACACCCGGACGATCCAGCGCACGCTGGCCGCGCACAGGCCGGCCCTCGCCCGCATCGGCGCGGTCTATCCCGGCGAAGGTGACGCCCATAACGACCTGATCGGCGTGACCCACCCCAAGGGCCCGCGCCACGGCTGGTATCGGCGGCGAGGGCTCTCGCCAGAAGCCGCGCAACAATTGGCCGAGAAACAATTGTCTGCGATCCGGGCCGGGGTCGCCACCGGCGCATCGGTGATCATCCTGTCGAGCGGGTATTTCCAATCTCTCGGCGCCGAGGATCTCATGCGGCTCGACCAGCAGGTTTCCGGCCTGGGCTATCAACTGGAAACGCTCTGCTTCCTCCGCGCGCCGCTGACCCATACCGCCAATCGGATCACCCAGGGCGTGAGGCAGAACTCCGCCCGAATTTCCCAGATGCTTGATCGCCCCTATCCTCCCCTCGCGCGTGAACACTGCGAGGCTGCACTCCGCGCTTTGGGCCGCAAGCGCGTGCACCTGCGCCGTGCGGAGGATCTGCAGACAGGCTGGCTGACGGCAAACCTGCTGCGTGTCGCAGGCCTCTCTCCCGTGCCCGGCACGGTCCGGGACCTTCCCGGCCCGCCACCGCTCTGCCACGATGCCGTGTATCTCCTGGATGCCATCAACGCGGCCGACGTGGGCGAGGGCCCCGAGCGGCCTCTGTTCAAGCACCACGAAGCAGAGCTCTACGCCATGAAGGGGCGCCCTTTCGTGCTGCCACCGGACGCCGCTCGCCGGGTGCAGGCGCACTCACGAATCGAGCAGGATTGGCTGTTCCGCCATTTCGGCGTGTCTTACCCGGCGCTGAAAATCAGAGACGTGCCGACACATTGGCAGGAAATCGAATGGGCCGCCGACGCCTTGGCCGAGGTCACGCGCGCCGAGTTCAACCAATCAATCCACGACGCACAAGATTGGCCCCCGCAATCACAAGCAATGTCAGCGTGAGCTTGCGAAAGAGCTCCGGGTCCAGCTTCTCTCCGACCTTGAAGCCCGCCAGCATCCCCACGAACACGGGCACAAGCAACAGCATCGAAAAGGGCGTGGTGGCAGCGTTCAGGACGCCAGACTGCAAATGCCCGGCCAGCAGCGCGGTCGCGCCAAGGCTGTAGACGACGCCTTGCACCAGGAGCTGCCGCATCTTCGGCGTCTCCAACGCGAGCAGATACAGCACCGTCAGCGGCCCCCATGATCCGGTGAAACCGCCGAGAACCCCGGTCATCGCGCCGATCACCCATTCTGCAACGCGGCGACGCGCTTCCGGGATCGTGAACCTGACGCCCGCCAATTGCACGACCGAGAGCGCGACGACGGGTACGCCAAGGATGAGGTAAAATACCCTCTCCGGCAGCAGGACAACAAACTGCGTCACGATCAGGATCAGGACGCAGACAGTCAGGATGTAGCGCCGATGCTCTTTGACGGCGTCGATGATTTCCGCGAGTGGGTGACGCGCGACTTGCAGGAAATTCGACACCAATGCAGGGAAAACAACGCCTGCAACGGCGATGAGAGGGTCGAGGAACAGCGACAACCCCGAGGTGATGATTAGCGGGACACCGAACCCGATCGCCCCCTTGACGACGCCCGCAAACAACGTGACCCCGATGGCTGCCAGAAAGGCCCAAAGCGGCATCAGGTTTGCGAAATCTTCAAACATGGGTCCGTTCTAAGCCGGGAACTCCGGCGCCGCACCCGGAATCGTCTGCGACATTTTCGTGCGGAAATTTGTGCGCTGCAGCATTTTTGTTGCGCTGCAGTTGCAAACACCTTACCTCTCTCGGGACTCGAGTTCAGGAGACCGCTATCATGCCCCGCGACGCCCATCAGCAAAACGAGACATCCGTCATCCTTTCCGACCTTCTCCACCTTACCGAGCGCGCCGTTGCTCCCGCTGAAGCTCTCCTTGAAACCGCGAAGGCGTATCTGCGCGACCGGCTCTCGGTCGAGGGACGGGTTTCCGCCAAGCTCGTCGAACAGGAACAGACGGCCGCCCACGGCCTCGCTTGGCTCGCCACATATGTCGAGGCCCTGCGCCAGATGCACGGTTGGGCCGCGCGGCTGGATGTGGAGGGCAAATTCGGCGAGGTGGAGCAGCTGATTCTGCAGATCGCTTTCGGGGAATACCTTGCGCAGATGCAGGGCGGCATCCCGATGAGCCAGGGAGAGATCCTGCGGCTCTCGGATATCGGCTTGTCGCAAGAGGACCAGGACGCGCTGCGCACTGACGCGGTGAACACGCTGACAGCATCCGGCAATACCCAAGCCGCGCGCACGCGGCTGGTGGCTCTGATGCAGGAACGCTCGGCCGAGATCACCGTGGGCCATTGCGGGCTGGACGACGAACTCGACATGATCCGCGAGCAGTTCCGCCGTTACGCTGTCGACCGGGTGATCCCCAACGCCCACGAGTGGCACTTGAATGACGAGTTGATCCCGATGGAGATCATCGAAGAGCTCTCGGAAATGGGTGTTTTCGGCCTGACCATCCCGGAGAATCACGGCGGCCTCGGCCTGTCGAAGGCGTCCATGTGCGTCGTCTCGGAGGAGCTGTCGCGCGGCTATATCGGTGTCGGCTCCCTCGGCACCCGCTCGGAGATTGCGGCCGAGTTGATCCTCGCGGGGGGCACTGACGCCCAGAAGGAGAAGTGGCTGCCCGGCCTTGCCTCGGGAGAGATCCTGCCCACTGCCGTCTTCACCGAACCCAACACCGGGTCCGACCTCGGCTCCCTGCGCACGAAAGCCACGCGGGACGGCGACGATTGGGTGCTGAACGGCAACAAGACGTGGATCACCCACGCCGCGCGCACCCATGTGATGACGGTCCTCGCCCGCTCGGTCCCCGACACCGATGACTACAAGGGCCTGTCCATGTTCCTCGCGGAAAAGACCCCCGGCACCGACGAGGCCCCGTGGCAGGATGCGGGCATCAGCGGCGGCGAGATTGAGGTTCTGGGCTACCGCGGCATGAAGGAATACACGGTCAACTTCGACGATTTCAAAGTCGCCGGAGACAACCTTCTGGGCGGCAAGGAGGGCGAAGGGTTCAAGCAGTTGATGCAGACCTTCGAGAGCGCCCGCATCCAGACCGCCGCCCGCGCCATTGGTGTCGCTCAGTCCGCATTGGACGAAGGAATGAAATACGCCACCGACCGCAAACAGTTCGGCCGCAGCCTCATCGAGTTTCCGCGCGTGTCGGGCAAGCTGGCCATGATGGCCGTGGAGATCATGATTGCGCGCCAGCTCAGCTATTTTTCCGCCCGCGAGAAGGACAATGATCGGCGCTGTGATCTGGAGGCCGGCATGGCCAAGCTGCTCGGAGCCCGCGTGGCTTGGGCGGCGGCGGACAACGCGTTGCAGATCCATGGCGGCAATGGTTTCGCGTTGGAATACACGATCAGCCGCATCCTCTGCGACGCGCGGATTCTCAACATCTTCGAAGGCGCCGCCGAGATCCAGGCACAGGTCATCGCGCGGCGCCTCCTGTCCTGAATGCGCGCGTTCCTTGCGCTGCCGCTGGCCGAGCCGGCGATCGAGGCTCTTTTGAGCGTGCAATCGACCTTGCCGACCGGCAGGCCCGTGCCCGAGGACAACCTGCACCTGACCCTCGCCTATCTGGGCGAGACGTCTGGGGACGTGCTGGAAACGCTCCACGATCTGCTCGACGCGGCGCGCCTGCCTGCGGCTGAAGTCAGCTTCGATGGGTTGGATACCTTCGCCGAGATGGAGCGGGGGCTGACATTCGCCTCCGTCGCTTCGTCAGAGAGCCTCGTGGCGCTGCAGGCAAAGGTTGCCCAATTCGCCCGTCAAGCCGGGGCCGATCTACCGCGCCGCCGGTTCCGGCCCCACGTCACGCTGACGCGGGCCAACCGGCAGCCGAAAGGCCCGGCAAGAGACCGGCTTGCGGCGGCAATCTCGCAAAGGATCGAGGTGCCGGGTTTCACCGCCTTGTCAGTGAATCTTTACGAGTCGCACCTCGGCCCAACCGGCGCGCGCCACGAGGTGCTGGCGTCCTATCCGCTCAGCTAGGGCTGTCTTCCGTGGCCTTGCGTGCCAATGCGTCCAGCAATCGTTTGCGCGCCGCAGGCAGCTTTCTGTCTCCGAGGCTCGGCGCGAGATGTGCTGCGAGGAAATGGCCGGTGACTTCCAGCCCCTCGATCACGTCCGGTAACCCTCGGGACATGCCTTCCATCGCGGGCGACAGTGGCAGCAACCTCTCGGCCCATTCCCCCGCTGCCGCCCGCGACACCGCGCGACCGGTGCGCGGCGAGATATAGGCCAGGTCCTGGGTGACCCCGCTGACGGCGCATTGGCTGAGGTCGAGGCCGAAGCCCATCTCGGTCAGAAGCGCCATTTCCCATCCCAGATAAGCCTCTGCCCACCGGTCCGCACCGAGCCCGTCGAGAACGGCGATGGTGCGCGCATAGAGGCCGGGATAGGCGGCCCGCTCGGGCAGGGTGAACGCCAGCAGGGCACAGACCGAGGAGAGACCGGCCAAGGCCACTCGGTCCTCCATCACATCCGCCGCGCGGCCGTGCTTCAACTCGACGGTGTAGCTGCCCAGATGGTCCGACAAGCGCGCGCGCCAGGTGGCGTCCAACTGTGCGCCGACCTGCAGCAGAGGTGCCATCTTCCGCGACGCGCCACCGCGTACAACGCCCGCGTGACGGCCGTGTTCCTCGGTAAACAGCTCGAGGATCGCCGATGCCTCGCCGTGCCGTCGCACGGCCAAAAGGATCCCATCTGCGCGCCAGTCCATGGGGGCAGTATCGCGGCTCGCAGCACACAGCGCACGAGAAAAACGCCCGAAGACGCGCAGAAATCGGGCAGCCCCGGTAGAAAATCGAAAGAAGCCGTGCCAATGATTCGAATATGTTTCCGGCACTCCCCTTCCAGGCAAGATGGACGGCCATGGCCATCGCCCTCGTCGCGGCGGTTTCCGTAGTGGTCATGTTTTTCTACAACCTCGAGAGCGGCCGATACGGCGACGAGCTCGAGACGATCTGGGGCCTCGCCCGCTTCTTCACGATCCTCACGAATTGCCTGATCGCGGTGACCTTCACCATGGCGGCCGTTCGACGAAACGGCATCAGTTCAGCCTGGGTCGCCGCGCTGACCCTCGCGATCCTTCTGGTGGGCGCGGTCTATCACACGCTTCTGGCGGGGATCACCGTCTTCGAGGGCGTAGGCATCTGGGCCAATCAGGGGCTGCACACCGTCGTGCCGCTTGCCTGCCTGCTCTGGTGGATCGTCTTTGCGCCGAAGCGTCAGTTGAGCTTCCGCGATCTCCCGACCTTCATCGTCTGGCCCTGCGTCTACATTGCCTACGCACTGGCACGCGGCGATGCGGACGGCATCTATCCCTATCCGTTCATGGATCTGGCGGAAAAGACCCCGACAGAGGTCGCGATCAATCTCGCAGGGCTGATGGTCGTTCTTGTGATCGGCGGGATCATCTTCGTCCTGTTTGCCCGCTTCGCGGACCGCTGATCAATCGAGGCCCGGCTCATCGAGCAAATGACGCCCGGCGCGATCTTCCACTTCGATCACCCAAAGATCCGGATCGAAGCTGCGCTGGCGCGTGATTGCGGCGTCGACCTCGGCCTCTGCGCCTTCCGTCAACACCATCCATTCGCGGGCACCGGTCATCGGGTCGAAGCTGCGCTGGTAGAGCGTCGCAGTGCCGTCGAGCGGGGATTGCTTGACCAGCACCGCGCCAGCCGTCGCGTCACCGCGCGCCACGATGAATACCGGGATATCCGCCCCGCGTAGCCGCGCCAGATAGGCGGCGACCCAGAAATCGGCTGTCAGCCGCGGGCCGCTCACGTGTTCCCGTCTTTGAAGTTGAGGCCCATCTCGGAATAACGCTCGGATTCCTCAAGCCAACCGGGACGCACCTTCACCTGCAGGAAGAGGTGCACGGGGTGGCCGACGAACTCCGCGATCTCCTCGCGAGCGGCCTTGGAGACGGCCTTGATCGTTTCGCCCTTCTTGCCGAGCAGGATGCCCTTGTGGCCGTCCCGGGCGACATAGATGACCTGATCGATCTTCGCAGACCCGTCCTTGCGGTTCTCCCAAGCCTCGGTCTCTACCGTCAGCTGGTAGGGCAATTCCTGATGCAGGCGCAGAGTCAGCTTCTCGCGCGTCATCTCGGCGGCGATCATGCGCAGGGGCAGATCGGCGATCTGATCCTCGGGGTAAAGCCAAGGGCCTTCGGGCACCTCCTGCGCCAACCACGCGCGCAGCTGCTCGACGCCGTGGCCCTTTTCAGCCGAGATCATGTAGGTCTCGTCGAAGGGATAGGCAGCGTTGAGGTCCTCGGTCAGCTTCAGGAGCACCGGCGCCTCGACCCTGTCGATCTTGTTGATCGCCAGCGCCACCTTCCGGTCGTCGGTGCGCTCCTTGAGACCGTCGAGAATGGCCTGCACGCCCTCGGTCAAGCCACGGTGCGCCTCGATCAGCAGAACCACAACGTCTGCATCTGCCGCGCCGGACCAAGCCGCGGCGACCATGGCGCGGTCGAGCCTGCGACGCGGGCGGAAGAGGCCCGGCGTATCCACGAAAACCAACTGGCTGTCACCCTCGATCGCGACCCCCCGAATGCGCGCGCGCGTCGTCTGCACCTTGTGCGTGACGATCGAGACCTTCGCGCCCACCATCCTGTTGAGCAAGGTGGATTTACCCGCGTTGGGCTCTCCGATCAGGGCGATGAAACCGGCGCGTGTCGTCATGGGGCGATCCTCAGGATGGGCTGACACGGCCATAGCCGGAAACGGCGCGCGACGCAAAGGGGCGCTTCAACGGCACGGTTGGCGCGTGGGGAGAGGGTGGGATTGAGTTGTATTGGCCAAGATGAAGCAGGAGCGTCGTGCCCAGAGCGTCAGGCAGGGCGCTCGACTTGGGCGAGAAGGGCCTTGGCCGCCATCTGTTCGGCCTGTCGCTTCGCCTTGGCTTCGGCTTCGGCATGCTGTCCGGAGGAGAGCTCGACCCGCACCCGGAACACGGGCGCGTGGTCGGGGCCGGAGCGCGCCACTTCGGTATAGGCGGGGGGCGGCATGCGGCGGGCTTGAGCCCATTCCTGCAGCGCGGTCTTGGCGTCGCGGGCATCTTCCTCGACGCTATCGACGCGCTGCGCCCAGAGCCGGTTGATGAGATCACGCGCGGCGACGAACCCTCCGTCGAGATAGACGGCCGCTATGACCGCCTCCATCGCGTCGCCCAGAAGTGCCATGCGGCGGCGGCCGCCGGCGGACATCTCTGATTTGCCAAGGCGCATGGCGGCGCCGAGGTCGATCTGTCGGGCAACGTCAGCGCAGGTTTCCTTGCGGACGAGTGCGTTGAAGCGCGGGGCGAGCGTGCCCTCTTTGGCGTTTTCGTCGGCGGCGAGAACCGCTTCGGCCATGACGAGCCCCAGAACCCGGTCGCCCAGGAACTCAAGGCGCTGGTTGTCGCCACGGGTGGGCGACGAAAGCGATGAATGCGTCAGCGCGCGCGCGAGCAGGGAGGGGTCGTCAAAGACGTAACCCAGCCGGTCCATGAAGGCCAAAAGCTCCCGCGAGGGTTTCATTGCGATTACTCGATGGCCCGGAAGAAGCGGTCCGAGCGCCATGTCCAGAAGTAGATCATCCGCTGACCGGCAGAAGAGAAGATCACCCGGTCGGCGCGGCCCAGAAGGTTCTCGGACGGGACGAAACCCACGCCCCCGATCGACTGCGGGAAGCGCGAGTCGATCGAGTTGTCGCGGTTGTCGCCCATGACGAAGAAATGTCCATCGGGCACGACGAACTCGGGCGTGTTGTCACCGCGCGAGCCGTCCTGGATGTTGAGGATCGAATGGGTCACGCCATTCGGCAGTTCTTCCGTCGCGCGTTCCTTCGCACAGATGCCACCGGCCCCCACCGGCGCGTTGGCGCAGCGCGGCATGTGCCCCTGTGGGCCCTGGGCCTCGGCAATCTCCTCGAACGGTGCTTCCGGCGTCAGGCGCACGGGCTCTCCATTCAGGTGCAAGACGCCGTCAATGACCTGCACCCGATCACCGGGCAGGCCGATCACACGCTTGATGAAGTCCGTGCCATTCGTCGGATGGCGAAACACGACCACATCGCCGCGTTCCGGATCCGAGCCGAAAATCCGCCCCTCGAACGGGCACATGGAGAACGGGCAGGAATGGCGCGAATAGCCGTAGGCCATCTTGTTCACGAAGAGGAAATCTCCGATCAGCAGCGTATCCTTCATCGAGCCGGAGGGAATCCAGAACGGCTGAAAAAACAGCGTGCGGAAAATGCCCGCGATCACCAACGCCCAAACGACGGTCTTGACCGTCTCCATGACGCCGCCCTCAGATTCTGCCATGGGGCCGCCTTTCCTTGCTACTCTGTTACCTCGGGGCGCATTTGCCCGCGTCACCCCGAACAAGTCAAGCGACAGCACCGGCACGGTGTCTCCGCCCCTCCTTCATCTTTTCGGAAATACGGCGGGGGGGTCGGGGGGCTGGCCCCCCGAAATACCAGGTCAACTCAACTTGCGACGCTCCCTGCGTCCCAGATGCGGCCGCAGCTCTTCCTCTTCAGGATGGAGCGCCTCAATCACCACCATGGCCTGGGCCCAGGGATGATCGTCCGTCAACGTCACATGGATCGTCGCCCCGTAGCCCTCGGGTGTCATCTGGTCGAGCCGTTCGCGCGCCCAGCCCGTCACTTCGACCACGGGTTGCCCGGAGGGGAGGTTCCGCACGGCCATGTCCTTCCACGCGATCCCCATGCGCAGCCCGGTCCCGAGCGCCTTGGAGCAGGCCTCTTTCGCCGCCCATCGCTTGGCGTAAACCGCCGCGGGCTCGGGCATCCGCTCGGCGCGGGCCTGCTCGAGGTCGGTGAACACCCGGTTTCGGAAACGATCGCCAAATCGTTCCAGCGTGCGCTCGATCCGTTCGATGTTCGCAATGTCAGTGCCGATGCCGAGGATCACAGGAGGCTCACAACGCCGGTGGCCTGATTGACGGCAAAGCGGAGCATCCGCCGGCTGCCGTCGGTGAAAGAGACCGGGATCGTCACGATCAGGCCAAGGGAAGCATCATACACAGCCGTGGCCTCGCTCACATAGGCTTGTCCGAAATAGCGGTGGTCGTGGCCTGCGTAGATAGCGGTGCATGTCCTGTAGGGGCCACCCTCCGAGGCGGGGATCGGATGCAGGATGCCGAGGGCCGCGCCGGAGGCCACGTTGGGATCGATGAAGATCTCGAACACGCGGATCGCGCCGTTGGCGAAGGTGCGGGACATCTCCTCCCAGGGCTCGGTGATCGTCAAAGGGGTGAATTCCGGCCCGCAGGGCGCGACCATGAAGGCCTGGGCGGGGGCCCCGAATGCCAGCAGGGCGGCAGTGGCAAGTGATGTAATTCGCATCGGCATCCTCCGGTTCATCCGCGCGCGGTGTCCATGCGCGCGCGCATTTCTGCCATGGCGGCTTCGAGGCCGACGAAGACCGCCTCTCCGATCAGGAAATGGCCGATGTTCAACTCTGCCACCTCCGGCAGGGCCGCGATTGGTGCGACGGTTTCATAGTTCAAACCATGGCCCATGTGCACCTCGAGCCCCAAGTCGACGCCGAGTTTCGCCCCGTCGATCAGCCGTTGAAGCTCTGCGTCGCGGGCGGAAGTGTCGCCCTCCGCGGCGAAGTCGCAATAGGCGCCGGTGTGCAACTCGATCACGGGCGCGCCGATCCGTGCGGCGGCTTCGATCTGGGCGCAGTCGGCGGCGATGAAGAGCGAGACCCGGATGCCGGCGTCGCGCAACGGCGCGATGTACTCTGCCAGGCGATTGTCGTCGCCTGCAACTTCCAACCCGCCCTCGGTGGTCCGCTCCTCCCGGCGCTCCGGCACGATGCAGGCGGCGTGGGGGCGGTGCGAGAGGACGATCCGTTGCATCTCGTCGGTGGCCGCCATCTCGAAATTCAGCGGGATCGAGATCGCCTCCATGATCGCCGCGATATCCGCATCGCGGATGTGGCGCCGGTCCTCGCGCAGATGCGCGGTGATGCCGTCGGCGCCTGCCTTCTCGGCCAGCAGCGCGGCGCGCACCGGGTCGGGCGTCGCGCCGCCCCGTGCATTCCGCAGGGTCGCCACGTGATCGATGTTAACGCCCAATCGCAGCTTATCCATAGCGCCTCACTCTGCCGCTTCCGCTTGCCGGCGGAGCTTGTCCATCTTCTTGCGCAGCCGCGCCGCGCGGTTTTTTTGATAGGCCCGGATGACCGGCACCGTCAGGTAATAACAAATGATGCCACAGATCAGGCCGGGGATGATACCGCCGACGGTCCAGGGCCAGATCACCGTATCCCAGAAGAACTGCAACTCATCCCAGTGGGAGCGTTCATCGGTGAAAAGCGCAATGAAATTGTGCCAAAGGTCGCGCGAGGCGCCGGCGAAGCGGCTGAACAGGCTGTCATTGACCCCGATCGTAGGCCGCGTCCCAAGCAGGAAATGACCAAGGTTCAGCGACAGGGCCGCGATCGGCACGTAGGTGAGGGGGTTGCCGATGAATGTCGCCAGCAGCGCGGCGAAGATCGAGCCGCGCATGACGCGCGCCAGCAAGGCCGCGATAGCGAAATGCAGACCAAAATAAGGGGTGAAGACCGTCACCGCCCCGGCGAAGACACCGCGGGCAATCTGTTCAGGCGTTCCCGGAAGACGCCGCATCCGATGCTTCACATATTGCGCCGCACGCAGCCACCCTCCCCGCGGCCAGAGAGCCTCGAGGATGAATTGATACCACGGTCTGTAGTCGCGGCGTCTGAACACGCGGAGCGCCTCCTCGCGCAGCCCGTCCATAGGCCACGTCTGCCCTAGATATGGACCTCTTAGGGTCTACGGTCCAGATCACGAAACCGATCTAGGGCGGCCACGTCGGAATCGGCCTCGACCGCCATCATCACGGCGTGCAGATGCTCGGCGTCACGCACGTCCATATCAATGAGAAGACGGAAAAAATCCGGCTTCCGGTCGATGAAGTGGAGGTCGGAAATATTGGCATTCTGCTCGCCGATCAGGGTGCAGATCCGGCCCAGAACGCCGATCCCGTTGGAGAGTGTTACCTCGACCGTGACGTTGTGCACGGGCGCGTGGCGACCCTCGGTCCAATGCAGGTCGATCCAACGGTCGGACTGGTCTTCCAGAGCCTCCAGCGCGGGGCAATCGATGGCATGCACGATGGGGCCCTTGCCATGATAGGCGATGCCGACGATCCGCTCCCCGGGGACCGGCTGGCAGCATTGCGCGCGCAGGGTTCGTGCGCCGGGGGGCAAGCCGATGACGGCGCGGGCGCCCTCGACGGCGGCCTCGTCTTCCGTCGCGGCAAGCTCGGGGTAGAGCTCCGTCACCACCTGGCGCGCGCTCAACTCGGCCGAACCGATCCGGGCCAGAACCTCGTTCTCGTCTTCCAGCATCAGCGCCTTGGCGGCCGTCGCCAACGCCTTGTCGGTCGCCTTCTTGCCAACATGCTCGAAAGCCACGCGCGCCAATTCGCGCCCGAGCTTGATGTAGCGGTCGCGATCCACCTCGCGCAGGGACTTGCGGATCGCCGCCTTGGCGCGGCCGGTGGTGGCGATGTCGATCCAGGTCGCCTGCGGGGTCTGACCCTCGGCGGTGATGATGTCGATCGACTGACCGTTCTTCAGCCGGGTCCAGAGCGGGACGCGCAGCCCGTCGACCTTGGCCCCGACGCAGGAATGACCGATCCGGGTGTGAATCGAATAGGCGAAGTCGATCGGCGTGGCCCCGCGGGGCAGCTTCACCACGTCGCCCTTGGGCGTGAAGCAGAACACCTGGTCGGAATACATCTCGAGCTTCACATGCTCGAGGAACTCGTCGTGATCCTCGGCATTCTCGAAGCGTTCGTTCAGCGCCTCGAGCCACTTGGCCGGATCGACTGCGAAGGGGTTCTTGGCGCGCACGCCGTCGCGGTAGGCCCAATGGGCGGCGACGCCGGCCTCGGCCACTTCATGCATTTGGCGGGTGCGGATCTGCACCTCCACCCGTTTGCCGTCGCGGCCTGAGACCGTGGTGTGGATCGAGCGGTAGCCGTTCGACTTCGGCTGGCTGATGTAATCCTTGAAGCGCCCGGGCACCGACTTCCAGCGTTGGTGGATCGCGCCGAGGATGCGGTAGCATTCGTCCTCGGTCGTGGTGATCACGCGGAAGCCGTAGATGTCCGACAGGCGCGAGAAGGCGAGCTTCTTGTCCTGCATCTTACGCCAGATCGAGTAGGGCTTCTTCGCCCGCCCATAGACCTGCGCGCGGACGCCGTGTTTTTCCAGCACGGCCTCGATGTCGTCGGTGATCTTCGGGATCACGTCGCCCGATTCGCGTTGCAGCGTGATGAAGCGGCGCAGGATGGAAGAGCGCGCCTCGGGGTTCATCACCCGGAACGAGAGGTCTTCCAGCTCTTCGCGCATCCAATGCATACCCATCCGGCCGGCGAGCGGCGCGTAGATATCCATCGTCTCCTGTGCCTTCTGGCGCTGCTTGTCGGGGCGCATGTGGCGGATCGTGCGCATGTTATGCAGGCGGTCGGCCAGCTTCACGAGGATCACCCGCAGGTCCTTGGACATGGCCATGAACAGCTTGCGGAAATTCTCGGCCTGCTTGCTCTCGCGGTTGCTGAGCTGCAGGTTCGTCAGCTTGGTCACACCGTCGATCAGCTCGGCGATCTCGGGGCCGAAACGCTCGGCCACCTCGCCATAGGTGGAGCGGGTGTCCTCGATCGTGTCGTGCAGAAGAGCGGTGACGATGGTTGCGTCGTCGAGCTGTTGCTCGGTCAGGAGCGCCGCGACGGCAACGGGGTGGGTGAAGTAGGGCTCACCGGAATGGCGCGTCTGCCCCTCGTGCATCTGCGCGCCATAGGCGAAGGCGTCGCGGATCAACGCCTCCTTGGTTTTCGGGTTGTACGCGCGAATCAGGCTCAGCAGGTCATCGACATCGATGGCATCGTCTGCGCCCGAGGGGCCACCGGCCGAGGCCGGGGAAAGCCCGCTTTCGGCCTTCACTTCTGGCCTTGCGCTTCCATGAGGGCGCGGAGCATCTGCTCTTCGCTCATGTCATCGGTTGCCGGACGATCCTGCTCGACGCCCTGCAGAAGCGCCATGGCGTCTTCTTCCGGCTCATCGACTTCGATCTGGGTCTGGTGCGACTCGATCAGACGCTCGCGCAGGTCATCGGCGCTTTGGGTCTCGTCCGCGATTTCGCGCAGGGAAACAACGGGGTTCTTGTCGTTGTCGCGGTCGATGGTCAGCGGATCGCCGGCGGCGATCTCACGGGCACGGTGGGACGCAAGCATCACCAACTCAAACCGGTTCGGGACCTTATCGACGCAATCTTCAACCGTGACGCGGGCCATGGGGCACTCCAGAGACTAGAAACCATTAGGGGTTAAAGGCGCTACATAAGCACGCAGAGGCTTATTCGCAACCAGATTCGCCCACGTCAGCGCCTCTAGGCGGCCGAAGCGGGTACCGGGGTGATCTGCGCCAGTTCCTCGGCGGGGCGCGCCGCGAGCATTTCCGATACCGAGAGGCCGGTGGCAGGGTCAACCCAATCGGGCGCCACATCGGCCAGCGGGACCAGAACGAAGCCCCGCTCCGCCAGTCGCGGGTGCGGCAGGATCAACTGGTCGGGCACAACCTCCGCAGCCTTCTCGGGCGGCAGCGTTGCCCATTCGGCGCGGGTTGCGGCATCGGGCAGGATCGCGTCGTCCAATCCAATCAAATCAAGGTCCATGACGCGGGCTTCCCACCTGTGGGCGCGGGTTCGACCGAACTCGGCCTCGATCTCGTGCAGCAGCGCAAGCAGGGCTTCGGCACTCTCGCGCCACGTGATCCGCACCGCCGCGTTGACGAATTGCGGCCCCGATCCGGCGGGAAAAGCCGGCGTGTGATAAAGGCCGCTGCATGACGCTTTTCCGCCCACGCGAGCGACGAGCCGCGCCATGGCTTTCGGCACGCTGACCTCGGGCGACACTCCGCCGATCGGCAAGTTTGCCCCCAGCGCGACAAGACCTGTCCTAGCGTCACTTTCAGATAACATTCTTGATCCTGTCATTTTGCCATTACATATAGGCGAGCTACTAGTTGATTGCCCCGGCCATCCCCCGGACTTTTGAAGCAATCGGTTCCATACACTCACTCACGGTCATTGGACACAATATGTTTTACCGGGACGAACGCCTTGCGCTGTTTATCGATGGCTCGAACCTCTATGCGGCCGCGAAGTCGCTAGGCTTTGACATCGACTACAAGCTGCTGCGGTCAGAGTTCATGCAGCGCGGGAAACTGCTGCGCGCGAACTACTACACAGCCTTGCTGGAGAATGATGACTACTCGCCGATCCGCCCGCTGGTGGATTGGCTGCACTATAACGGCTTCAACATGATCACGAAGCCCGCCAAGGAATTCACCGACAGCCAGGGCCGTCGCAAGGTGAAGGGCAATATGGACATCGAGCTTGCCGTCGATGCGATGGAGGCGGCCGAGCACGTCGATCACATCGTGATCTTCTCGGGCGACGGCGATTTCCGCCCGCTGGTCGAGGCGCTTCAGCGCAAGGGGTGCCGCGTGTCTGTGGTCTCCACGATCCGCAGCCAGCCGCCGATGATCGCCGACGACCTGCGTCGCCAGTGCGACAACTTCATCGAACTGATGGACCTGAAGGACGCCATTGGCCGCCCTCCGCGTGAACCGCGTGCCGATTCCTATTCGCAGGACAACGATGAGGATGCGGCCGAGACGGTCGACTGAACATCGGACAAGAGACGCAGCGCGGCGGTTGAAGCTTCACGGCCAGCCGCCGCGCCGCGTCAGCCGCTCTGGCTCAGATAACCTGCAAGCCCAGTTGCCCCAGCAGGTCCGCCGCCTGTGCCTTGGAGATCACCGCGCCCCTCATCCTGCGCGCGTCGGTCAATGGGACACCGCCAAGGTCGGCGCCCCGAAGATCTGCCTTCTCGAACCCGCACTCGGTCAAGCCTGCCCCGCGCAAGGAGCACTCCGTGAAGCCCGTTTCGCGGAAGTCACAGCGTGTCAGGTCCGCCTCGCTCAGGTCGATGCGGGTCAGGGTCATCTTCCGAAACGAGACATTGGCGATGACGGAGAGGTTCAGCAGCACTTCCTCCAATTCCCACCCGATGGCCCGGACGTCCGACAGGTTTGCGCCCGTCATCTTGCAGCCGGCAAGTCGCGCGGACGTCAGCGTTGCGCCCCGAAAGTCCGCGTTGCTGAAGTCGCCGCCGGTTAGCTCCGCCTCCTGCAGATCCGCGCTCAGAAACGTCGCCCCCGCCGCACGGCAGCCGGCGAAGACGGCGCTCTCCAGCACGGCACCGTTGAAGGAGGTGCGTGACAGCGTGCACCTTTCGAACCGCCAGCCCGACAGATCGAGGTCGGAGAGGTCGGCCCCTGACAGATCCTTGCCGTCAAGCGTCATAGGTTCCCCCGCGGCGCAGATGGCCGCGAGGTCAGAGCGGGTCAGTCGGGCCTCCGCCATCGGGCTCAGACTTCGCCGGTATATTCACCGCGCGCGGGGTAGTTCTTCTCGATGGCGAAATCGACCGCCCCCAGAAGCTCGCGGAAATGCGGACGAACGAAGGGCATCGTCTGCACCGACATGTAATACAGCGTGTTGTCCGGGTTGATCAGGAACAGACCCGGCTCCGAGAACAAGGCGGGTTCCTCGATGCCGATGGAGGTCTTTCCCTTGGAGGTCGAGATATAGAGCCCCCATTCACGGGCCTTGGCCAAGGGCAGGTCATATCCGAAGCGCAGTTTCTCGGCATTGATCTTGGATTTCATCTCGGCGGCGCGCTCCTCGCCGTCGCTGGAGATCGCGATGGTCCCGACGCCGCGCTCGGCGAAATCATCTGCCAGCTTTTCAAACTCTTCGAGATACTTCGCGCAGATCGGGCAATGCAGGCCCCTATAGAAGCAGATGGCCGTGCCGCGCGGCGAAGATTCCTCAGCCAGATCAAAGGCTCCCCCACCGACAAGCGGGAGCGAGAGGGAAGGAACGGGTTGGCGTGGCATCAGCATGTTTCGGTTCTCCTTTTGGCTGTCGACGCAACCAAGCACGGCGAGGCCGGAGGTTCCATCTCTTTACGAGGCCAGAGCCACACCTTACCTAGAGCCCGACAGGAGACCCGCACCATGACCAAGCCCCCCCTTACGATCTACCTCGCCGCCCCCCGTGGTTTCTGCGCGGGTGTGGACCGGGCAATCAAGATCGTCGAGATGGCGCTGTCGAAGTGGGGCGCGCCGGTCTACGTGCGCCACGAGATCGTACACAACAAATACGTGGTCGACGACTTGAAGGCCAAGGGCGCGATCTTCGTCGAAGAGCTCTCCGATTGCCCCGACGACCGCCCGGTCATTTTCTCGGCCCATGGGGTGCCGAAATCGGTGCCGCAGGCCGCGCAGGCGCGCGAGATGATTTTCGTCGATGCCACCTGCCCGCTGGTCTCCAAGGTTCATATCGAAGCGCAGCGCCACGCCGAGAACGGCCTGCAGATGATCATGATCGGTCATGCGGGCCACCCCGAGACGATTGGCACCATGGGCCAACTGCCCGAGGGTGAGGTTTTGTTGGTCGAAACCGTCGAGGACGTGGCAAAGGTCGAGGTGCGTGACCCGTCGAAGCTAGCTTTCGTAACGCAAACCACCCTCTCGGTCGATGACACGACCGACATCGTGGCGGCGCTGCAAGCCCGCTTCCCGGCCATCGTCGGCCCGCACAAGGAAGACATCTGCTACGCCACAACCAACCGTCAGGAGGCGGTAAAGGCGATGGCACCGAAAGCCGAAGCGATGCTGGTTGTCGGGGCGCCGAACTCTTCGAACTCGCGGAGATTGGTCGAGGTCGGCTCGCGCGCCGGTTGCGCGTACAGCCAATTGGTGCAACGCGCCTCGGACATCGACTGGCGCGCCTTGGGTGACATCAAGACACTCGGCATCACCGCCGGGGCCTCTGCCCCCGAGGTATTGATCGAAGAGGTCATTCAGGCTTTCGAGGATCGCTTCGACGTCACCCGCGAATTGGTCGAAACGGCGGTCGAAAACGTCGAATTCAAGGTGCCGCGCGTGCTGCGCGAGCCTGCCTGACCCTCGGACAACGCGAAAGGGCCGCAGCTTCCGCCGCGGCCCCTCCCCTTATTCAATCCCGCCTTAGTGGGTGTATTTCTTGATCTCGCCCGACTTCAGGCGTGCGGCGTAGGACTGCAGTTCTGCCCGCACGATCTTCATCAGGAAGTAGAGGCAGAAGATGTTGACCACCGCCATCGCGAAGATCGCCGCGTCAGAGAAGTCGATGACCGGACCAAGGCTCGCGGCTGCACCGATCACGATGAACGCGCAGAAGATGAGCTTGAAGACCAGTTCGGTCGTCTTGCCCTCACCGAACAGGTAGGTCCAGGCCTTCAGGCCGTAGTAGGACCACGAGATCATGGTGGAGAAGGCAAAGAGGACCACGGCGATGGCCAGAACGTAGGGGAACCAACCGATGGCCGATCCGAAGGCTGCCGACGTGAGGGCCACACCGCCGGTCCCGCCCACGGTCTCGATCGCCGTGCCGGTCTCGTTCAGCATGTAATTGCCGGTCGCCTGATCGATGACCAACTGCTGCGAAATGATGATGACCAAAGCCGTCATCGTGCAGATCACGACCGTGTCGATCAGCGGCTCGAGCAGGGATACGAATCCTTCGGTAATCGGCTCGTTGGTCCGCACGGCCGAGTGGGCGATGGCCGCAGAACCCACGCCCGCCTCGTTCGAGAAGGCGGCCCGCTTGAAGCCCTGGATCAACGCGCCGACGAAACCGCCCGCAACGCCCAACCCGGTGAAGGCTCCGGCGAAGATCTGGCCAAAGGCCCAGCCGATCATGTCGTAGTTCACCGCAAGGACGATGATCGCGGCGCCCACGTAAAGCAGGCCCATGAAGGGTACGATCTTCTCGGTCACGCGCGCGATGGACTTGATGCCACCCACGATGACCGCGAAGACCACGGCTGCGAACAGCAGGCCGGTGATCCAGCCCGGGAACTCACCGGTAATCTGGGTGATCTGCACATGGGCCTGGTTGGCCTGAAACATGTTGCCGCCCCCAAGCGCGCCGAGGATACAGAAGACCGAGAACAAGACCGCGAGGATCTTGCCACCGGGCAGCCCCAGCTCTCCGAAACCCTTGGAGATGTAGTACATCGGGCCACCTGAAACGGTGCCGTCCGGATACTCGTTGCGGTACTTCACGCCGAGCGTACATTCGGTGAATTTCGAGGCCATGCCCAGAAGACCCGCAAGGATCATCCAGAACGTCGCCCCCGGCCCGCCGATGCCCACGGCGACCGCGACGCCCGCGATATTTCCGAGGCCGACAGTGCCCGAAAGCGCCGTTGCCAGCGCCTGAAAGTGGCTGACTTCGCCCGCATCATTGGGGTCCGAGTAGTCGCCTTTCACCAGGCTGATCGCATGGCCGAAGAAGCGGAATTGAACGAAGGCGAAGTAGATGGTGAAAACGGTCGCGCCGATCACCAGCCACAGCACGATCCACGGAAAGTTGGTGCCCGGGATCGACATGAAGATGAAGTTGACGAACCAGCCCGTCGAGTTGGCGAAAGCCTGGTTCACCCGCTCGTCCAGCGAGACCGCCGCGTCTTGAGCCCAGGTGGGCGTGATGAGGGCCATGTAGGTCGCAACGGCCAATATGATGGAATACATTTTTTTCATTGGTACTGCTCCTTATGCGACGACAGTGACAGGAACGCGCGCGTTCATGACAAGGTTGGCGGTAGAGCTGCCGAACAGCCGCGAGATCCCACCCGCGCTGGAGCGGGCGACGACGATCTGGGTGGCGCCCTCGGAGTGAGCGACCTTGTCGATCGTGTCGGCCACATCTCCGTGGCGCACAACCGCGCGGGCGTTCAAGCCCGCCGCCTGAAGCGAGGCGACAGCGGGGTCCACGACCCGTTCTCTCGCGATGGAAATCTCTTCTTCGCGACGCTTGTGGCGCTGCGCATTTTCCTCTGCGGTCTGGAAAGAAAACGGTGACCATTCGATCACATAAACGACGATCAGCTCACAATTCTCACTGCTCGCCGCGACGTTCTTGGCAAAGTCCAAGGCCTTTTCGCCTGAACTCTGACCATCAAGTCCGATCACTAACTTCATAATTTGTCCCCATGTTTTATTGCTCAAAAGCAATTTTTTACAGGCAACATCCGGGCCCTTTCTGCGTACATTCCCGCAGGTTGCCTAACGTCACGCTATCCGAGGGATTCGCACCGGTCTAATTATTTTTGTAAAAGAACTCGCACCCGGTTCGCGGCGCGAGTCCTGACCTTTCCCAATACGAAACGTCTTTCGACCAAACTCCTGCCCTGCGCCATGAACCCTTTCTCGCGACGGAAACGAGCCGACCTTGCCCCACCCGTTTGATCCGCAGATCGTCCTGTCTCGCCCTCTCATCGCCATTCTCTCCACCGTCTCGGACAAGGGCGCGCCGCGCAACGCGCCGGTCTGGTTCGCGTGGGAGGCGGAGGCTCTGTGGATGCTGTCGGACGCGGGCGCCAGCAGTGCAGCGCGGGTGGAGGCCAATCCCCAGGTCGCGGTCGAGATCGTGGATTACGACAACGAAGCGGGCCTGCTGCGCCATCTCGGCCTGCGCGGCACAGCAACGGTGGAGCCGATGGACACCGCGCTCTTCCGGAGGCTCCTGCGCCGGTATCTCGGGCCAGAGGAGGCGCAGAACCCGTGGTTTGTCCAGAATGTCGCCCGCATCGACGATCCGAACGGGCGCCTGATCCGCCTCGTCCCGGACAGTATCTTCACCAACGACGTCAGTTTCTTTCGGACCGGTCCCGACCTGGCACAGCCGGCACGCTCCGAGCCAGATTGACAGCTTCGCCGCGCTTCGACACGCTGTCCTGATCCGATAGCCGAAAGCCCGCCGAATGATTTCCACCCAGTTTCTTCTGACCGCGCTTGTCGTGGTGATCGCACCGGGAACCGGCGTGCTCTATACCCTCGCGCTCGGATTGGGGCGCGGTCGTCGCGCGGCGCTCTGGGCGGCCTTGGGCTGCACGCTTGGCATCGTCCCGCATCTGCTGGCTGCGACGCTCGGCCTGGCCGCCGTCCTCCATGCCTCGGCGCTCCTCTTCAACGTGGTGAAATTCCTCGGCGTGGGCTATCTTCTGTACCTCGCATGGTCGGCGTTGCGCTCGGGCGGCGCACTGAACGTCGAGCCCTCGACCCGCGTCGAGCCGGGGCCGGCCATCGCCAGACGCGGCGCGTTGATCAATATCCTCAACCCGAAGCTGTCGATCTTCTTCCTGTCCCTGCTGACCCCGTTCCTGTCCGGCAACCCGGCCACCGTGACGCAGGAAACGCTGATCCTTGGCGCCATATTCATGGCCATGACCTTCGCTGTCTTCGTGCTCTATGGCCTCTTCGCCGCGACGGCGCGCCGATACATCCTCGGCTCCGCACGGATCATGGCGTGGATGAACCGCTCCTTCGCGGCGATATTCGCCCTCTTGGCAGGGCGGCTCGCGTTGGAGCGTGCGTGAGGCGTCCGTCCCCCCTCAGCACGTAGAGGCCCCTGCCCGATGAGCGACGATAAAACCATCTCCGTCTATGAAACCCGCGCGGAGTCCTACGCCGGCATGGGGATCACCCCGACGCAGGCAGAAGCGCTGGAGGTTTTCACCGCCGCCTTGCCTGCCGCGGCCGATATTCTCGATCTTGGTTGTGGCCCGGGCCTGCATGCCCGCGCGATGATGGAGCTTGGCCACAGGGTGGACGGCATCGACGCGACCCCGGCTTTCGTGGATGCGGCTGTGTCCCGGGGCGTCTCCGCCCAACTCGGGACGTTTGACGACATCACGGCGCATGACGCCTACGACGGCATTTGGGCCAGCTTCAGCCTGCTCCACGCGCCGCGTGCAGAGGTGCCGCGCCATCTGCGCGCGCTCGCCCATGCCTTGCGACCCGGGGGCGTGCTGTTTCTCGGCATGAAGACCGGAGAGGGTGAAGCACGCGACGGCCTCGGTCGGCATTACAGCTATTTCACGGCAGAGGAGCTTATCGCGATGCTGACCGGGCTTGGCCTCACCCTCACCCACCGTGTAGACGGCGCGGAGCCCGGCCTAGCCGGCACCCATGATCCTTTCACCCTGCTCCACGCGAAAGCTCCCGACGATGCCTGACCTGATTGCCTACACCGACGGAGCCTGCTCCGGAAATCCCGGCCCCGGAGGGTGGGGCGCCCTGATGCGCGCCAAGGATGGCGAGACGATCATCAAGGAGCGCGAGTTGAAGGGCGGCGAGGCCGACACCACCAACAACCGCATGGAACTTCTGGCCGCGATCTCGGCTCTGGAGGCCTTGGAGCGTCCCTCGACCCTGACCATCGTGACCGACAGCGCCTACGTGAAGAACGGCATCACCGGCTGGATGCATGGTTGGAAGCGGAACGGCTGGAAGACCTCGACCAAGAAGCCGGTGAAGAACGTAGACCTCTGGCAGCGGCTGGACGAGGCGCAGGCGCGGCACAACGTGACCTGGGAATGGATCAAGGGCCATGCCGGTCACGAGGGCAACGAGCGCGCCGACGAATTGGCACGCGCGGGCATGGCGCCGTTCAAGAAATCGAAGCGTGGCTGAATGGGTATCACGCTGACACTGGACTACGCCTCGGTGCTGGTCTTCGCGCTGACAGGGGCGCTGGCCGCGTCGCGGGCTCAGCTTGATATCGTGGGGTTCATCTTTTTCGCCTGCCTCACGGCGGTGGGGGGCGGCACCCTGCGCGATTTGTTGCTGGACCGGGACCCGGTGTTCTGGATCGCCGACGCAACACCGCTCGCCGTTGCGATGGCCGCGGCCGTGGTGGTTTTCTTCACTGCGCATTTGATGGAATCGCGCCTGAAGTGGCTGATCTGGCTCGACGCGGGCGCCTTTGCCATCGCGGTCGCGGCAGGGGTCGCCGTCGCACGGGAAGCCGGGGTGAGCACGGGTGTGGTCCTTGTCATGGGCGTCGCCACCGGGACCTTCGGCGGCCTGATGCGCGACGTGGTCGCCAATGAGGTGCCGCTGGTCCTGAAACAGGGGGAGCTCTACGTCACCGCCGCCTTCGCCGGTGCGGCCGCATCCCTTCTGGGAGCGCGGTTCCTCTCGCCGGAAGCGGCATGGCCAACGGTGATCTGCATCTTTGTCACCTTCGGTCTGCGCGCAGGCTCGCTCCTGTTCGGGTGGAGCCTGCCTGTCTACAAGGGGCGCCCCCCGCGCGCCTGACAGGTCAAATCCTTGCAAGGATTTGCAGAAGGCTTTTGCAAAAGCCTTCGGCCGCGCGGGCGTCAGTCGAAGGTGCCTGTCACGCGGCCTAGAAGCATGAAGGCGCGCGCGGTGCGGGTGTCGGCAAGATGCGAGATTTCCTCGTCGCTGGCGTTCTTCTCGAACTCCATGAAGGTGCGGTCGAAGTGGCGCAGGAAATGGTGAACCGCGTCGCGAAACACCGGGTCTTTCCGCATCCGTCCGGCCGCCAGAACCAGCGACGAGCGGTCGTGGATGCCCCCAAGCGCGGCGATGGGCCGTCCGCGCTCCCCCTTCGCAAAGCGCCGCCAGACCTCGGATTTCGAGCGGTCGGGGCGCAGATCATCCATGTAGATGCCGTCTTGCGAGAGCAACGTGAGCACATCTTGCGAGGCGCGGATCAGCCGCTCTGTCGCGCGGTCTTCCAAGGCACGGCGCAGCGTACGGAAACCTTCCTTGTCGTGCTCGTTCTCTGGGAAATTGAGTGCCTTGATGAAATCGGCGACCGAGATCGGCTCGGCTTCGATTTCCTGAACCAGACCGAGGGCCGGTTGCGGTTGTGCCGCCTCTGCCTCGCTTGCGGATGGCGACACCGCGGCGCGCACTTCGGCAGGTGCCACGGACCGGAGCGACGTGAAGGTGGCAAGCTTGGTGTCTGCGGCCTGCTGCGCGGCAACGAGGTCATCGAGCTTCTGTACAAGATCCGGCTTCATCTCCATCGATTGGCGTTGCTGCTGTTCCACATAGGCCGCCCGCATCGCATCGATGGAGGCTTGCAGCCGCGCGGCCTCCTGCCGCAACGCCCGCGCCGTCCGGGCGGCCATCGCGGCAACCCAGATCAGCGCCAGCGGCACGATCACTGCCAGGATCGAGAGGAGCTGCGACAGGCCGGTAGGGGCGGCCTCGGCCTCTTCCTCGCCGCCGCCGCTGAGCCCCAGAACCACCACGGCCACGATCCACAGAAGCGAGACGATGATTGCCGCGATCTCGATCCCGGTGATCCGGGGTCCGGCGTCGGCGCGGGCGTAGAGCCCGAGGTCCAGCGCCGTGGGCGTGGGCGAGGGCCTCGGCTCGATGGTCTGTTCATCTGTCGGGTCGGAAGAAGAAGACGACATCGTCTCTTTTACTCCGGTAATAGGGCGGTCATCACGGGCGCGATTGCCCGGATGTCAGACATAGGAGATCTTGACGATCTCGAAGCTTTTCGCCCCACCGGGCGTGCGCACTTCGACGCTATCGCCCTCCTCTTTGCCGATCAAGGCGCGGGCGAGCGGCGATTTGATGTTGAGAAGCCCGTTTTCGATGTCGGCCTCGGCCTCACCCACGATCATGTAGGTCTTCTCTTCCTCGGTCTCTTCATCAACCAGATCGACCGTGGCGCCGAACTTGATCGGGCCGGAAAGCGTCTTGGGATCAATGACCTGCGCCAGAGAGATGGAGCCTTCAAGCTCCTTGATACGGCCCTCGATGAATGACTGCTTTTCTTTCGCGGAATGATATTCCGCGTTCTCCGACAGGTCCCCATGCTCCCGCGCCTCGGCGATTGCCTTGATGATTGCAGGACGCTCAATGCTCTTGAGCTGTTTCAATTCACCGTTCATGGCCTCAAGGCCTTTCGGTGTCATCGGGATCTTTTCCATCGGTTCAGTGCCTTAATCGAATAGTGGCAAACGAAACCCGGCCAATCGCGGAAAGCGACAAGCCGGGAATAGCAAGACGTTAGGGGTGAATGAACGGCGGATCAACTCGGATTGCCGAGATAAAGGCTAAGCCTCAGCCGCCGACGCCGACTTCCGCCGATCCCGAGATATGGAGCCCGGGCTCGACATTGGCGCGGTCAGGGCGCTCGGGTTCGCCATCGACGCCGCAAGCAGCGACGGCAAGGACGGACAGAATGGCAAGATATCGCATCGGTACTCTCCTACGGTTGCGTCAGTGTCCGCCGCATCCCCGCCTCTGTCCAGAGCCGAGGCAACCATCGGCGGGCAGCTGCCATCCGATCCATGCTACCCCAAACGGTCACGCCAGCGCGCCACTTGCTCGCGCACCCGCTCGGGCGCGGTGCCGCCGTAGGACACGCGGGAGGCCACGGAGTTGTGCACGCCGAGCACGTCGAAGACGGCGGCTGTGATTTCATCGTGGACGGATTGCATGTCCTCCAGCGTCAGATCCGGCAGGTCGCAGCCCTTGTCCTCGGCCAGCTTGACGAGGCTACCGGTGACGTGATGCGCCTCACGGAAGGGCATATCCAGCGCGCGGACCAGCCAGTCGGCAAGGTCTGTCGCGGTGGAGAACCCGGAGGAGGCAGCGGCTTCGAGCGAGGGCACATTGGCTTGCATGTCGCGCACCATCCCTTCCATGGCGGCCAGCGCCAGCATCAGGTTGTCGGCGGCGTCGAAGGTCTGCTCCTTGTCCTCCTGCATATCCTTGGAATAGGCCAGCGGCAGCCCCTTCATCACCGTCATCAGCGCGACATTGGCCCCGAAGATCCGCCCGATCTTGGCGCGGATCAGCTCTGCCGCGTCAGGGTTCTTCTTCTGCGGCATGATCGAGGAGCCGGTGGAGAAGCGGTCCGACAGCGCCACGAAGCGGAACTGGGCGGACGACCAGATCACCAGCTCCTCCGCGAAGCGCGACAGATGCATGGCGCAGATCGAGGCGGCCGAAAGGAACTCCAGCGCAAAATCGCGATCTGCCACGGCATCGAGCGAGTTGGCCGTGGGGCGGTCGAAGCCAAGCGCCTTCGCGGTCATCTCGCGGTCGATGGGGAACGAGGTGCCGGCGAGCGCGGCGGAGCCCAGAGGCGACTCGTTCATCCGCGCGCGTGCATCGCGGAAACGCGAGGCATCGCGGCCCAACATCTCGACATAGGCCATCATGTGATGCCCCCAGGTCACCGGCTGCGCCGTCTGCAGGTGGGTGAAGCCCGGCATGACCCATTCGGCCCCCTGCTCCGCTTGCCCCAGAAGCGCCTTTTGCAACGCTTCGATCCCGGTGATCGCGGCGTCCATCTGGTCGCGAACCCAAAGCTTGAAGTCCGTGGCGACCTGATCATTGCGCGACCGCGCCGTGTGCAGACGCCCGGCGGCGGGGCCGACAATCTCAGTCAGGCGGGATTCCACATTCATGTGAATGTCTTCGAGCGCGGCGGAATAGGCGAAGCTGCCTCCCTCGATCTCTGACAAGACCGTGAGCAGCCCTTCCCGGATCACCTCGACATCGCTACTCTCGACAATGCCCGTCGCTGCCAGCATGGCGGCATGGGCACGGGACCCTTCGATATCCTGACGCGCCATGCGCTGGTCATACGAGATCGAGGCGTTGATCGCCTCCATGATCGCATCCGGACCCGCCGCAAATCGGCCACCCCACATGGTGTTGGCTTTGGTCGCGTCGTTGGAGGAACCCGTGTCGCTCATATCTGTCTGCCCTGTCTTCAGAGGAACCGAAATGGTCCGCAAAATCCTAGTTACCGCCGCATACATCGCCGCAGGCCTTTGCGCAAATGCCGCTATGGCCGAGGATCTGTCGCCGCTGCAGGTCGGCGACATGCGCGGGCTGGTAATCCATGACGCGCCTGCGGCCGCCTCGGAGCTGCCATTTGTCCAACAGGACGGCAGCGAAGCGCAGCTGTCGGATTACGCGGGCCAGCATGTGCTGCTCAACTTCTGGGCGACGTGGTGTGCGCCGTGCCGCGAGGAGATGCCATCGCTCCAAACCCTGCAGGAAACCCTGGGCGGCGACGATTTCCAGGTCGTGACCCTCGCCACCGGCCGCAACCCGCCGCAGGCCATCGCCCGGTTCTTTGACGAGGTCGGGGTGACCACCCTGCCGCAGCATCGCGACATCAACCAGCAGATCGCCCGCGAGATGGGTATCTTCGGCCTGCCCATCACGGTGGTACTGGACGAGAACGGACAAGAGGTCGCGCGCCTGCGGGGTGATGCGGATTGGGCGTCGGACGAGGCCATCGCCATGTTGCAAGCGATCATCGCATCCGACGGGTAAGCTACCGTGCCAATGCGGCGACCTCGTCATGGCGGAAGCAACAGGTCAGGTGATCGTTCACCACGCCCGTCGCCTCAAGCCATGCGTAGACAATCGTCGGGCCACAGAACTTGAACCCGGCCTTCTTCAGATCCTTCGACATCTGCAGGCTCATCGGCGTCGACGGCGGCACCTCTGCCATGGTGTCGAAGCGGTTTCGCAGGGGCGTTCCGTCGACGTAGTCCCAGATGAAACGGTCGAAACCGCCCTTTTCCTCCATCGCGATCCAGGCCTGCGCATTGGTGATTGCGGCTTCGATCTTGCCGCGATGACGCACGATCCCGGCGTTGCCTAAGAGGCGCTGCACGTCCGCCTCTCCCCATTTCGCGATCACTTCGGGGTCAAACCCTTCGAAGGCTTCGCGAAAGGCGTCGCGTTTGCGCAGGATCGTGATCCACGCGAGGCCGGCCTGAAACCCGTCCAGCACCAGTTTCTCCCAGAGGGCACGGCTGTCGTACTCCGGCACGCCCCATTCAGTGTCGTGATAGGCCACGTAGAGCGGGTCCGTGCCACACCAATCGCAGCGTCCATTGGCCTTCTCGTCGCCTTGGCCTGACATCGCAGAACTCCCTCAGCATTTGATGCAAATCCCGAATTTCATCCTTCTTTAAAGAGACTCAGGGCATCAACCCCCTAACGCAGGCGCGACAGGAGCAGACCCATGGGCGAGAACGGCGGTGAGGTGATCGAGCCGGGGATGGGAAGTCCTCTCGATGCTGCCATCTCGCAACGTGACCGCGGCACGCTCGCCATGGTGCAACAGGCCCTTGCACGCGGCGACGCACGGCTGGCCTATCAGCCTATCGTCCGCGCCGACGGCCAGGGAATTGCCTTCTACGAAGGGCTCATCCGCATCCTGGACGAAACGGGCCGGGTCATTCCGGCGCGCGATTTCATGGGGGCGGTCGAGGACTCGGACATCGGGCGGCAGATTGATTGCGCCGCCTTGCGGCTCGGTCTTGCCACGCTCCAACGAAACCCCGGACTTCGCCTGTCGATCAACATGTCCGCAAGGTCCGTCGGCTATCCACGCTGGATGCAGACCCTCCGCACCTTCCTGCGGGACAATCCCACTGTCGTCGAACGCCTGATCCTCGAGATCACGGAAAGCTCCGTCATGATCATGCCCGAGATCGTCGCGATCTTCATGGAAGACCTGCAGGACAAGGGCATTACCTTTGCGCTCGACGACTTCGGAGCAGGGTACACCGCCTTCCGTCACTTCAAGTCCTTCTACTTCGACATTCTCAAGATAGACGGCCAGTTCACCCGCAACATCGCCGAGGATGCCGACAATCAGGTGCTCTCCGAAGCCATGATCGGTCTCGCCCGGCATTTCGACATGCTCGTCGTGTCGGAATCCGTCGAAACGATGGAAGAGGCGCGATGGCTCGCGGCCGCCGGTGCCGACTGCCTGCAGGGCTACTACTACGGCGCCCCCACCATGACCCTGCCGGAGATCGACACCGCCCGCGTGATGCGCAGCGCCTGAGGCGAGGCTTGTCATTTTCGCGGCTCTGTTCAAAGCCCCTTTACACCGCCTGAGACACCGTGTCCGTTGATCTGAGCCGCCGCAACGCTCTATCACGCGGCCGACACTCACGCTGCATCGCGCCCACCATTCGGGGGGACCGCTGCGCTCAGGAAAGGACTTCCCATGACCAATGTCGTCATCGCTTCCGCCGCTCGTACGCCGGTTGGCAGCTTCCTCGGCTCCTTCGCCAACACCCCGGCCCATGACCTCGGCCGCGCCGTGATCGAAGCCGTTGTGGAGCGTGCCGGCATCGACAAGGCAGAGGTTTCCGAGACCATCCTCGGCCAGGTCCTGACCGCTGCACAGGGCCAGAACCCCGCCCGTCAGGCCCACATCAATGCAGGCCTGCCGCAGGAATCCGCCGCTTGGGGCATCAACCAGGTTTGTGGTTCCGGCCTGCGCGCCGTGGCGCTCGGCGCACAGCACATCATGTTGGGCGATGCCTCCGTCGTGATCGCCGGCGGTCAGGAAAACATGTCCATGTCCCCCCATGCGGCCAACCTGCGTCAGGGGCAGAAGATGGGCGACATGAAGTACATCGACACGATGATCCGCGACGGCCTCTGGGATGCTTTCAACGGCTACCACATGGGCCAGACCGCCGAAAACGTCGCCGAGAAATGGCAAATCTCCCGCGACCAGCAGGATGAATTCGCGGTCGCCTCGCAGAACAAAGCGGAAGCCGCCCAAAAGGCCGGCAAGTTCGAGGACGAAATCGTCAGCTACACGATCAAGGGCCGCAAGGGCGACACCGTCGTCGATCAGGACGAATACATCCGCCACGGTGCCACGATGGAAGCGATGCAGAAACTGCGCCCCGCCTTCACCAAGGACGGCTCCGTGACGGCTGCCAATGCGTCCGGCCTGAACGACGGTGCTGCTGCCACCCTGCTGATGTCCGCCGATGACGCCCAGAAGCGTGGCATCCAGCCCCTTGCACGCATCGCGTCCTACGCTACCGCAGGCCTCGACCCGTCGATCATGGGCGTCGGCCCGATCTATGCGTCGCGCAAGGCGCTGGAGAAAGCCGGCTGGTCCGTGGACGACCTCGACCTCGTGGAAGCAAACGAGGCCTTCGCCGCCCAGGCCTGCGCCGTGAACAAGGACATGGGATGGGATCCGGAGATCGTGAACGTGAACGGCGGCGCCATCGCCATCGGCCACCCGATTGGCGCCTCCGGCTGCCGCGTGCTCAACACGCTGCTGTTCGAGATGCAGCGCCGCGACGCCAAGAAGGGTCTTGCGACGCTCTGCATCGGCGGCGGCATGGGTGTTGCCCTCTGCGTCGAGCGCGACTGATTTCACCAAACACCTTCAGCCGCGCGCAAGAAAGTTGCGTGCGGCTTTTTTATTTGTAACAAAGTTTTACAACCATAAGGGAGAGACAACATGGGACGAGTCGCATTGGTCACCGGCGGAAGCCGCGGCATCGGGGAAGCCATTTCGAAGGCGCTCGCCGCAGAGGGCTACACGGTCGCCGCCACCTACGCCGGCAATGACGAGGCCGCCGCGAAATTTACCGAATCCACGGGGATCAAGACCTACAAGTGGAACGTGGCCGACTACGACAGTTCCAAGGCCGGCATCGAGAAGGTCGAAGCCGAGCTCGGCCCCATCGAGATCGTCGTCGCCAATGCCGGCATCACCCGCGACGCTCCCTTCCACAAGATGACCCCCGAACAATGGTCCGAGGTCGTCGACACCAACCTAACCGGCGTCTTCAACACCATCCACCCGGTCTGGCCCGGCATGCGCGAACGCAAGTTCGGCCGCGTCATCGTGATCTCTTCGATCAACGGGCAGAAGGGTCAGTTCGCCCAGGTCAACTATGCCGCCACCAAGGCGGGCGACCTCGGAATCGTCAAATCCCTCGCACAGGAAGGCGCCCGTGCCGGCATTACCGCCAACGCGATCTGCCCCGGCTACATCGCGACCGAGATGGTCATGGCGATCCCCGAGAAAGTCCGCGACAGCATCATCTCGGGCATTCCTGCCGGTCGCCTCGGTGAGCCGGAAGAAATCGCGCGCTGTGTCTGCTTCCTTGCCTCCGATGACAGCGGCTTCATCAACGGCTCCACGATCTCCGCGAACGGCGCCCAGTTCTTCGTCTGAACATTTCAGCACCCACAAAGAAGGCCCCCGCCACATGCGCCGGGGGCCTTTTTCATGCGGTTCGACCTGCAACCGCTCCTTCATCTTGGCAAATACAACTCAATCCCACATGGGCCATACGCGCGACGCCAACGACTTCAACCGCCGCGTGCCCAAGCAGCATGCGACGGTGGCAGACGTTGAACTGTCAGGAGTGGGGCAATCCGAGCGCCGTTAACACAACGCCGATGCCGATGCGGCCTTGGCCGCAGGCAACGCGGGCCGCTGAGGCCCGCGATAGCTGATTAGCGCAGCGCGCTGAGGTAGCCGCTTACGCGTGCCCGGTTCTGAGCGTCTTGAACCTGGATCTGGAAAACGGTTTGGCGCACGAGCGCACGGAATTCAGAAAAGAACATCTTAAGTGACCTTCATGCAGGAGGGGGTTTTCAGTCTGCTCATTAAATAAGCAAGCTAACTGAAAAACCCCAATGCTAATTGCGAATGCCTGTTAACCGGCTACTGCAACGCTCGACTTGCGGTGTGCAAGGCGGCGGAACGCGGCGGCGATCAGGCGGGCCATTTCACGGCTGCGATCGGCGCGGGCCTGGTTGATGATTTTCTGCATTTCGGGTTCTGCGAGATCGTGGAACATTTGGACACCTTGCGAATGAGTGATTGATCGTTTCACCGCTCTATATAGGCGTGGCCAAACCAGCTACCATTGCAAAAACTGCAACCCTGCGTCCCGCGCCTTACAGGCGGCCCGTCAGAAAATTCCAGATTTCACTCAGGACCTTGCCGCGTTCCTGGTGGGCACGGGCGATGGCGGCCCGCGTGGCGGGGATCGTGGTATTATCGAAATGCATGGCAGTTCTCCTTTCGAGGCGAAGCGACTTGCCATTCAACATGGGGCGACATAGGACGTCCGACAAACGGGACTTTTAACCCCCTCACACAAGAATAGTTTAACTATCCATGTCAGACAGACTTCCTCCGCTCACGGCTCTTCGGGCCTTTGACGCCGCCGCGCGGCACCTGTCGTTTGCCAAGGCGGCAGCGGAACTGAACGTCACGCCCGCCGCGCTTTCGTTCCAGATCAAGTCGCTTGAGCAGCATTTGGAGGCCCCTCTTTTCCGGCGCCTGAACCGCGCGGTTGAGCTGACGGACGCGGGCCGCGCGCTCTGCCCCGGCGCGGCGGATGGCTTTGCTGCCCTGACAAGCGCGTGGCGCGCAGCGAAGCGCACGGTGGAGCAGAAGAGCCTCATCGTGACTGCGGGTCCTGCCTTCACCGCCAAATGGCTGGCGCCCCGGCTCTTCAAGTTCGCCACGCTTCACCCCGAGATCGAATTGCGCTTCAGCGCCACGCTGCGTTTGGTCGATTTTTCGCGGGACGACGTGGATGTCGCCATCCGGTTCGGCCTCGCGAAGGAGGAGCCGGGTCTCTACACGAAGCCGATCATCCGTGAATGGGTCGCGCCAATGATGACGCCCGAGCTTGCGGCGCAGTATCCTGAGCCGGCAGACCTCTCGCGCGCGCCCCTGCTTCATCAGGACGACATTCACTTCCTCAAGCCGGCAGTCGATTGGCCCGCGTGGTTCCGCGCGGCAGACCTGCCGCCGCGCTTCGCGGCCGGGGCGCGGTTCAGTCAGGCCGACCATGCGATCGACGCAGCTCTGGCCGGGGCGGGTGTGGTTCTGGGGCGCATCTCGCTGGCCGAGAAGGACCTGCGTGAGGGGCGTCTGGTGATGCCCTACAAACTTGGGCTCACGACCGAAGCAGAATACAGCTTCGTCTGTCCTGAAGGGCCGGAGGCGCGCCCTCAGGTGCGCGCGTTCCGCGAATGGATCGAGGCCGAAATCGTGACCCTCAAGGAATATGGCGATGAGATGAAGTTCGTGGATGCCGCCGAGGTCCAGATCTGATCAAGCCCCGACGGCAAAAGTCAGGCGCAGTCGCAGGATCGCCGTTCAGGCGATCCATGCCGCGCCGGACGCGTCGCTTTAGCTGTCGAGACGGGTGATCTCTTCCTTCAGCCGCAGCTTTTCCTTTTTCATGTTGCGTAGCGTAAGTTCATCCACGGCAGGACTTCGTTGCTGTTCTTCAACCGTGGCAGAGAGATGGGCGTGCTTCTTCTTGAGCTCCTGAAGATGGGCGCCTAACGACATATGAGTCTCCTCTGTTGAGTTGGATCTACAGGGATCAGTCCAGCACATTGTCATGCGTCTGTCACGAACAACTGTGTTAACGGCTAAAATGCTCGGTATTTAGCTGGTTAGCCGAAGGGCACTGCCGCTCCGTCGCGCAGGATTGCACGGGCTGTTGCAGAATAGTCATCGCCGTCGGCCTCATGCGAGGCGCCGGCGTGGATCACGAGAGGTGCCAAAAGCCGGAACGGCGCGCGGGCACCTTTTCGGGCGCGCACCAGTACCCGCCCCGCAGCGCGGCCTTCTCTCGCCACCAGAGGCAAAACGGCGACGTCTCCGAAACCGTCCAATCCGCGGAGGATGTCTGGCAGCCGCTCGGCCAGATGGATCATCGTGAGCCAGCCGCCGGGCTTCAGACGTGCGCGCGCGACGGCAATCCAGTTGGTCAGGGGTGTCTCTTCACGCAGGGCTGCATCGCGTCCGGCGTCGTCAGAGCCCGTACCCGGCCCGTAATAGGGGGGATTGGCGATGATCTGATCATAGCTTTTCTGGCGAAGGTCGGACGGAAGCGCGGTCAAGTCGGCCGTCACCACGTCCAGCCCATTGCGCCGCGCGAGGTCGGCATAATTCGCCTGCCGCTCCACCCCCGTCACGGAGAGGTTCTCAACCCGCGCCATAAGGCAGAGGGCCGCAACGCCGACGCCGCAACCCAACTCGAGCACCGTGTCCCCCGGCTTGGCTGGGCAGGCCGCCGCGAGGAAGACGGGGTCAGTCGCGGCCCGGTACCCCACGCGCGGTTGCCATGCCTGCACGCGGCCGCCCAGAAAGCCGTCTTGCGTCAGTTCCAAGGCGACACCGGCAGATCGTTGTCGCGCAGCACCACCTCGGCGGCGGCGGCATCATCGCGGCGCACCATCAGGCGGCGCGGCAATATGCCGATGCTGCCCTCCATCCCGCTCATATGGACGTCGATCTCGAACACCTCTATATCCTCGCCTCTGAGAAGCGCGGTGGCGAAGGCGATGATCGTCGGGTCGTTGCTGCGGAGAATTTCAAGCATGCAAGACAGGTAAGCCCGCGCGGGCTGAGTGTCGAGATGGGGAGCTTCCGATGAGCCTGGACACGCCAACGCAGAAGCCCTACGACCGCCTGAGCGCGGCGCTGTCGGAGGACCTTGCCGCCGTCAACGCGCTGATCCGCGATCGCATGGCCTCAAAGCATGCGCCCCGCATCCCCGAGGTGACGGCGCATCTCGTCGAGGCTGGCGGCAAGCGTATCCGCCCGATGCTGACGCTGGCCTGCGCGCGGCTCTGCGGCTACGGCGGCACGGATCACGTGAAGCTGGCCGCGACGGTGGAGTTCATCCACACCGCCACGCTGCTGCACGACGACGTGGTCGACGAATCCGAGCAGCGGCGCGGGCGGCCGACGGCGAACCTTTTGTGGGACAACCAGTCCAGCGTGCTGGTGGGCGATTACCTCTTCGCCCGCGCGTTTCAGTTGATGGTGGAGCCCGGCAGCCTTCGGGTGCTCGACATCCTCTCCAACGCGGCGGCAACCATCGCCGAGGGTGAGGTGCTGCAACTGACCGTCGCCTCTGACATCGACACGCCGGAAGAGACCTACCTGCAAGTGATCCGCGGCAAGACCGCCGCGCTTTTCGAGGCCGCCTGCAAGGTCGGCGGCGTGATCGCCGAGCGTGATGATACGGTGATCGAGGCGCTGGCGACCTATGGTGACGGTCTCGGTGTGGCCTTCCAGATGGCCGACGACCTGCTCGACTGGGGCGGCGTCGACGGCGAGGCCGGGGCGATCGGCAAGAACATTGGTGACGATTTCCGCGAGCGGAAGATGACCCTGCCGGTGATCCGCGCGATTGCCGCGGGCGACGGCGAGGAGCGGGCCTTCTGGGCGCGGACCATCGGCAAAGGCGACCAGCGCGACGGCGATCTGGAGCAGGCTCTGAGCCTTCTGCAGAAGCACGCCACGCTGGCGCAGACACGGGACGAGGCCAACGCCTATGTCGCGAAGGCCAAGGCCGCGCTCGACGTGCTGCCGGGTGATCCCCTGCGCGACATGCTGTCTGATCTGGCGGACTACGTGGTCGCGCGCCTGAACTAGGGCGCGTCTGCCGCCGCGCCCAGTATCAGCGCGGGCTCGGCCCACCAGTCCGAAGGCATGGCCGCCGCGCAGGCGCGCGCCGCGGCCTCCGTCTCGAACAAACCGAAACATGTGCCGCCCGATCCGCTCATCCGCGCGAGCCTGCACCCTTCCGTCCGGCCGATCCGTTCCAACACCTCACCAATGACCGGAGACACCGCCATGGCCGCGCTTTGCAGGTCGTTGCGTGTCGCGCTCAGCCATTGGATGAATTCCTCCGCCCCGTCCCATCGAGGCGCCGAGAGAGCTGCATTATCGGTTGTCTCGAGCGCTTGGAAGACGGCCCCTGTCGGCACCTCTTCCCCTGCATTCACCAGAACGACCCACAATTCCGGCAGCGGCGGTACGGGTTCCAGCACCTCGCCGATGCCGCGCATCCTCGCAGGATGTGCATGGAGGCAGACGGGCACATCCGCTCCGAGGGCCTCTGCCCCCGCCGGCACCTCGACCCCCCAGAGGTCCGACAAACCGCGCAGTGCGCAGGCCGCGTCGGCAGAGCCGCCGCCGATCCCACCCGCATGGGGCAGGTTCTTCTCCAATGTGATCGCCGCGCCGCGCTTTGGGTCGAGCCATTTCGCCGCCTGCCACACGAGGTTGCCCGCATCCTCCGGCACCCCACCGGCGCGCGGCCCCTCGACGCGAAGGCTGAGCTCATCAGAGGCCGAGAAGGAGAGCCAATCGCCCACGCCCGCGAAGACAACCAGCGAATCGAGCAGGTGATACCCATCGTCCCGCTTACCCGTCACATGGAGGGCGAGGTTCACCTTGGCGGGCGCGAAGAGCTTCATCGGAAAGGCGTCATCAGGTCTGCGATCACTCTTCCTCGAGCGCGCCGACGCCGCCTTCCTCCTCCAGCACGACATCGAGCCCGACCTCCAGCTTGCGGCGGATGCGTTCGGCATCTTCCGGTTCCGGATCGAAGGAGAGGGCGCGCTGCCATTGGAATTCCGCCTCGCGGAAACGGTCGGCCATCCAGTAGACGTCCCCCAGATGGTCGTTGACGATAGGATCGTTCGGCTCAAGCTCCACGGCGCGTTCCATCGGTGCCACGGCTTCCTCGAACCGGCCAAGGCGGTAGTAGACCCACCCGAGGCTGTCGACGATGTAGCCGCTTTCGGGCCGAGCGGCGACGGCGCGCTGGATCAGGCCGAGCGCTTCGTCGAAGTTGCGCCGCTGCTCAACAAGCGAATAACCGAGGTAGTTCATCACGTTGGGCTGTTCCGGGTTCAGCTCCAACGCGCGACGAAAATCGGCTTCGGCGGGGGGCCAGTCGTCCAACTGATGGTAGCAGATCGCGCGGGCATAATGGATGAACCAATAGCGCGGCAGGTCCGCGTCCACGAGGTCCAGCACGGCGGAATAGGCCGCAATCGCCGCGTCAAAACGCTCGGCCCGGCGCAGGATATCGCCGTAGGCCGCCTGCACCGAAGCAAGGTCCGGTCGCGCCTCCACCAAGGCCCTGAGAATGGCGATGGCTTCGTCCTGCGCGCCGGTCTCTTCCAGTGCCTGCGCGCGGCCCATCTGGGCTTCGATATAATTGGGGTCGTCCTCCGGGACGGAGGCGAAGGTTTCGGCGGCCAGCAGATATTGCTCGGAAGCCGACATCAACTCGCCCGCCAGCACCACCGCGTCGGAATGATCCGCGTCGATGCCGCGCGCGGCCTGCGCCATCAGCAGTGGCAGCGTGGTGTTACGGTCGCCTGACAAAAGCTGCGCGACCGTGAAAAACACCTCGGCCACGCCTTCTTCTGCCGTGCGAACGAAATCGTAGGTCACATCCTCGCCCGAGCCGACGCGGGCCTGCAACGCCAGCAAGCCGGGGTCCGGCACGGCCTGGGTGTAGCCGTCCAACAGGTCGAGCGCTTCTGCCCGCATACCGAGTTGCAGCATGATCACGGCGCGGGCGCGGACCACGCGCTCGGTGTTGGTGATGTCGACGCCGGTGTCACCGGACAGGATCTCGTGCGCGGCCTCGAAGTCGCCCGCCGCCGCGCGGGCCAGAGCCAGATGCAGGGCTGCCAGTTCTTCCATGCCGCGTTCAGAAGCGAGCGCTTCGAAAGTGTCCACGGCTGCCGTCATGTCGCCCTGGCCGAAGCTGAGCCACGCCCGCGCCAGTTCATCGGCAAGCGGTCCGGGCCCGTCGCCCGCCTCGATCATGTCGATGGCTGCTTGCAGCTCGCCCTCGGTCACGCGGCGCACGAATTCGACCAGGTCGACAAGCTCCTGCCCCTCGTCATCCGCGTTCAACCCCGCAGCCACCGCCGCCGCGGCTTCCCATCGACCGAGGGAGGCGTTGGCGAAGACCGCGTTGGAGACCAGAAAGGCGTTGCCGGGGTCCATGGCGAGTGCGCGGTTGAAGTACTCCGCCGCCGCCGCGTGATCGCCGCTGATCGCCGCCGCGCGCCCTGCCAGATACGCTCCGGGCAGGCTGTCGGCCTGCGCTGCGAAGGGCGTCGTGAGGGCCACAAGGGCCAGCGCGAACAGGGATCGTTTGGGCGTCATTCTTGCTCTCCTCTGCCCCGGACCGGAGCGGTTTGGCCAGAGACTAGGCCGCGTCCGGGGGAAGGGCAATCACGCGCCCCTCACATGTTCGGGTAGTTCGGCCCGTCGCCGCCCTGGGGCACCGTCCAGTTGATGTTCTGGGTCGGGTCCTTGATATCACAGGTCTTGCAGTGGACGCAGTTCTGGAAGTTGATCACGAAGCGCGGGTCCTGACCGGCCTCGTTCACCACTTCATAGACACCCGCCGGACAATAACGCTGCGCCGGCTCGTCGTAGAGCGGCAGGTTCACCGCGATCGGCACCGTGCTGTCGCGCAGTTTCAGGTGCGACGGCTGGCTTTCCTCGTGGTTGGTGAAGGAGAAGGCCACATTGGTCAGCCGGTCGAAGGACAGTTTGCCATCGGGGCGCGGGTAGTCGATTTTCGGATGCTCCGTGGCCTTTTCGGTCGCTGCCGCATCGGTCTTGCCGTGCTTCATGGTGCCAAACAGGCTGAATCCAAGGGTGTTGGTCCACATGTCGAGCCCGCCGAAGGCCAGCGAGGCGCCAAGCCCGTACTTCGACCACATCGGCTTCACGTTGCGGACCTTCTTGAGGTCTTTCCCGATCGCGCCGGTCCGGACTTCGTCTTCGTAGTCGTTCAACTCGTCAGAGGCGCGGCCCGCTCCAATGGCGGCATAAGCCGCTTCTGCCGCAGCCTTGCCCGAGAGCATCGCGTTGTGGTTGCCCTTGATGCGCGGCACGTTGACCATGCCGACGGAGCAACCGAGCAGCGCCACGCCCGGCGCCACCATCTTGCACAGCGACTGGTAACCGCCCTCGGTGATTGCGCGCGCGCCGTAAGCGATGCGCTTTCCGCCCTTCAGAAGCTCGGCGACCATCGGGTGATGCTTGAAGCGCTGGAACTCCATGTAGGGGAACACATGCGGGTTCTTGTAGCCCAGATGGACCACGAAGCCCACATAAACCTGATTGTTCTCAAGGTGATAGATGAAGCTACCGCCGCCCGCGTTCTTGCCAAGCGGCCAGCCCATCGTGTGGGTCACGCTGCCCTCGCGGTGCTTGTCGGGGTCGATCTCCCAGATCTCCTTCATGCCGAGCCCGTACTTCTGCGGCTCGCAATCCTTGGCGAGATCGAAGGTCTTGATGACCTCCTGGCTCAGGCTGCCCCGCACGCCTTCGCCGAGGAAGACGTATTTGCCCAGAAGTTCCATTCCCGGCTCGGTGTTCTCACCAATGGAGCCATCCGGCTCCAGCCCGAAGACACCGGCCACGACGCCGCGCACTTCGCCGTTCTCGCCGTAAACCAGCTCCGAGCAGGCCATGCCCGGGAAAATCTCGACGCCGAGCGCCTCGGCCTGCTCCGCCATCCAGCGGCAGACGTTGCCCATCGAGACGATGTAGTTGCCGTGGTTGTTCATCAGGGGCGGCATCGGGAAGTTGGGGACGCGGATCTTGCCCGCCTCGCCCAGCATGTAGAAATTGTCGTCCTTCACCGGCACGTTCAGCGGTGCGCCCTTCTCCTTCCAGTCGGGGATCAGCGCGTCCAGCCCGCAGGGGTCCAGCACCGCGCCCGAGAGGATATGCGCGCCCACTTCCGAGCCCTTTTCGAGCACCACGACGTTCAGATCCGCATCAAGCTGCTTCAGCCGGATCGCGGCGGAAAGCCCTGCAGGACCAGCCCCCACGATGACCACGTCATATTCCATGCTTTCGCGTTCGATCTCGGACATGTGTCATCCCCATAGGCTGTTTCGGGCGTTTGTGATGGCCCTTGAATGGCGTTCCAGAAGGGGTAGCGCGTCCCCCTTGGCCGGTCAATTCTGACGCAGTGGCGCGAAGCATTGGCCTGACGATTTGACGCGACTGGCCAAGCGCCGCAGGCTCAAGCGGAACTACAGCGTCAGCACCGTCTGCCCCGTCGTCTTGCGCGCCTCCAGCGCCCGATGCGCGTCCGCGACCTCGTCCAGCGCGAAACGTTGATCGATGCGGATCTTCACCACGCCCGAGGTGACCTTCTCGAACAGCTCGGCAGCCATCTGCTGGCAGGTCTCGTGCGCCGCGATATGGGCAAAGAGGGTGGGCCGGGTGATCTTCAGCGATCCCTTCTGCGCCAGCTTTGCCAGCTCGAAGGGCGGTACCGGGCCCGAGGCATTGCCGAAAGAGATCATGAAACCGAGCGGCTTGAGGCAATCGAGCGAGCCCTCGAAGGTATCGGCGCCCACCGAGTCCATCACCACGTCGACGCCGCCAGTCAGATCCTTCACCCGCGCGACCCAGTCTTCGGTCCGGTAGTTGATGCAGACCTCGGCTCCGTTCTCCTCGGCGAGGGCGCATTTCTCGTCGCTGCCCGCCGTACCGATCAGGCGGATGCCCTCGCTCCGCGCCCATTGACAAGCGATCAAGCCGACCCCGCCCGCCGCCGCGTGGAACAGGACCGTGTCGCCCTTCGCAATAGGGGTCGTGCGGCGGAAGAGGTAGTGCGTCGTCAGCCCCTTGAGCATCATCGCCGCGCCTTCCTCGAACCCGATATCGTCAGGCAGGGGGCAAACCTGAGCAGCCGGCATGACCCGCGCCTCGGTATAGGCTCCGGGCGGCGTACAGGCATAGGCCGCGCGGTCGCCCGGCTTCAGATGCGTGACCCCCTCGCCCACCGCCTCGACGATGCCGGCTGCCTCCATGCCGAGGGCTGCGGGCATCTCCATCGGGTAGAGGCCCGAGCGTTGATAACAATCGATGAAGTTCAGCCCGCAGGCATGGTGACGGATGCGAATCTCTCCGGCGCCGGGCTCACCCACCTCGCGATCCACGATCTTGAGTTGCTCCGGTCCGCCGTGGGCCTCGATTATCGCCGTTTTCACCATGATCGTTCCTCTGAAAGACTTTGAACCCCGTTGGATAGGTGCTACGCCGCCGCGTGCAAGACGAAGGGACGCGGCCCATGGATCATTTTCTCTACCAAGACGGCATCCTCCATGCGGAGGATGTGCCGATTACCGAGATCGCGGCAGCGGTCGGCACGCCTTTCTACGTCTATTCCACCGCGACGCTCACGCGGCATTTCCAGCTGTTCCAGGAAGCGCTCGACGGTCTCGACCACCTCATCTGCTTCGCCGTGAAAAGCAATTCCAATCAGGCGGTTCTGTCTCACATGGCCTCTCTCGGGGCGGGGATGGACGTGGTCTCGGGCGGCGAGTACCGGCGCGCGAAGGCGGCGGGCGTACCGGGCGAGCGGATCGTCTTCTCCGGCGTCGGCAAGACCGAGGAAGAGATGCGCCTGGCGCTGGAGGGCGGCATCCGCCAGTTCAACGTGGAATCCGAGCCCGAGATGGCCCGCCTCTCCCGCGTTGCGATGGAGCTTGGAACCGTGGCGCCGATCACCGTGCGGGTGAACCCCGACGTGGACGCCAAGACCCACGCCAAGATCGCCACCGGCCGCAAGGAGGACAAGTTCGGCATCCCCATCGCCCGCGCGCGCGAAGTTTACGCGCTGGCCGCCTCCCTGCCGGGGCTGGAGGTGATCGGGATCGACGTGCACATCGGCTCGCAGCTGACCGACCTCGACCCTTTCGAGACCGCCTACACGAAGGTGGCCGAACTGACCGAGCAACTCCGGGCCGATGGCCATACCATCCGCCGTCTCGACCTCGGCGGCGGGCTCGGCATCCCCTACGAACGCTCCAATACGGCCCCGCCGCTGCCGATCGAATACGGCGCGGTCATCAAGCGCACCGTGGGCCACCTCGGCTGCGAGATCGAGATCGAGCCGGGCCGCCTGATTTCCGGCAACGCGGGCCTGCTGGTGGCCTCGACGATCTACGTGAAGAACGGCGAGGACCGGGACTTCCTGATCCTCGATGCCGCGATGAACGACCTGATCCGCCCGGCGATGTACGGCGCCTACCACGACATCGTGCCAGTCGTCGAAGCCGCGCCCGGCGCCGAGCAGACACCCTATGATATCGTCGGACCGGTCTGCGAATCCGGCGACACCTTTGCCAAGCAGCGCAACCTGCCCCCGGTTGCGGAAGCCGACCTGATCGCCTTCCGCTCGGCCGGGGCCTACGGCGCGGTGATGAGCAGCGAATACAATACGCGTGCGCTGATTCCCGAGGTCATGGTCAAGGACGATCAATTCGCCGTCATCCGCGCCCGTCCATCGTTTGACGACATGATAAACCGCGATACACTTCCCCCGTGGGCATGACGCCCCGCCGCCGCCGTGCGGGAAAGGCAGAATGACCGAGCAAACCCCGAAGAGCGACGCGATCAAGCGGCTGATCTGGCCGCTGCGCCTGACCCGCGCCGGCATGGTGGCCGAGCGCGGTTTGCGCGCCTTCTGGCCGGTCTGGACGCTGCTGTTCGTGGTCTTCGCCGCCCTGTCTTTCGGCGCGGGAAGCCTTGTGAGCGGCACGGTCTTGCTTGGCATCCTCGCGGCGATCGCCCTGATAACGCTCGGGCTTGTCGCCCTCGGCATCCGCCGCTTCCGGATGCCCACCCATACGGAGGCGCTGGAGCGGCTGGACGCGACCATGCCCGGTCGCCCGATCACCACGCTGCTCGATACGCCCGCCGTTGGCGGCTCTGATCCTGCCAGTCAATCGGTCTGGGCCACCCATGTCGCCCGCATGGCCAATCGCGCGTCACGCGCCCGCGCGCCGCAGCCCGATCTGCGCATCTCGCGCCATGATCCCTATGCCCTGCGCTACGTCGGGGCGGTGGCTCTCGCCATGGCGCTGCTCTTCGGCGGCCTGTCGCGGGTGGCGGACGTGGGCGAAGTTTCGCTCGGACCCGGTGCTGCCACCGCCTCTGCCGGCCCTTCGTGGGAAGGGTGGGTGGAGCCGCCGCTCTACACCGGCCTGCCGTCGCTCTACCTCAACGACATCACCGCCGAGCGTTTCGAGGCCCCCCTCGGCTCCGAGATCACCCTGCGCGCCTACGGCTCCCCCGGTGACATCACGCTGCGCACCGACGTTGGACCGATGCCCGAGTTTGACGAGAACGCCTATGCGCAGACCGTCACGATGGAGCGTGCCGGCACGCTCGCCGTCGACGGCCCCGGCGGGCGCGAGTGGCAGGTGGCCGTGCGCCCCGACCAGCCCCCCACCGTCGCGCTGGAAGGCGAGGTCGAGGGTGAGCCGCCGAGCGCCATGCAGTTCCGCTTCTCCGCCAGCGATGATTACGGCATCCGCTCCGGCACCGCGACGATCCGGCTCGATGCCGATGCCGCCGACCGCCGCTATGGCCTCACCATTGACCCGGAGCCGCGCGAACCCGTCGTCCTCGATCTGCCGATGCCCTTCCGCGGCAATCGTGACGAATTCTCCGAAGTCGTGCTCGAGGACCTCTCCGAGCATCCCTTCGCCAACCTCCCCGTGACCCTGACCCTTTCCGTGGTGGACGACGCGGGCCAGCAAGCGAGCATGACCTATGACGTCGCCCGCCTGCCCGGTCAGCGCTTCTTCGACCCGCTCGCGAACGCGCTGGTGGAAATGCGCCGCGACATCCTGTGGAACCGCGACAACGCCACCCGCGCCGCGCGCCTGCTGCGGGCCATGACCCATCGCCCCGAAGACGACCTCGACGAATCCGTTTACCGCAGCCTGCGCGCCGCCATCCAACGGCTTGAGGCCGCGGTGGACATGATCTCCATCGAAACTCAGGAAGACGTTGCCGAAATCCTCTGGAATGCCGCGCTGGAGCTGGAGTTCGGTGATCTCGACAGCGCGCTCGAACGTCTCCGCCGCGCGCAGGAACGCCTTGCCGAGGCCATGCGCCAAGGCGCCTCGGACGAGGAGATCGCCGAGCTGATGCAGCAAATGCGCGAGGCGATGGACGATTACATGCAGGAGCTGGCCGACAATACCGAGTTCGGCGACGATACCGACCAGCCCGATCAGGGTGAACAGCAGGAGATGTCCTCGGCCGACCTCGACGAGATGCTGCGCCGGATCGAGGAACTGATGCAGGAGGGCCGTATGGCCGAGGCAATGGAGATGCTCCAAGCCCTGCAAGAGATGCTCGAGAACATGGAAATCACCCAAGGCGACGGCACCGGTGACGGCCCGCAGACGCCCGGACAAGAAGCCATGGAAGGCCTGCAGGACACCCTGCGCGGGCAGCAGGAGCTTTCAGACGATGCGTTCCAGGATCTTCAGGAGCAGCTGAACCCCAACCGCCCCGGCCAGCGCAGCGAACAGGACGGCAACGCGCCGCAAGGCAATCAGCCGGGCGAGCGGGGTCAGGACCCCGGAGCAGGCGGCCAGGGCGGAGAGAATGGCCAGACGCCGCCGGGCACGCTTGCAGAACGACAGCAGGAGTTGCTGCGGCAGTTGCAGGAGCAGGCTGGACGGCTGCCGGGCACTGGCACGGAAGCGGGCGACGAGGCGCTGGAACAGCTCGACGGGGCGGGCCGCGCGATGGACGAGGCCGCCGACGCCTTGGAGCGGGGCGACATTGCCGACGCGCTGGACCTGCAATCGGAGGCGATGGAAGCCCTGCGGGAAGGCATGACCCAATTGGGCGAGGCATTGGCTCAGGAACAGGGTGCCGAGCCCGGTCAGGGTCAGGCAGAGGGCAATCGGGCAGAGGCGCGTCCGCTGCAGGATCCCCTCGGCCGTCAGGCCGGCAACAACGGCGCTTTCGGCTCCGACGAAGAGGGTCTGGGTGACACCGAAGACGCTCGCCAGCGGGCGCGGGAACTGCTGGACCTGCTGCGCGACCGTGCCGCGGAACAGACCCGCCCTGAATTGGAACGTGATTACCTGCGACGGCTGCTGGATCAGTTCTGAAGCAATGCCTTGCGGCGCGGTGGGTTAGCGCCGCCGCTCCGTCAGGTCTCGAGCCATCCCGCCAGAGCGCGCGCTGTCTCATCAAGCCAGAGGCGCGCGTCGTTCACCACTTCGACGTATTGGTCGAGCACATCGGCCGCCTGCGGCACGGCTTCCTTGATCTCGGGCGCGTAGGCGTAGATGCCCACGCCGATCGCGGCGAGGATGATCACCAGAAAGAACCCGCGACGGACAGAGCCGCGCCGGCGGTTGCTGTTGTCGATCGTGTCGACATCGGTGGCGCTTGCCTCTTCCTCATGACGGTCGCCGGTCGCCCGAAGCGTGGAGTTGATCTCCTCGATGTCGGGAAATTCCTCCCGGCGCGAAGCGGCGGCGGCGCTGGCCACGGCGGCGCTGATGCTTTCGGTATCAAACGCGTCCTCGGCGCCTTCAAGCTCGGCCAGACGTTGCTCCCGGCTCGGGGTCGGGGGCGTCGCAGCCGTCAGGGGCATTTCCTCTTGCTGCGGGGCGGGCGCAGGTGCGGCTTCCGCCCGGCGCAAGCGCGCCTCGCGTTCGGCCTCCTCGCGCAGAATGTCGGTGACATTCGGGTCGATCTGACGCCGCGCGGGCCGCGGCTCGTCTGATTGCGCTGCATCGCCGGGGGCTCCGCTCGGGCCTTCCACGGCGACTTCCGACAAGCTCGGCGCGGGCGATGCTTCAGGCGCGGGCGGCGGCGGTGGGGCTGCGGCGGGCTCTGACACCCGCGGGCCGGGCTGGAACCATGTCGTCGAGCAATTGGAACATTGTACGTCACGCCCGGCAGGCGGCACCATGGATTCGTCAACTTCATATCGTGCGCTGCAATTCGGGCAGGTTAGCCGCATGGTGAGTCGTCTCTGATCTTGGGCGCAAGAGTGCGTGCCTTGGAGCAACCTGACAAAAGACAGATTACGTGCGTCGCCTGAAGCGTAGCAATCTGTGAAAGCCTTTCCAATCCCTGTAAAAAATGCACTGCGTCAAGCCGTTGCAACAACGACTCAGTCGCAGGGACCGGGCATCGCGCGCGATTGCAGTGCCGCGCCAAGAGTGCGAGACAGGAACCGAGCAACGGCAAGGTGCGGAATCCAATGATCGAGATGCAGGACGCCGCCTATGGCTATGGGGCAGAACCGCTCCTCTCGGGCCTGACGCTGAACCTCGCGCCCGGCTCGTTCCATTTCCTGACCGGCCCCTCGGGCGCGGGCAAGACGACGTTCCTCAAGCTGTGCTATGCCGAGCTCTTGCCCACCGGGGGGCACATCAACCTTTTCGGCCACGCCGCGACCGAGTTGTCCCGCGACGGGATCGCCGACCTGCGCCAGCGCATCGGGGTGGTGCATCAGGACTGCAAGTTCCTCGACCATCTGCCATTGACCGAGAACCTCGCCCTGCCCCTCACGGTCACCGGCAAGAGCAATCTTGTACAGGAGAGCAATCTGACCGAGCTGATCGGGTGGGTTGGCCTCTCGGCCCGCGCCAACGCCACGCCCCCGGAGCTTTCCGGCGGCGAGAGGCAGCGCGCCGCATTGGCCCGCGCGATCATCATGGACCCGGACCTGATCATCGCCGACGAGCCAACCGGCAACGTCGATTGGGACATGTCCCTGCGTCTGCTGAACCTGCTGGTCGAGCTGAACAAGCTTGGCAAGACGGTGGTGATCGCGACCCACGACCTCGCCCTGATCCGCGCCGCGAAGCAACGGGTGCAGGCGCGCGTCTTGCGCATCCAGAACGGTCACATCATCTCGGCGGGGGCGGATCTATGAGCCTGCGCGCCGATATCACCGCGCTCGTCAGCCGCGACACCCAGGCCGACCGCGTCGTGCCGCGCAGCGGGCAGTCGGCCCGGCTCACGGTGGCGACCTCGGCGGCGATGGCCTTCCTTGCGGTCTTTGCCATGGCGCTCTCCATGGCGGCCGGGCGTCTGGCCGATCGCTGGTCGGACGCGCTGGCGCAGTCCTCCACCATCCGCATTTCCGCCCCGGCCGCCGAGTTGGAGGCGCAGACATGGGCCGTGCTGACCGTGCTGGAGCAAACCCCCGGCGTCGACAGCGCACGGGCATTGACGGAGGAGGAACAGCAAGCCCTCCTCTCGCCGTGGTTCGGCCCCGACCTGCCGCTTGATGATCTCCCGATCCCGCGCCTGATCGAGGTGGTTGAGACGCCCGACGGCTACGACGCCGACGGCCTGCGCCAACGTCTGGCGGCAGAGGCTCCCGGCGCGGTGCTCGACGACCATGACCGTTGGCGCAGGCCTCTTGCCGATGCGGCCAGTCGCCTGCGGCTTCTGGGCGGGCTGGCGCTGGTTCTGATCCTCGGCGCCACCGCCGCCATGGTCACCCTCGCCGCGCAGGCCGCGCTCGCCGCAAATGAGCAGGTGATCCGCGTCCTCCGCCTTGTGGGGGCACGTGACAGCTACATCGCCCGCGCTTTCGTGCGGCGCTTCACCCTCCGTGCGCTGACCGGGGCCGCCGCAGGCACGCTCGCGGGCATCCTCGCGGTCCTGATCCTGCCCTCGGCGCGGGAAACGGCGGCAATCCTCACCGGCCTCAGCTTCTCCGGCACGGGCTGGCTCTGGCCGCTGCTGATCCCGGTTCTCGCAGCCACGACGGCATTCTTCGCGACCCGTTTCGCGGCCTTCCGCACCCTCAGAGGGCTTCAGTAATGCAGACGATCCGCTCCTTCCTGCACATCGTGCAGATGTACGCCATCATGCCGGTCATCGCGGTGATCTATTTTCCCTGGGCGCTCGTCAGCCGCCGTGGTGCCGAAGCCGCCTGCCACGCCTATTGCGCCTGGGTGTTCTGGACGTTGAAGTGGATGGTCGGCCTGAGTGTCGAGCTGCGCGGCGAGATCCCCACCGGCGAGGTCATGATCGCTGCGAAACATCAGAGCTTTCTCGACGTGATGGCGATTTACCATGCCGTCCCACACGGCAAGTTCATCATGAAGCGCGAGTTGATGTTCGCGCCAATCCTCGGCCAATACGCCCTGCGCATCGGCTGCGTGCCGGTCAACCGCGGCAAGCGCGGCGCGGCGATCCGCAAGATGCTCGACGATGTGCGCAGCGGCAAGCAGCAGGGCGGCCAGCTGATCATCTATCCGCAAGGCACCCGCATCGCCCCCGGCGTCTCGGCACCCTACAAGGCCGGCACCGGAGCGCTCTACGCGCAGATGGGCCAGCCTTGCGTGCCAGTCGCAACCAATATCGGGGTGTTCTGGCCCAAGACCGGCATCACCCGCAAACAGGGCGTCGCGGTTGTCGAGTTCCTGCCGCCGATCGAACCGGGCTTGCAGCCGAAGCCATTCCTTGCGCGACTGGAGGCCGAGATCGAGACCAACAGCGACGCATTGCTCGAGGAGGCGGGGTTCATCCGCGTGGAACCATGAAAACCATCACCGACACCGACGCGCTTGCCGCGCTCTACGGCGCGGCGGTGCCCGCCTCGCTTTCCAAGGTCGTGCCAAGGCTGACCCCGAGCTATCGGAAGTGGATCGATGCCGCGCGCTTCGTGGTCCTGTCCACCGTCGGGCCGGAAGGCACCGATGCCAGCCCGCGCGGCGATGATGGTCCGGTGGTACGGATCGTCGATGACCGAACCCTGATGATGCCCGACTGGCGCGGCAACAACCGCATCGACAGCCTGCGCAATATCGTCCGTGACGGGCGCGTCTCCTTGATGTTCATGGTGCCGGGCAGCGGCAATGTCGTGCGGATCAACGGCACCGCCGTGCTGACCGCCGACCCGTCGGTCACCGAAACCTTCGAGCAGCGCGGTAACCATCCCAAAACGGTTATCGTGATCACGGCCGAGGAGATCTACTTCCAATGCGCCAAGGCGATCATGCGCTCGGGTCTCTGGTCGCGCGACGATGCGGCGGGGCTGCCCAAAGCGGGCGATTTCATCTCCGAGGTTGATCCCGAGTTCGACGGCAAGACCTACGACGCCGAATATCCCGTGAAAGCGCCGGAGCGGATGTGGTGAAGCTCCTCGCTTACCTCCTGCTCCTGCTCGGCTTCTGCATGGGACTGATCGCGGCCTTCGTGATCTACGCAGCCTGGACCGATTTCACGTCCCGTGGCTGTCCGGGAGCCGCCCAATGCTCGGATGCGGTCAGCGTCATGGTGCTGACCGGCTGCGCCCTCATCGCCAGCGCGGTGATGCTCTTTGCCGCCGTGGTCTTCGCGCGCCGCTAGATCAGGCCGCGAGACCCTTGGAGCCGATGTCGAGGAATTTCTGGCGCCGCGCGTTGACCAGCGCCTTGCGATCCTTGCTGTCGATCCCATCCAGCATCTTGGCAATCGCCTCGCCGACGTTCTTGATCGCGGCCTGCTTGTCACGCTGTGCACCGCCGAGGGGCTCGGAGATGACGACATCGCAGACGCCAAGCTTGTGCAGATCCTGTGCCGTCAAACGCAAGGCTTCGGCGGCTTCGCGCATTTTCTCGGCGTCTTTCCACAGGATCGAGGCGCAGCCTTCGGGGCTGATGACCGAGTAGACGGAATGCTCCAGCATGGCGAGCCGGTCTGCCGTGGCAAAAGCCACCGCCCCGCCCGAGCCGCCTTCGCCGATGATGACCGAGACCAGCGGCACGCCGATCTGCAGGCATTTCTCCGTGGAGCGTGCAATCGCCTCGGACTGGCCGCGTTCCTCGGCCCCTTTGCCGGGATAGGCGCCGGGCGTATCGACGAGTGTGATGACGGGCAGGTTGAAGCGATCCGCCAGATCCAGCAGGCGGACGGCCTTGCGGTAACCCTCGGGCCGGGCCATGCCGAAGTTGCGCTCGATCCGGGTCTTGGTGTCCGAGCCCTTCTCGTGGCCGATCACCACCACCGGCGTATCATTGAAGCGGGCAAGGCCGCCCATGACGGCCTCGTCATCGGCAAAGTTCCGGTCGCCGGCCAGCGGCGTGTATTCGGTGAACAGCGCCTCGATGTAATCCTTGCAGTGGGGCCGTTCCGCATGGCGAGCGACCTGACATTTGCGCCATGGCGTCAGATCCTTGTAGAGATCGCGCAGCATGTCCGCGGCCTTTTTGTCCAGAGCGGCCGCCTGTTCTTCAACGTCCATACCCTCTTCGCGCCGCGCCATCGCGCGCAGCTCTTCGGCTTTGCCTTCAATTTCGGCAAGGGGCTTCTCGAAGTCGAGGTAGTTCATTGTGCGTCCTGCTCCGTTAAGGGTCGACGCAAGTTATATGACGATGCCCGCGCGCAGATGCAACTCGCGACATGGCCGCGCGACCTTGCCTCACGGCGCGAAGTTCCGCTTCCGCTCGATCAGGAAATCAGCCTTGGCGAACAGCAGGGCGTGTTTCTTGTGATCGAAGATATCGGCGCGCGGCGCCGTGGTCTTGCTTTCGTCGCCTTGGTCGCGGGCCTTGCGGGCGCGGATCTCGCTACCCCAATCCACCACCGCCGAGACATGGGCCGTTTCCGTGTAGCGCATGAATTCCACCGGATCGGAAATCTCCCGCAGGGAGACCGAGACCACCGTGCCGCTCGCCGCGGAAGGCGCGTTGCGCAGGGCGAGGTTCAGGTTGGCCTTGACCCGGCTGAAGTGATGCACCTCCTCGGCGCTGAGCGGCACGAGGATGCGACCGTCAGCGCAGAGGCCCGCGAGGTTTGCGTGTTCAAGGTATCCGGCCAAGGCCTGTCGGTCCAAAGGCGATTGCGCAGGCTCGGTGAAGAGGTCGATGGCGCTGCGCAGGATGCTGCGCTCCGGCGTGATCGTGAGGAACCCCGCGAAGGTCCCGAAGGCGCGCGCCGTGTAAGCATTCGTCACCTCCCGCATGAAAGCGGGCCCGAGGAGAAGGCCCGAGACCGGATCATGGGTCGCAGAAGCCGACAGGCGGTTCTCCTTGCGGATGTGACGGTTCTCGCGCTCCAACAGGGCGGCCAACAGGGGCACCGCCACCATGTTGATGACCAACAAGGGCGCCGCCGCCGTGGTGATGAACCAGATCGCGATTTCGCGTGGCAGCAGCAGCGCCGCGAAAAGGTGACAGGACATCGCAAGCCCCAGGGCCAGAAAGCTGCCGAAGCCGCGCGCATCGATATGAACGGCCTTCCGCGCCCAGGCCAGCCCCGCGACGCCGGCGATTATCATCGCCCAAAGCCCTGATTCGAGCCCGACACCGCCAAGGCCGATCCGCGTCCCCATCGCCAAGGCAAGACAGGGGAGCAAGCCACGCCACCCCAGAAATGCGCCGGCCAGCGCGATCGGGATGTTGCGGAAATCGATGATCACGCCCTCGATCGGTTCGATCGGGATGTTCATCTGCACCAGGGCCATCAAGCCGAACAGCACGCCCAAAAGGCTCGGCGCGAAGAAGCGCCCGGCACATTTGCGGCGCACCAGCCCGTAGGCTTCCGCCAGGAGTGCCGTCAGGCCCAGTGCGATGATGACGTCGAAAATGATTGAATAGCTCATGGCTGCCCCACAGATTTACCTCGCGGCATATCTGTATACAGGTGCACTTTAATGAGGTGTTAACGCGCCTCAGGAAGCCGCGATCATTTTAGCCTGTTTGACGACAACCTCGGCCTGCTTGATCGAGGCGATATCGACCAGCCGCCCCTTGTAGACCGTTGCCCCCGCGCCTTCGGCCTTGGCCTTCTCCATCGCAGCGAGGATCTCTTCGGCCTCTGCCACGGCCGCCTCGGAAGGCGTGAAGACCTCATTTGCCACTGCGATCTGCTTGGGATGGATGGCCCATTTGCCGACCATGCCCAGTGTCGCCGAGCGCCGCGCCTGCGCCCGGTAGCCCTCGTCATCCGAGAAGTCTCCGAACGGTCCATCCACCGGCAGAACGCCGTGGGTCCGGCAGGCGGCCACGATGGCCGTCTGTGCCCAATGCCACGGATCGGACCAATATTTCGCCCCCTCATGCAGCATGTAATAGGCCTCTTGCGTGCCGCCGATCCCTGTCGTCTGCATCCCCATCGACGCCGCGAAATCCGCCGCCCCAAGGCTCATCGCCTGCATCCGAGGCGAGGCGGCAGCGATCTCCTCCACATGGGCGATACCCGCAGCGCTCTCGATGATCACCTCGAAGCCGATCGGCTTCTCCCGCCCCTTGGCCGTCTCGAGCGCGGTGACCAACGCATCGACCGCGTAGATATCCGCCGCGCAGCCCACCTTGGGGATCATGATGATATCGAGCCGCGAGGTATCCGCCTCCAGCAGGTCCACCACATCGCGATACCAATAGGGCGTGTCGAGCCCGTTGATCCGCACGCTCAGCGTCTTGTTGCCCCAATCCACGTCGCGGATCGCCGCAATGATGTTCGCCCGCGCCGCGTCCTTGTCGTCGGGCGCGACGCTGTCCTCCAGATCGAGGTTGATCACATCGGCATCGGAAGCCGCCATCTTCGTGAAGAGTTTGGGATTCGAGCCTGGGCCGAACAGCTGACAGCGGTTCGGACGGGCAATAGGAGTTGGCTGGATGCGGAAGCTCATGGGACCCTCACGAAAGGAAATTGCGCAATGCTTAACGTGAGAGGTAGATTAGTGCGCGCCCGAGCGCAAGTGCTGCGCTGCGGCGAGAGGCATCAGTAACGGGGTCAACCTACGGCAAGGACTGTTGCTCAACCCTCAGCGATTGCGCCAAGGCCGGTCCCGCGTGTCCTTGTTCCGCCGCTTGGCCGCATATTCCGTCGGGATCAGGATCAGCGCCGCGACCGAGCCGATCACCGCGTCCAAACCCGGCGAGCCTAAGGACAATCCGAAGAGCGAGCGCACGAAAAACAGCACCAGAACCGCGCCCCATGCGATGAAAACCGAGGGCAGAATGCCATTGTGGGTCCAGTCCCACTTTTCCATCAGGAAGGCCACGACGCCCGCGATCATCAAGGATCCGAAGAATGAAAACAGAACCATGAGGTCCTCCGATTGTCAGGCCACTGGGCCCGGTCTACTCCAAAACCGTGCCCGGCGCGATACGCGCACCCAAAAGCCAGTCCTTCACGTCCATCGCGCCCTTGCCCTCGGGCTGCACGCGGGTGATTTCCACCGCACCCTGCCCGCAGGCCACGGTGAGGCCTTCCAGCACCTCGCCCGGCGCGCCCTGCGCCTCAGCCTCTCGGCTCTGCAGCAGTTTCAACCGCTTGCCTGCCACCATCGTCCAGGCGCCCGGAAAGGGCGACAGACCGAGGATCTGCTTGTTGATATGGGGCGAAGGAGCCGACCAATCCACCCTCGCCTCGGCTTTATCGATCTTCGCGGCATAGGTGACGCCCGCCTCCGGCTGCGGCTCGGGCGTCAGGCTGTCCAATTGCGCCAAGGCCTCCACGATCGCCGCAGCCCCCATGGCCGACAGCCGATCATGCAGCGCGCCGGTCGTTTCTTCCGATCCGATCGCCGTCTCCCGACATAGCAGCACCGGACCGGTATCCAGCCCCGCCTCCATCTGCATGATGCAAACGCCGGTCTTCGCATCGCCAGCCATGATCGCCCGGTGGATCGGCGCAGCCCCGCGCCAGCGTGGCAGCAGAGAAGCATGGATATTGAGGCACTCGCGTTTCGGCGCGTCGAGCACCGCCTGCGGCAGGATCAACCCGTAGGCCACCACGACGGCGACATCCGCCTCCAGCGCCGCGAACTCCGCCTGCGCCTCCGCTCCCTTCAACGACACCGGATGCCGTATCGGCAGACCCAATGCCTCGGCGCGTGCCTGCACCGGGCTCGGGCGGTCCTTCTTGCCGCGTCCGGCCGGGCGCGGGGGCTGCGAATAGACGGCGGCGATCTCGTGGCCGGCCGCCACCAAGGCGTCCAGAACCGGGACCGAAAAGTCCGGCGTGCCCATGAAGACGATCCGCATCACACGCTCCTCCGCGACTTTTTCACCAGCATCTCGCGCTTCACGCGGCTCAGGTGGTCGATATACATCTTGCCGTTCAGGTGATCGATCTGGTGCTGAACCGAGGTCGCCCAGAGCCCCTCGAACTCCTGCCGCACCCGCATCCCGAGATGGTCCGTGAAGGCCACCGTAACCCGAGCCGGCCGGCTGATCTTGGCGTTGACGCCGGGCAGGTTGGGGGAGCCCTCGGGATAGGTGCTCACCTCTTCCGAAGCGCTGACGATCTCCGGGTCCGCCATGCGGATCGCCTGCCCCCGCTCCTCGCTCGCATCGACAACGGCCAGCCTCAGCATCACGCCAATCTGCGGCGCGGCGAGGCCCACACCCGGCATCGCATCCATCGTCTCGATCATGTCCTGCCAGATCTCGCGATGAGCCTCGGTGACCGTTCCCACGGGCGCGGCGGCGCTGCGCAGGCGCTTGTCGGGATAGGGAACGAACGGCCTAACCGGCATAGGCAGCCTCCAGTTCGGCGCGGCGCTCCGGGCTTTGATGGTCGAAGATCACCCGCCCGTCCAGATGATCCTGCTCATGCTGGATGCACCGCGCCAACGCGCCCGAGAACGTCTCTTCCCGGCGTGTCCCCTCTGCCGTGTCCCAGCGGAGCGTCACCGTCTCGGGGCGCGACACCGCCATCGGCAGGTCGGGGATGGAGAGGCATTGCTCCTCCATGACAGAGGTCTCGGCACTGCTGCTGACGATCTCCGGGTTGATGAAAGCCAAAGGCGTCGGCGCAGCTTCTTTCCAGGTGACATCCACCACGAAAACCCGCGCCAAAACACCGATCTGCGGCGCGGCCAGCCCGCGTCCCTTGGCAGCATACATCGTGTCGAAGAGGTCATCGACCAGACCGGCGACCGGCCCGTCCACCGGCGCGCAGACCTGCGACAGACGCGGGTCCGGCCACAGCAACACCGGCCTGACGCTCACGCGCCCTCACGCGCGCGGTCGCGCTTCAGCTTCACCATCTTGCGGGTGATGAGCTGCCGCTTCAGCCCGCTCAGGTAATCGATGAACAACTTGCCCTCGAGATGGTCGATCTCGTGCTGCACGCAGGTCGCCCAGAGCCCGTCGAAGGTCTCTTCCTGCTCGGCCCCGTTCAGGTCCATCCATCGCACGGTCACCGCTTCGGGCCGGGTCACGTCGGCGTAGACATCGGGGATCGACAGACAGCCCTCGTCATAGGTGCTCGTCTCATCCGACGAGGCCACCACGACCGGGTTGAACATCGCCAGCGGACGCGGCGCGGCATCGTCGCCCTTTTCGCAGTCGAGCACGATCAGCCGCTTGCCGATGCCCACCTGCGGCGCGGCCAGTCCGATGCCAGGCGCCTCGTACATCGTGGTCAGCATGTTGTCGGCCAGCGTCCGCAACGAATCTGACAGGTCGTCCACCGGTGTGGCGACCTTCTTCAGGCGGGGATCGGGATGGATCAGGATCGGAAGTTTCATGGCCGTCCATGTATGCGAAACACGTCAGCCTTGAAAGACCCCTGCTTTCCCCGTTCGTCAAATATCCCCGCCGGAGGCTCCCTCCGCCCGCCTCACGCCCCGTACTTCGCGGCTATCCCCTTGCAGCCCCTCCCCCAGACAGTAGGGTCTGAACAAACATTTCAAGGAGGCACGCCCACATGTCATTCGACGAGACCCAGAACGCGTCATTCGACGAGATCATCGACCGCCGCGGCACCCATAGCGTGAAATGGGACATGATGGAGACCCTCTACGGCGTCTCCGCGGAGGATGGCATCTCGATGTGGGTCGCCGACATGGACTTCCGCCCGCCCCAATGCGTGCAGGATGCCGTGAAGCAAATGCACGAGCACGGCGTCTACGGCTACTTTGGCGACGACAGCAAATACCGCGACGCGATCTGCTGGTGGATGCAGGAGCGCCATGGCTGGACCGTCGATCCGGCCCATATCTTCTCGACCCATGGTCTCGTGAATGGCACCGCCATGTGCCTCGACGCCTTCACCGAGAAAGGCGACGGCGTCGTCCTCTTCACGCCCGTCTACCACGCCTTCGCCAAGGTGATTAACGCCTCCGAGCGGGATCTTTGCGAGCTGGAGATGCCCATTGTCGACGGCCGCCTGACCCTCGATTTCGAGGCTTTCGACGCGCAGATGAAGGGTCACGAGAAGATGCTCATCCTCTGCTCCCCGCACAACCCCGGTGGCCGGGTCTGGACCCGCGAGGAGCTGGAGGGCGTGGCGGCCTTCGCCAAGCGCCACGACCTGATCCTTGTCTCCGACGAGATTCACCATGATCTGACCATGCCCGGTCAGCAGCACATTCCGATGGCCCATATCGACGGCATCGAAGATCGGCTGGTGATGATGACCGCCGCCACCAAGACCTTCAACATTGCCGGCAGCCACGTGGGCAACGTGATCATCGCCGACGACACCCTGCGCGCGCGCTTCGCCACCCGCATGGCCGCGCTCGGCATGTCGCCCAATTCCTTCGGGCTGCACATGGTCACCGCCGCCTATTCCCATGAAGGTGCCAAGTGGGTCGACGAGTTGCGTGACTATATCGCCGAGAACGCGCGCGTCTTCGACGAGGGGATCAACGCCATCCCTGGCCTGCGCTCGATGCCGCTGGAGGCGACTTACCTCGCCTGGGTCGATTTCGAGGGTACCGGCATGACCCGCGAGGAATTCACCGAACGGGTCACCAAGGAGGCGAAGATTGCCGTCAACTACGGCCCCACCTTCGGTAAGGGCGGCGACAGCTTCCTGCGTTTCAACATCGCCACGCCGCGCAGCGTGGTCAAGGAAGCGGTGGCGCGGATGCAGAACGCTTTCGGCGACCTTCAGTAACCCGCGCGCGCATCAGGTAGACGGCCAGTGCGGCCACGACGATCACCCCTCCGCCCAACATCATGGGCGTGGGGGCCTCTCCGATCCCGAGCCAGACCCAGAGCGGCCCCAACACGGTCTCCAGGAGCAAGAGCAGGCTCACATTCGCCGCCGCCGTATGGCGCGACGCCAGCGACAGGCAGTAGAAACTCACCGGCAAAACCACCGCCCCGGTCACGAAGATCGGCCAGAGGCTCGCCTCTCCCACCATCTGCGACGGTCCGGTCAGGACGATGCCAAGGGCCCCCGCTCCCAGCGCGCCAAGTCCGACCGAAGGCAAGATTGGTACAGTTGCGTGCTTACGGATCAGCACGAAGGATATCGCCAGACAGACGGCCACGCCGAGCCCGTAGAGCGCGCCGCGCAGCGCCGCCGCGTCCCAAGGTGCACCGGCCTCCGCCTTGCCGAGGACCGCCAGCGCGATCCCCGCCAATACCACCGCGATGGTGAGCCATGTGGCCCGCCCGGTGGCCTCGCCCATCAACAGCCATGCCAGCAGCGCCGAAATCACCGGCACCGTCGCCACCCCCAGCAGCACCGGCGTGGCTGGCGACCCGGCAATGCCGAAGGTGAACAGCATGCCGTTGATCCCCTGACACAGCGCAATCGCTAGGCCGCCCAAGGTCCACAGCGCCGCCAGATCACTCTGCCACTCTCCCGCGCGGCTGACCGCCCAAGCCGCGATTAGCACGCTCCCCATGAGGGTGGAGCGCCATGCCAGCATCTGCACGCCCTCCATCCCGGACAGCCGCATCAGCATCGCGTCGGGCGTCAGGACCAACGCCCCGAAGGCGGCGAGTGCCACCCCCTTGCCGGCCAGCCGCGCGCTCATCGGACCATGGCGTCCAGCAACGCCGCCTCATGGCCGAGCCCGAGGATCCAGCCCTCCTCCGCATCGCCTTCCTGCAACATCGCGGCGAGGTCATCGGCAGCAACCCCGGCGAATGCCTTGGCCACAAGACGCACCTGAACGGCGTCTAGGATCTCGCCCTTGCGAACCTGTGCCTTGATCGCGGCATCCAGCAGACCCGGATAGATCTCGGCGAGCACGATCGGAGTCTCGCCCGCCTCGAAGGGGCTGACAGAGAGATCGGCCCCATACCTCTCGCGCAATCGTTGCAGATGCGGCAGCCCCATCAGAACCTGTGACCCGACCGATCCGGTGGTGAACAGCTTCCAGCACGGCTGCGCGCGCGGCAATAGACGCTCAACCGCGCGCCGCTCCTTCATGCCATGCCCTTCTCGAAGCCGTCCCTTGGCGGGCAAATCAGTTGACGCGACGGTCGCAGGGCAACCCCAGAACGGCCCGACGCCGGGGAACATCGCGTTCAGCCGCAGCGCCACCTCCCATCGGTTGTTGCCGTTCTTCTCGTCATCCGTGATCGCCGCGGCCAGCCATTCCCAGACCGCGAAGGGATCATCCCGGCCGGTCACGGCACGTGCGAAGCCACGCGGATAGCCGAAGGGAAAATCGAAGCCGACAAGCACACGCCGCCCCGCCGCACGTAGCGCATCGATCCTCTCCGTCAGGAATGCCATCGCCGCGTGACGCGTGCGTTTGTAATGGACCGTCAGATCCGCGCCCTGGGCGATCCCGATGAAGATCGCGTCCTTTGTGGGCCGCGCCGGAGACGGGGTCGAGCGGGCGGACCAATCGACCATCATGACGGTGTCGAATGGCCTCACACCCAGGCCTCGGCGCGGGCCAGATCCTCGGGCGTGTTGATGTTGAAAAAGGGAGGCGGCGCCGTCTCGGGGAAATCGGCATAGGCGATGGCGTGGGTCTCCGCCCATGCCGTGACCTTGCGGCCGCCTCCCTCCAGATAGCCTTCCAGATCGTCGGCGAGCGTCACGTCCCACAGGGCGGTGGTGCCATGGGTCCCATCGGTCGTGCGTGCCATGACAATGGGAGCCGAGGCGCTCTGCAAGCGCGCCACGAGGTCCGGCGGCAGAAACGGCGTATCGACGGCCACGGTCAGGACCCGCGTCGCGCCTTCCTCCCGCGCCCACAGCATTGCGGAGAGAACGCCACTGAGCGGCCCGAGGCCGGGGCGCGTGTCCTCGACCTGCGGATACCCCTCCAACAGCATCGGGCCGTTTATCGCGAGCGCCGCCACCTGCGGCGCGATCCGATCCGCCACGTGCTGCCACAGAGGCTTTCCCGCCAGCAGCACATCGGGCTTTCCGCCACCGATCCGCCGCCCCGCGCCTCCCGCCAGAATCACGGCCGGGATATCCTTGCCAATTGTTTGCACTCACCCCTCCGCAGGTCTACCGATAGGCCATCCAACAAAGATACTGACGCACCATGGCAGCCGATACCACCACGATCCCCGCGCGCCAGCAGCGCAGCGCCTTCTGGCGCGGCATGCGTGACTGCGGCCCGTTCATGTTCGTCGCCGGTCCTTTCGGTATGCTGTTCGGCGTGGTCGCCACCGAGGCCGGTCTCGATCTGCTGCAAGTCATGGGCTTTTCGGTTGTCGTCATCGCGGGCGCGGCGCAATTCGCGGCGCTGCAACTGATGCTCGACGACGCGCCGACCGTGATCGTGATCCTCTCTGCCATCGCGGTGAACCTGCGCATGGCGATGTATTCCGCCTCGCTCGCGCCGCACCTCGGGCCGGCGCCGTTCTGGCAGCGCATCCTCGTGGGCTACATGAACGTCGATCAGACCTATGCCGTCTCGGTCCTGAAATACGAGGCCGAGCCCGAGATGAGCCTGCCGCAGAAGGCCAGCTACTTCTTCGGGACCTGCGTGCCCATCGTTCCGGTGTGGTACACCACGACCCTGATCGGAGCGCTTCTGGGGCAATCCATCCCCACGGACTGGGGTCTTCAGTTTGCCGTGCCGGTCACCTTCATTGCCCTCGTAGCTCCCGCGCTGCGCACCCCGGCCCACATCGCGGCGGCCGCGGCCTCCATCTTGTTGGCGCTGGCCTTCTCCGGGTTGCCTTACAACCTCGGCCTCATGCCCGCCGGCATCGGTGCGATGATCGTCGGTGCCGAGGTCGAACGTCGGATAGGGGCACGATGAACAACGGTCTGGCAAATTGGAGCAGCGCAGAAATCTGGTTCATCATCGCCGCCCTCGGCGTGGCAACCTTTGCGATCCGGCTCTCGTTCCTCGGGCTGATCGGCAACCGTGAGCTGCCCGAGTGGCTGTTGCGCCACCTGCGCTACACCCCCGTGGCGATCCTGCCCGCGTTGGTTACGCCGCTGGTTGTCTGGCCCGATGCACCCGATACCAGCCTCAGCCCGCCGCATCTGGCCGGAGCCGTCGCCGCCATGGCCGTCGGCTATTGGCGCAAGAGCCCGATCTGGGCCGTCGTCGCGGGCATGGCCACGTTCCTTCTGGTGCAAGCGCTGACCTGACCGTCGCGCGGGTCGTTCTACAGCGGCAAGGCCGTGGTCTTGAACACCGTTTTCAGCGCGAAGCTCGATTGCATCTGTGCCACGCCCGGCAGCCGGGCCAAATGCTGGCGGTGAATGCGTGCGAAATCCTCGGAATCCCGCGCGACGACCTTCAGCAGGTAATCCGCCGTCCCGGCCATCAGATGGCACTCCAGCACATCGTCCAACCGGACCACCGCCTTCTCGAACGCGTCGAAGGTCTCGTCCGACTGGCCCTGCAGCTTGATCTCCACGAAAACTGTGGTCACCCGCCCCACGGCCCGCGGGTTCACCAGCGCCACGTAATCCCGGATCACGCCCGATGCCTCCAGCCGCTGCACCCGCCGGTGACAGGCCGAGGGCGACAGGTTAACCTTCTCTGACAATTCCGCGTGGGTCATCCGACCGTGACGCTGCAAGGCGCGCAAAATCGACACATCCATATCGTCCAACTCGACTTCCGTGGTGATTTCTCGTGCCATTACCGCTCCCTGCGCAAATATCTCGCGTGTTATCGCTCACATCCGGGGCAGGTTTCAAAGCTTTTTCACCTGCACAGGCGTAAGCCCGTCCCACACGTTTGTTTTGGGAGGAACAACAGATGCACATTGGATGCCCCACAGAAATCAAACCGCAGGAATTCCGCGTCGGGATCACCCCTGCTGCCGCACGGGAAGCTGTCAGCCACGGCCACACAGTCACCATGCAGGCGGGCGCGGGCCTCGGCGCGGGTTTCACGGATGAGGATTACACCACCGCCGGCGCGCAGATCGCCCAGAGCGCCGAGGAGGTCTTTGCCAACGCCGAGATGATCGTGAAGGTGAAGGAACCCCAGGCAGTCGAACGCGCGATGCTGCGCAAGGGTCAGATCCTCTTCACCTACCTCCATCTGGCTCCCGACCCCGAGCAGACGGCGGATCTTCTGAAAAGCGGCGTCACCGCCATCGCCTATGAGACGGTGACCGACCGCAACGGCGGCTTGCCCCTGCTGGCCCCGATGTCCGAGGTCGCTGGCCGACTGGCGCCGCAGGTCGGCTCCTGGGCGCTGCAGAAAGCCAATGGCGGACGCGGCGTGCTGATGGGCGGTGTGCCCGGCGTCGGCCCGGCCGAGGTTCTGGTGATCGGCGGCGGTGTCGTCGGCACGCAAGCCGCCCGCGTGGCGGCAGGAATGGGCGCGGATGTCACCATTCTCGACCGGTCGATCCCGCGCCTGCGCTACCTCGATGACGTCTATCGCGGCGTCTTCAAGACCCGCTACGCCAGCGCCGATGCGACGGCCGATCTCATCACCCGCGCCGATATGGTGATCGGGGCGGTCCTGATCGCCGGTGCCGCCGCGCCGAAACTGGTGACGAAGGCTCAACTCTCGACCATGAAGCCCGGCGCGGTGATCGTCGACGTGGCTATCGACCAGGGCGGCTGCTTCGAGACCTCCAAGGCCACCACCCATCAGGATCCGATCTACGAGGTCGACGGCGTCGTGCATTACTGCGTTGCCAACATGCCCGGCGCCGTGGCCCGGACCTCGACGCTGGCCCTCGGCAACGCCACCATGCCCTTCATGCTGGCGCTGGCTGACAAGGGGTGGAAACAGGCCTGCGCCGATGATCCGCATCTTCTGGAGGGCCTCAACACCCACGAAGGCCAGCTGACAAACTACCCCGTGGGCAAGGCGCTTGGCATCGACGTGCTTTCGCCGTCCCTCGCGATCAAGGGCTGACTGCCTCTTGCTGCCCGCGTGCCGCATTGGCGCGCGGGCATGTTCTCCGCATCCATAGCCCGCGCAGCAGTTCCATCCCGCAGGATCCGCGTGTTAGGCACGCGACGTCAGGGCGAACTTTTTGCCCTCGCGTCCGTTGACCTGCTGAACCGCTCTAAAAGGAGACGCAGCATGCACAAGACGCTAGAAGCAGCCAGCAAGTTTGAAACGTTCGATCTGCCGAAACTCGGCGGTGGCACCCTCACCGTTGGCGCCCCGAGCGCGCCCTACGATTGGCAGATGATCGTGGTCTATCGCGGCAAACACTGCCCGATCTGCAAGACCTACCTGGGCGATCTGCAAAGCCAGCTTTCCGCCTTTCACGACAACAACGTAGAGGTCATCGCGATCTCGACCGATCCCGAGGAGAAGGCCGAGAGCTTTATCGGTGAAATCGGTCTGGAAGCGCCCGTGGGCTACGACCTGAGCCTCGATCGCGCCGCGTCGCTCGGGCTCTACGTGTCAGACCCGCGCAGCCCGCAGGAAACCGATCGGCCCTTTGCCGAACCCGGGCTGTTTGTGGTCAACGCTGACGGAGAGTTGCAGATCGTGGATATCTCCAATGCGCCCTTCGCCCGACCGGAGCTCGCGCGCGTGGCCAAGGGGCTTAGCTTCATCCGCGAAAAGGACTACCCGATCCGCGGCACCCACGCCGCCTGATCCGGCACAAAAAAGGGCCGGGGCGCGCAGTGCCGCCCCGGCCTTTCCCATTGACGATCCGGTCGCTCAACCGCGCGCCTTCAGGCTGTCGCGGATCTCCAGCAGAACGTCCAGCTGGCTCGGGCCGCTGTCGACTTCCGGCGCCACTTCGTCCGGCTTCTCCGCCGCCGCCTTCACCCGGTTCACCATCTTCACGAGCATGAAGACGACGAAGGCGATGATCAGGAAGTTGACGACCGCCATGATGAACTGACCCACGGCGAAGACCGGCACGCCCGCTTCCGTCGCGGCCTCGATGGAGGCAAACTCACCGTCGCCCAGAACGTAGAACCAGCCCGAGAAATCAATGCCCCCGGTGAAGAGAGCGATGATCGGGTTGATGATGTCGCCCACCAGCGACTGCACGATTGCCGTGAATGCCGCGCCGATGATGATACCAACGGCCATGTCCATCACATTGCCCTTGGCAATGAAATCCTTGAATTCGTTAATCATTTGGGTGTCCCAATCTCGTTTGATCCGCAGCGGAGGATTTCGTTGTCCTGCGCGCTTATGCACAAGCCCCCTCTCGCAAAGCCACATTCGCCGGGCTGGTAGCCTCAGGCAAGGGGACATATCTCGAGGCAGACGCATATTGGCAAGGACCACACGATGACCTCTCTCACAGATCACCCGATTAATTCCCGCTGGCCCGCCACCAATCCGGATGTGATCCAGCTCTACTCGTTTCCGACACCCAATGGCGTGAAGGTCTCCATCGCGCTGGAAGAAATGGGCCTGCCCTACGAGGTGCACCGCGTCACGCTCTCCGCCGCGGATGTGAAAAGCCCCGAGTTTCTGGCGCTGAACCCCAACAACAAGATCCCCGCGATCATCGATCCCAACGGCCCCGACGGCGCGCCGCTGGAACTGTGGGAATCCGGCGCGATCCTGATCTACCTCGCCGAGAAATCAGGCAAGCTGCTCGGCACGACCGCCGCGCAGAAATACGAGATCATCAAGTGGGTGATGTTCCAGATGGGAGGCCTCGGCCCGATGCTCGGCCAATTGGGCTACTTCTCGAAATATGCGGGTTCCGAAATCGAAGACCCGCGCCCGAAGGAGCGCTTCGTGGTAGAGGCAAAGCGCCTGCTCGCAGTGCTGGAGAAACACCTCTCGGACCGTGTCTGGATGGTCGGGGAAGAATACTCCATCGCCGACATCGCCATCGCCCCTTGGCTCGCCGCGCTGGATTTCTACGGCACGCAGGAGGCGGTCGGCTGGCACGACCTCACCCACCTTCCCGCCTACCTCGATCGCTTCAACACCCGCGACGCGGTGAAGGTCGGACGCGTCACGCCACCCCGCGAAGTCTGACGCGCCCCGAGAGACAGAAAAGGCGCGCCGGTCCTCCGACGCGCCTTTATCTTCCAGCCAACAACAATCCTCGGGTTCAGCCCGGCAAGGACCCGTTCAGAACATAGCGCAGGATCTGAACCACCTGCTCAGGCTCCTCCGCCGTGGCAAGCGCCGCGGCATGGACCTCTTTCAACGCATGCTGATGCTCCGGCATCGACAGCACGATCAGCGATTTGCCAAGCGCACTGGCGTAGCCCGCGTCAAACGCCGCGTTCCACTGCTTGTACTTCTCTCCGAACCGCACAACGACAACGTCGGCCTTCTCGATCCCGAGGCGCGTGCGAATGGCATTCACCTTCGCGCCCTTGTGGTCATGCCAATACTTGTTCGGCTCTTCGCCGAGGATCGCCACGCCGCAATCATCGCTCGCCGCATGATCCGTCACGGGGCCGGAGAACGTCACATCCAGCCCCTCCGCGCCGGTCACGATCTGCTCGCGCCAATCGGTGTGGATTTCTCCCGACAGATAGACATTGAGTGCCATCCTTCGCTCCTTCATCTTGGCCAATACAACTCATTCAACCGCAGCCACGGCCACCCGCTCCCGGCTCCATCGCGATCAGCCGCGCAGCACGCCACCCGTCGCCTTGGAGACCTTGGCGACAACCTTGCCGGCCACCAATTCGATGTCCTCTTCGGTCAGCGTCTTGTCTTTCGGCTGCATCCGCACCGCGATGGCGATGGACTTGTTGCCCTCGCCCAGCGATCCGCCAATGAACTCGTCGAAGACAGCCACATCCGAGATCAGCGCCTTGTCCGCGCCCGCCGCCGCGTTTACCACGTCCAGCGCGGCCACGTCCGCGGGCACCACGAAGGCGAAGTCCCGCTCCACCGCCTGCAGGTCCGACATGGTCACGGCCCCACGCGTGGCGCTCGTGCTGCGAGGAAGCGGCACCGCCTCGGGGAAGATCGTGAACGCCATCGCCGGTCCCTTCACATCCATCGCGGCCAGCACCTTGGGGTGGATCTCGCCGAACACGCCCAGCACTTTCTTCGGGCCAAGGCAGATCATCCCGTGACGCCCCGGATGCCATTGATCCCCCGCCCCGCGCAGGATCTGCGCTTTCGCGGGCGCACCGATGGCCGAGAGCACCGCCTCGGCATCGGCCTTCACGTCAAACACATCGACCGCACGCCGCGCGCCATGAGGGTCACGCGGGCCGGTGTGGCCGACCAGAAGACCGGTTGCGACCAGATGCTGTTCACCGGGCTCACCGCCTTCAAACGCGGCACCCACCTCGAAGAGCGCGAGGTCCATCCGGCCGCGCGCCTGGTTGCGGGCCGCGGCCTGCAACAGACCGGGCAGCACAGCGGGGCGCATGTGCGACATCTCGGAGGAGATCGGGTTCTCCAGCATCACGTCATCGGAGCCGCCGCCGAACAGCTCGGCGCTGGCCTTGTCGATGAAGGAGTAGGTCACGCATTCGTTGTAGCCGAGTGCCGCAATCGTCCGGCGCGCGGCACGTTCACGCTTCTGCATCGGGGTCAGCACCGGGGCCGGAACACCCGGCTCCCGCGGCAGAGGCTGCGGCTCCAACTGTGAAAGAGACGTCACGCGCGCGACTTCTTCTACAAGATCAGCTTCGCCATGCACGTCGCGACGCCAGCTTGGGACGGCCACTTCCAGCACGTCCTCGCCACTGACCTCGAAGCCCAGCGCCGTCAGGATGCGCGCCTGTTCATCGGCGGCCACGTCCATGCCGACAAGCGACTTCACCCGGTCGGGCCGCAGCGTATAGCTCCGCGCGGTGTCGAGCGCGGCGCCGGCTTCCACGACCTCTGAAGCCTCGCCGCCGCAAAGCTCCAGCACCATTTGCGTCGCCGCATGCAGGCCGGGTAGCGTGTAGTCCGGATCGACCCCACGCTCGAAACGGTAGCGCGCGTCGGAGTTGATTTTCAGCGCGCGGCCTGCGTAGGCGATGGCCACCGGGTCCCACCAGGCGCTCTCGAGGAAGACGTTCACCGTCTCCTCGGTGCAGCCGGTCTCGGCGCCGCCCATGATGCCGGCGATGCTTTCGGGTCCCTTGTCGTCGCTGATGACCATGTGCCCCTCGGGGAGCTTGTAGGTCTTCTCGTCCAGCGCCTCGATTTCCTCGCCGCCTGCGGCCTTGTGCACCCGCAGGTTGCCCGAAACCTTGTCGGCGTCGAAGACGTGGAGCGGCCGGTTCTGGTCGAAGGTGAAATAGTTGGTGATATCCACCAGCGCCGAGATCGGTCGTAACCCGATGGCGCGCAGGCGGTCCTGCAACCACGCGGGGCTCGGGCCGTTCTTGACGCCCCGGATCAGCCGCCCGGTGAAATGCGGCGCGGAGGCCAGCGTATCGGCGTCGATAGTGACGTTGATCGGGCTCTTGAAGCTGCCCTTGATCTCGCTTGGCTCGTGAGGCTTCAGCACCCCCACGCCGCGCGCCGCGAGGTCCCGCGCGATGCCGCGGATGCCGAGCGCGTCCTGACGGTTCGGGGTGATCGCGATCTCGATTACCGGGTCGACCTTGGCCGGATCATGCTTGGCGAGCCAGTCGACGAACTTCTGGCCGACGGTCGCATCCTCTAGCTCGATGATCCCGTCATGCTCGTCCGAGAGCATCAACTCGCGCTCCGAGGCCATCATCCCGAAGCTCTCGATCCCGCGGATCTTGCCGACGCCGATGGTGATGTCGAGGCCGGGGATATAGTCGCCGGGCTTGGCGAGCACGACGTGGATGCCCTCGCGCGCGTTGGGGGCGCCACAGATGATCTGCTGCACGCCGTCCTCGGTCTCGACCTGGCAGACGCGCAGGCGGTCGGCCTCGGGGTGCTTCTCGGCGGATTTGACATGGGCGATGGTGAAATTCGCCAGCGCCGCCGCGCGATCCTCCACGCCTTCGACCTCGAGCCCGAGGTCCGTCAGGGCATCGGTGATTTCAGTGACCGTCGCCTCGGTGTCGAGGTGATCTTTCAGCCAGGAGAGGGTGAATTTCATGTCATTGTCTTTCACGTTGAGCGAGAACCGTTCCGCCATCAGGTGCGGAAGCGAGCAAGCCTTGCCCTAATTTTTATTGAAGTGCTCTACGAACACCCGCCATCCCTCGTTGGGAGTAAATTTCCGATCAAAGCTCTCTAGCTTTTCGGACGCCGATCCAAACTGCTGTGCGAACGCCTTCTTCCCATGCATCCAACCGTCATACATTCGCCGAAGCTGTTTCTGCGCCTGATATTGGTCGTCGAAGTGGTCCGGCGCTAGGAGATCGTTTGATTCAAGGAACTGCAAGTGGTCCTTTGCTACACGATAGCTAGCCCGCAAACCCTCGATAGACGATGCTAGGTCCGGTGCAACCGTCGTCCTCACGGCAGTTTTAAATTCCTTCCCCAAGTACTCCATCGCCAGCAAATTTTGCTGCACAAGCTTTACATGTTCAAACCTCTGCCTCTTCCAAAACCAACCGAACACCGCTCAAACCCCCGCATGGATCGTCGGCACTTCCAGCGCGCCGAAGCCGTAGTGCTTCAACCACCGCAGATCGCTGTTGAAGAAGTCGCGCAGGTCGGGGATTCCGTATTTCAGCATCGCAATGCGGTCGATGCCCATCCCAAACGCAAAGCCCTGGAACTCCGCCGGGTCGATGCCACCGGCCTCCAGCACCTTGGGATGCACCATGCCGCTGCCGAGGATCTCCAGCCAATCGTCGCCCTCGCCGACCTTCACCGTGCCGCCCTCGAAGCTGCACTGGATGTCGACCTCGGCGCCCGGCTCGACGAAGGGGAAATGCGAGGCGCGGAAGCGGGTTTTCACCTTGGTGCCGAAGAAGGCGGAGTAGAACTCTTCCAGCACCCATTTCAGGTTCGCCATGGAGATGTCACGGCCCAGAACCAGCCCCTCGACCTGATGGAACATCGGCGTGTGGGTCTGGTCGTAATCGGCGCGGTAGACGCGGCCCGGCGCGATGATCCGGCAGGGGGCGCCGTGCTTCTCCATGTGGCGGATCTGCACCGGCGAGGTATGGGTCCGCAGCACGTGGGGCGGGCGGTCATCGCCCTCGGCGCGGTGCGTGTAGAACGTGTCCATCTCGGCCCGCGCGGGGTGGTGGCCCGGGATGTTGAGCGCGTCGAAGTTGTAGAAATCCGTCTCGATCTGAGGGCCTTCCGCGACCGAGAAGCCCATGTCGGCGAAGATCGCGGTGACCTCCTCCATGACCTGGCTGACGGGGTGGATCGTGCCGACACGCTGCGGCCGCGCGGGAAGCGTCACATCTAGCCATTCGGCCTTCAGGCGCTCGTCCAGCGCGGCGTCGGCAAGGCCTGCCTTCTTCGCGGTGATGGCGGCGTTGACCTCGTCCTTCAGAGCGTTGAGCGCGGGGCCGGCGACCTGCCGCTCCTCGGGCGTCATCTTGCCCAGCTCGCGCATCTTCAGCGAGATCTCACCCTTCTTGCCCAGCGCCGCGACGCGAAGCTCCTCAAGCGTCGCCTCGTCCGAGGCGTCCCCGATGCGGCCAATCCAGCTGCTTCGCAGTTCGTTCAAGCCGTCCATTTTCGCGCGCTCCCGCCTCTTAATTCCGGGGAAATCCCTATGCGGGAGAAGGGCGGAATGCAAGCTGGCCCCCGCGTGCCGCCGCATTCTCGCCACAATTGCCGTTGCCTGCCGGGTTGGACGGTCCATTGCCCGTCTCAACAGGCCAAGTAACTCAATATTAACCTTTATTGGCAATGCTAGGCCCGCCGACGCACCCGGAGGAAGGAGGCTTTCATGCAACGGCTTCAATCTAGGATCAGCCTCGAAAGCTGCAAATCGTTGACTGAATCGCGGCTTGGCCTCAGCCTTCTCGGCAAGCCGGGCACCAAAGCATCGGCAGATTTGAGCAGGTACACGTGGGAAAGTTGACCTACAGGCGTTCCGGGTAGTTCCCCGACGCTTGCCTCACCCATGGGGTGGACCGGTGCAGGGCAGCACCCGAGATCCTTCGCCCGTGTATCCACAGCGCACCCGGACGACCCGCCCCGCGCGGCGCTTCGTCTGTACGAACGGAGTTTGGCTGATGGCGACCCGAGAAGACGACCAGAGCGGAACGAACGAGGCGGAGCAGAACAGCACCGAGCCGCGCAAGCTGATCACGCCACCCCTGCTGATGTTGACAGCGGTCGTCCTCACCCTGTCGGCCGTGGTCGGCGGCCTGTTGGTGACGCGCCAGCCTTCGGCCCCGCTGCCCATCGTCGAGTTCACCCCCCGCCTCGGCCTGACGCCTGATGTTGAGATCCGGGATGACCGTGACGGTCATTCAGCAGCCTCCATCGACGCGGAGGCTCTACCGGGCGAACTCCAGCACGAGCGTGCGGAAGCGCCCCTGGCCGTGGGCGAGGTGATCCTCACCTCCCTCTCGCTGGAAGACACCGCCGCGCATGGCTCCCGCGACGCGGACGCCATGGAGGCCGCGACCGAAACCTGTCGAGAGGCCCTGCAGGACGTGGCGGAGCGGTTGGCGATCCGCTTCCCGGCAGGCTCCACCGCCGCGGCCCCGGGCGATCTGGAAGCCGCGCGGGCTTTCGCGCAACACGCCACGTCATGTGACGGCATTCGCATCATGGTGCGCGGGCATTCGGACGCGACGGGCGACGAGACACACAATCTCACCCTGTCCTGGGAACGCGCGGAGTCGGTGATCGCCGCCCTTGGCGCTGCCGGGCTGGACACCAGCCGTTTCGATCCCATCGGCTTCGGCTCTCGCAGATTGTCTCCCGGCGCACCGACTGAGCGTGCAGATGCCCTGAGCCGCCGGGTCGAGTTCGCGGTCTTGCCGCAGTATCACTAACCCCTACCCGCCCGTCGCGGCAGACAAGAAAAAAACCCCGCGGTGCCGGTCGGCACCACGGGGCTCATTATTCTTGAAACGATATGGGAGGCTTACAGCGCCGCCTTCGCCTGATCGACAATCGCGCTGAACGCGTCGGGCTCGTGCACGGCCAGATCGGCCAGAACCTTACGGTCCACCTCGATCCCGGCTTTCGCCAGACCGTTGATGAAGCGCGAGTATGTCAGCGCCTCGTCATGGGCACGCACGGCTGCGTTGATCCGCTGGATCCACAGGGCGCGGAACTGGCGCTTGCGGGCCTTCCGGTCGCGCGTTGCGTATTGGTTCGCCTTGTCGACGGCCTGAGTCGCGGTGCGGAAGTTCGTCGAACGCGCGCCATAGTAACCCTTGGCTGCGTCGATGACTTTCTTGTGGCGACGGTGAGTGACGGTTCCACCTTTGGTACGGGACATATCAGCGGCTCCTTAGCGGTCGTAGGGCATGTAGGATTTGACGATCTTCTGGTCGGGTGCGGACAATTCCTGCATCCCGCGCGCATTGCGGAGGAACTTGTTCGACCGCTTGATCATCCCGTGCTGTTTGCCTGCCTGTGCAGCCATCACCTTGCCGGTGCCAGTCACCTTGAAGCGCTTCTTGGCGCTCGACTTCGTCTTCATCTTCGGCATTTCCAACTCCTATATTGTCGAGTGGTTCAGGCGCGCGTCGGCATGCCGTTTCTGGCCGGACGCACCGTAGGAAGCGGTCGTTTAGGACGAAGCGAGGATTTGCGCAAGATAAAAGCCACGCCCCGCGCCATCGGCGCCCTATTTGGCACGTCCCGCCGTCAGTTCAGGATCCGCGCCGCGACCGAAATGAAGGCATCGGGGATGTCCAATGGCTCCAGCCCGCCCGGTTCGCTGTCATGGACGTAATAAACAAGGCCCAAGGCGATGGCGAAGGAGATGAGGGCCACGATCGGCCAGCGCTTCATCGTCCAGGCCGCGACGATGGACGAGAACGACAAGATCCCGACCATCGTGGCGATCACCAGAAGGATATCTGCGCTGACCGGAATCGTCATTCCAGTTCGGACGCGAAGATCAGCCGCTCGTCGCAGGGGGCGATTCGCAGGATGTTGGTGGAGCCGGACTGGCCGAAGGGCACGCCCGCGGTGACGACGATCTGATCCGATTCCTCGGCCATCCCCTCTGCCGTGGCCGCGCGCACGGCGTTGATCACGGCCTCCTTGAAGCGGCCCACGGTGCCGACCTTGACGCAATGACAACCCCAGGTCAGGCACATCCGCCGCGCGGTCGCCTGGCGGGAGGTCAGGGCGAGGATGGGCACATTGGGACGCTCGCGCGCCGTCAGGGACGCGGTGGAACCGGATTCGGAGAAGCAGCAGATCAGCTTGATGTTCGTCGTCTCGGCGATTTCACGCGCCGCGGATACGATGGCATCGGCGACGGTTTCCTTCTCTCCCCCACGGCTGGCCTCGACGACCTCGCGGTAGGTGGGGTCGCTTTCGACCTCGACAGCCACGTTGTTCATGGTCGTCACGGCCTCGATCGGGAAGTCGCCGGCCGCGGATTCCGCGCTGAGCATGACGGCATCGGCGCCCTCGTAGATCGCGGCCGCGACGTCAGAGACCTCGGCGCGCGTCGGCATCGGGCTTTCGATCATGCTCTCGAGCATCTGCGTCGCAACGATGACCGGCTTGGCGGCGTGACGGCACTGACGGACAAGCCGCTTCTGGATCGGCGGCACGTTCTGGACCGGAAGCTCGACCCCGAGATCACCGCGGGCGACCATGATGCCGTCGGAGGCTTCGAGGATCTCGGCGAAATTCTTGACCGCAGAGGGCTTCTCGATTTTCGACAGGATCGCGGCCCGGCCCTTGGCCAGTTTGCGCGCCTCCTCAACATCATCCTTGCGCTGCACGAAAGAGAGCGCCAGCCAATCAACGCCCAACTCGCAAACGAACTCCAAGTCCTTGCGGTCTTTCTCGGAGAGCGCGGCAAGCGGCAGCACCACGTCGGGGACGTTCACCCCCTTGCGGTTCGAGATGCGCCCGCCCGCGATCACCTCGCAGTTCGCGAAATCCTTGCCGCATTCGATGACCTTCACGCGGATCTTGCCATCGTTGATGAGCAGATGCGCGCCCGGCTCCAGTGCGGCGAAGATCTCGGTATGGGGCAGCTGCACACGGGTCGCATCGCCGGGCGTGTCGTCGAGGTCCATGCGGAACGTCTCGCCGACTTCGAGATCGTAGCCTTCGTCGTTGTCGAACACGCCGACGCGCAATTTCGGCCCCTGAAGGTCGGCGAGAATGGCGATCGGCTGGCCGATGTCGGCTTCGATCTGGCGGATGATGCCGTGACGGATCGCGATCTCGGCGTGATCCCCGTGGGACATGTTCAGGCGAAACACATCGGCGCCCGCCTCGTGCAGCGCCCGGATCATCTCATAATCATCGGACGCAGGGCCAAGGGTGGCTACGATCTTGACGTTACGGTCGCGTTTCATTGGCTCTTTCGTCCTTTTTTGTGCTTGGGGCACCGCTTTCATGGCGATGTTTGCGCTATCATTTGCGCCGTTGCCCCGTATTGACCCAAAAAGCGCGTTCGAACAACCGGGCAGAGCGCTGGCGTTTGGCCGCAGTCCGATTTACCCGTGGGGTCTCGCAAGTTTGGGTGACGGTCAGATGACGGATGCAGTTGAGGTCTTCGGCGCGGAACGCGACAGCCGGTGGGTGGTGACCTGTGACCACGCCAGCAACCGGGTGCCCGACGCCGTGGCGGGCGGCGACCTGGGCCTGCCGGAAGAGGATATGGCGCGCCATATCGCCTATGACGTCGGTGCCTTGGGTGTGTCGAAGGCCATGGGAGAGGCGCTGAACGCGCCGGTCGTAGCCTCGCGCTTTTCGCGTCTGGTGATTGACCCGAACCGGGGTGAGCATGATCCGACGGTGCTGATGCAGATCTACGACGGCTCCATCATCCCGGCCAATCGCGGCGCATCAGAGGCGGAACTGGAACGGCGGTTGGCGCTCTATCACCGGCCCTATCACGATGCCGTGGCCGAAGTGCTTGCCGCACGGGAGGCGCCGATCATCATCTCGGTGCACAGCTTCACCCCGCAATTGCGCGGACGGCCACCCCGGCCCTGGCACGTTTCGGTACTCTACGCCGATGACACACGGCTTGCCCTGCCGCTATTGGCGCGGCTGCGCGACGAGGACGACCTCTGCGTTGGCGACAACCAACCCTATACCGGCAAGTTGCCCGGTGACGCGCTGGATCGGCACGGCGTGCAGCCGGGGCGTTGCCACGTCCTGCTGGAAGTGCGCAACGACCTGATCGAGCGAGAGGACGACCAGGCGGCTTGGGGCCTGCGACTGGCCAAGCTGCTTGAAGCCACCGTCGCCAATACCGATCTGTGACCCAAAGCAATGGAGTTTAGACATGAGTGAGCCCACCAAAACGGAACTGGAAGCCGCCACGTTCCGCCGCCTTCTGGCGCATCTGGACAGTCGCAAGGACGCCCAGAACATCGACATGATGAATCTCGCCGGTTTCTGCCGCAATTGCCTGAGCCGCTGGTACCAGGAAGAGGCCGAAGCACGCGGCGTCGAGATCGACAAGGAAGCCGCGCGGGAGGTTGTCTACGGGATGCCTTACGGCGAGTGGAAGGCGAAGTATCAGACCGAGGCAAGCGACGCGCAGAAGGCAGCGCTCGAGGCGGGCAAGAGCCACGATTGAGCGGCTACCGGAGCCGCACGGGGGATTTCATCCCCCGGACCCCCTGAGAGTTGTAAGGCCAAGATGAAGCAGCTGGAGGCCGCGCGGGCGACGTATCAGGCCGCTTTCTGAGCGGCCTCCGTGCGGAGGAAGGCGGGTTTCGTATCAGTGCCGAGCTCGGGGGCATGAGTGTAGCCGCCAGTGTCGAAGTCGAGGATCTGCGCGGGATCCGTGAGGCGGCGTTCCTGAATGAAGCGCGCCATGGCACCCCGGGCCTTTTTGGCGAAGAAGCTGACGATCTTGGGGCCGCCGGGTTTTTCCTCGTAGAATTGCGGCGTGATGACCTGAAGGTTCAGGGCCTTCTCGTCCACGGCGGAGAAATACTCGACCGAAGCGCAGTTGATCAGCGTGTCGGTGCGCACCGCTTCGGCCTGGGTGTTGAGCGCCTCGGACAGGCGCGATCCCCAATAGGCGTAGAGCGACGGGCCTTTGCGGGTCTTCAGCCGGCTGCCCATTTCCAAGCGATAGGGTTTGATCGCGTCCAGCGGGCGCAGCAGCCCATAGAGCCCCGAGAGGATGCGCAGGTGATCCTGGGCATATGCCAACGTGTCGGCGTCGAGGCTTGTGGCCTCCAACCCGGCGTAGGTGTCGCCGGCGAAGGCAAGGGCGGCGGGGCGGGTCGGCTCGGCGTCGGTCTCGAAGGCCTTGAAACGTTCGGCGTTGAGCTTCGCGAGTTCGGCGCTGATGTCCATCAGCTTGCGCAGCTCGGCCTGGCTTAGGCGCTTGGCGGCGCGCGCGAGGGTTACCGCGTCGTCCATGAATTCCGGTGTCGTCGTGGCGACGTCGCGCTCGGTGCAATCGAGGCGTTTGGCGGGGGAGATCACGGTAAGCATGGGCGGGCCTTCTTCAGCGGTGCAGTGAGGGTCAGACGATGTGCCTGATATATGTGTCGGGCGCAGTTTATCCAGCCGCGGGCGGAGGGCGCGGGCTCATCCAGCCTCGCGTAGGACATCGAGGAACGCATCACCGAACCGGTCGATCTGCTTCTCTCCCATGCCCGCTATGCGCGAGAGGTCATGGACGGAGGCAGGCTTGCGTTCGGCAATCTTGCGCAGGGTCGAATGGGTGACAGAGAGGTACTTGCCGGTGCCGTCGTCGCCGCGCATCAGGTCCTGCTGCACCTCCATCAGCCGGTCGAAGACATCGCCCGCGTCGCGGCCCGCGAGGGCGCGGCGGGCGGGGTGGACAGGCTCGGGTGCATCGCCGGTGATCACTTGCAGGAAAGCGGTGCCGTAGCGCTCCAGCTTGGTGGCGCCGACGCCAGAGATGCGGGCCATCTCGTCGAGCGTGGCAGGCCGTTTCTCGGCCATCTCGATCAGCGTCTTGTCGGTGAAGATGACGTAGGCGGGCACGCGGGCATCCTCCGCGAGGGCACGGCGCTTGGCCTTGAGCGCGGACATCAGCGGCGCGTCCTCCTCGCTCACCAGCATCTTCACGGCGGGGCGGCGGGGGGCCTTGGCGATGGTGTCGCGACGCAGGGTGATGCTTTCCTCGCCGCGCAGGATCGGGCGGGCGGCTTCGGTCATGCGAAAGGCACCGTGGCGCTCCGGGTCGGGGCGCACCAGATCGCGGCCCATCATCTGCCGGAACACCGCCTGCCAGCCGCGTTTGTCGAATTCCGTCCCGATACCGTAGGTCGACAGACGGTCATGACCGCGCTGGCGGATCTTTTCGTTCTGCGCGCCGAGCAGCACGTCGATCAGATGGCCCGCGCCGAAATATTCGCCCGTACGTAACATGACCGAGAGCGCCTTCTGCACGGCGACGGAAGCGTCGAACAATTCGGGCGGCTTCGCGCAGAGATCGCAGTTGCCGCAATCCTCGGCGTCGTCGCCGAAATAGGAGAGCAACACCTTGCGGCGGCAACCCTGCGCCTCGGCGAGCCCCAGAAGCGCGTTCAGACGGGCGTGGTCGGCGGATTTGCGTTCCGGGGGCGCGAGGCCCTCATCCACCTGCTGGCGGCGGAAGCGGATGTCGTCGGGGCCGTAGAGGGTGAGCGTATCGGCGGGAGCGCCATCGCGGCCGGCGCGGCCGATCTCCTGGTAATAGCCTTCGATCGACTTGGGCAGGTCGGCGTGGGCGACCCAACGGATGTCCGGCTTGTCGACGCCCATGCCGAAGGCCACCGTGGCGCAGACGATCAGCCCGTCCTCTTGATTGAAGCGGGTCTCGACCACGCGACGATCCTCGGCCTCCATCCCGCCGTGATAATGGCAGGCGCTGTGGCCCTCGTCGCGGAGCGCCTTTGCCAGCGTCTCGGTCTTGGCGCGGGTACCGCAATAGACGATGCCCGGCTGCCCCTTGCGCGCGGCGGCGAAGGAGAGGATTTGCTGGCGGGGTTGGTTCTTCACCTCGAAAGCGAGGCTCAGATTCGGGCGATCGAAGCCGTGCAGGAAGACGTCCGGCTCGGTATCGAACAGACGCTCGCAAATTTCGGCGCGGGTTTCGGCGTCGGCGGTGGCGGTGAATGCGGCGAGCGGCACGTTCAGCGCGCGCTTCAGGGCACCGAGGCGCAGGTAATCGGGGCGGAAGTCGTGTCCCCACTGGCTGACGCAATGGGCCTCGTCCACCGCAACGAGTGACACATTGGCCCGCGCCAGCATCCGCTCGGTTCCCGAGGAGGCAAGGCGTTCCGGCGCGATGTAGAGCAGCTTTAACGAGCCGTCCTCGAGCCCTTCCCAAACGGCGTCGGTTTCTTCGGGCGTGTTGCCGGAAGTCAGCGCGCCGGCGGCGACGCCCGCCTCGCGCAGGCCGCGCACCTGGTCGCGCATCAAGGCGATGAGCGGCGAGATCACCACCGTCACCCCTTCGCGCATCAGCGCGGGAAGCTGGAAACACAGGGATTTGCCGCCGCCCGTCGGCATGATCGCGAGCACGTCCTTGCCCGAGGCCACAGCCTCCACGATTTCCGCCTGACCGGGGCGGAAGTCATCGAATCCGAAGGTGGCCTTCAGAAGGGCAGATGTGTCGGGATGTTCGACCAACATCGGGGGTGCAGCCTGTCGAATTTTATTCAAGTGCTCGTTATAGGCTGAACGTCCCATATTGAGATTCGGTAAACAAGACCCGGCGTAGCAAGATGTTGTGGATTAATGCGGCAGGCCGAGCAGGGCTGGTAGCTGATCCATGGAGCGGAAGATCTCGGCTCCAACCGCCTCCAGCGCCGCGCCGTCTGTGGGGGCGTATCCGAAACAGCGCATCCCGGCCCGTTGCGCACCCAGGGCGCCCGAGGCGCTGTCCTCGATCACGACGGCACGGCCCGGCACGGTGCTCATGTATTGCGCGGCGATGAAGAAAAGATCGGGGTCGGGCTTCGAGACGCCGAGGGTCTGTGCCGAGAAGCGCTTGCCCCGGAACCTCTCGGCCATGCCGGTGGCGCCGAGGGTGATGTCCATCTTCTCGTCCGAGCCGTTGGAGGCCACGCAATAGGGCACGCCCGCCGCGTCCAGCGCGTCGAGCACCGCGGTGACGCCGGGAATGGGGTCCACTCCGGCGCGCAGGCGGGCGTAGGTCTGGGCGTAGATGCTGTCGATCCAGTCGGCGTCACTACCCGGCAGCTCTGCCCCCATGGCGCGCACCCCTTCAGCCACCTGCGCCATGCTCTTGCCGACGAAGGCCGCCATGGTTTCCTCCAGCGTGCAGCTCACGCCCATCTCGGACAAGGCATCGGCGATGGTCTGGTTCGAGATCGGCTCGGAATCCACCAGCACCCCGTCGCAGTCGAAGATGACGAGATCCGGGATCATGGGAACCTCAGGATCGTGATCGTTGTGCCACCATAGCTGCGCTGGTCCAGCAGCTGGAAGGGCGCGGGAACGATCGGGGGGCGGCTTTCCTCCCAGACGACGGTGGCGCCAGGGGCAAGCCAGCCTTGCGCCATGATGGTCTCCAGCGCGGCCTCGCCCAGACCCTTGCCATAGGGAGGGTCGAGGAAGACGAGATCGACCGGCGTGCGGGGCGGACCGAGGTCGGCCACGTCGGTACGGAAGACCTTGGTGATTGCCTGCGCCGAGCACAGCGCGATGTTCTCGCGCAAAAGCACGCGTGATGCAGCGCCGCTGTCCACGAAGGTGGCCTGGGATGCTCCCCGGCTGAGCGCCTCGAGCCCAAGCGCGCCGGTGCCTGCGAAGAGGTCCAGCACCTTGGCATCACGCACGAGGTCGCCGTTGCGGCCGTTGGTCAGCAGGTTGAACAGGCTCTCCCGCACCCGGTCGGAGGTGGGGCGCAGGTGCGCCGCCGCGTCCCCTGCCCCGACCTCCGCCAGCTTCTTGCCGCGCAGGCGGCCGCCGACGATCCTCATCGCCCGACCCTCATGCCTTGAGCAGAGGCTTCAGGTCACTCTCGGGATCGGCGATCACGGCCGGGTCGGGGGATTTCCCGGCCTCGATCAGGCGCTTGCCGATCATGTAGCCGCGCGGGTCGTTCATCGCGTCCACGGCGAGGAGCGTATCACCGGCGTAATACCAGTGGGACCGCATCGCCCCGCCATCGCGCACGATCACCTTGTCGTAGCCCGTGTTCAGGCCGGCGATCTGCAGCTTCACGTCGTATTGGTCGGACCAGAACCACGGCTGCGGGACGTAATCCTCGTCGCGCCCGAGGATATTCTTCGCCACGGCCTCTGCCTGGTCGATGGCGTTCTGCACGCTCTCCAACCGGATGCGCTGGCCGCGGAACGGCAGCGAGGCACAATCGCCAGCCGCATAGATATTCGGGTCGGAGGTGCGACCCTTCGAGTCGGTGGCGATGCCGTTGTCCATCTCGACACCGGCCATCTTCGCCGGGCCATCGTTGGGGATGATACCGATGCCGGCGATCACGAGGTCATAGGGGTGCTCTTCCCCGTTGGTCAGGATCGCGCCGACGACGTGGCCGTCAACTCCGTTGAGGCAATCCAGCCCGACGCCTTCCAGCACCCGCACACCCTGCGCGCGATGCAACTCGCGGAAATAATCCGCCGTCTCGGGCGCGGCGACGCGGCCGAGGATGCGCGGCGTGGCCTCCACCAGCGTGACATCCATGCCGCGTTTGCGGGCGACGGCCGCGGCCTCCAGCCCGATGTAGCCGCCGCCGACGATCAGGGCGCGAAGCCCCTCCGCCACGGCGGGCTCCATCGCATCGACATCAGCAAGGGTCCGCACCACGTGCACTCCGCCGAGGTCGCCACCGATGTTCGCGGGAAGCCGGCGCGGGGTCGAGCCGGTGGCGAGCACCAGTGCGTCATAGGGCAGCACGTCGTCGCCAAGGGTGACGGTTTTCGCCGCCGCATCGATCGCATCGACGGTGCTGCCCAGGCGCAGCTCGATCCCGTTCTCGCCGTACCATGCCTCGGGCCGCAGATAGAGCCGCTCCAGCGCCATCTCGCCAAGCAGGTAGGCCTTGGAAAGCGGCGGGCGCTGGTAGGGTGGCACCGGCTCGTCCCCGATCAGGGTGATCTTGCCCTCAAAGCCCTCGGCCCGCAGCTTGGCGACGCAGGACGCCCCCGCCTGTCCTGCCCCGATGACGATAATATTCTCCATGTCGCGCTTCCTCGTTGGCCCTCAACTCGGCAGACCCTATATGCGAGGGAGACAAACCTTCAAGCACGGGAGAAGCGACTATGACGATTTCCAAGGGCGACACATTGCCGAACGCGACGGTTCTGCGGATGGGCAACGACGGCCCCGAGCAGGTCCAGATGGACAGCCTGACAAAAGGTCGCAAGGTGGCGATCTTCGGCCTGCCCGGCGCTTACACCGGCACCTGCTCCACCGCCCATGTGCCGAGCTTCATCCGCAACATGGAGGGCTTCAAGTCCAAGGGCGTGGACGAGGTCATCTGCGTGTCGGTCAACGACCCCTTCGTCATGGACGCCTGGAGCGACTCCACCGGCGCGAAAGAGGCCGGCATCACGATGCTCGGCGACGCGGCGGCCGAGTTCACCAAGGCGATCGGCATGAACTGGACCGCCGAGGGCGCCGGCTTCTACGACCGCTCGCGCCGCTACGCGCTCTATGCCGAGGACGGCGTGGTGAAATCCATCGACGCCGAGGACTCGCCGGGCACCTGCGATGTCTCCTCCGGCGAGGCGCTGCTCGAGCAGATCTGAGCTTCCGGGCCGCCTCGCTACCCGGCGAGGCGGTCCATTTTCCGGGCGAGTTCCACGTCCAGCGGGGAGAGCCCGTCGACGTCATGGGTCGCCAGAGTGACCTCCACGGTCTTGTAGACGTTGGACCATTCGGGGTGGTGGTTCATCTTCTCGGCCACGATGGCCACCTGCGTCATCCAGCCGAACGCGCGGGTGAAGTTCTTGAACTGGAAGGTCTTCTGGATCGCATCGCGCCCTTCGACCTCGGCCCATCCGGCCTCGCGCAGATCGGTTAGCGCCTCATCGCGGGCCGCGCCGGTCAGTTTCTCTGCCATCACTCCTGCTCCTCCACATGGGCGCGCTTGAACGGGCCGTAGCCTGTCAGCACCTCGATTTCTTCGTCCACCGCTTCCTTCTCCGCCTCGAGGTAGCGGGTGATTGCCTCGGCAAAGCCCGCGTCCCGCACCCAGTGGAGCGAGTGGGTCTCCACCGGCAGGTAGCCCCGCGCCAGCTTGTGCGCGCCCTGGGCCCCGGCTTCGACCCGCGAGAGGCTGTTGGCGATCGCGTAGTCGATGGCCTGATAGTAGCACAGTTCGAAGTGCAGGCAGGGGTGGTCTTCTACGCAGCCCCAGTAGCGCCCGTAGAGCGTGTCGGCGCCGATGAAGTTCAGCGCGCCCGCCACTGGCCGACCGTCGCGGATCGCGAGGCAGAGTAGCACGTCGTCGGCCATGGTCTCGTGGACGCGGTCGAAGAAATCGCGGGTGAGATAGGGCGTGCCCCACTTCCGCGCGCCGGTATCCTGATAGAAGTGCCAGAAGGCGTCCCAATGGGCGGGCTCGATCTGGTCGCCGGTGAGGCTCACGATCTCGCCGCCGAAATCCTGCGCGCGGGCGCGTTCCTTGCGGATGTTCTTGCGCTTGCGGCTCGACAGGTTGGCGAGGAAATCGTCGAAACTGGCGTAGCCGTCGTTCACCCAATGAAACTGCTGCGAGGCGCGGCGCATCAGGCCGATCCGCTCCCCGGCGATGGCCTCATCCTCGGTGCAGAAAGTGACGTGCAGCGAGGAGAGCTCGTTCTCCGCCGCGATCTGCACCGCCCCCTGCACCAGCGCCGAGAGGCCTGTGGCCTCGTGCCCCGGCCGGGTCAGGAACCGCCGCCCGGTGGCAGGGGTGAAGGGGGCCGCGATCTGCAGCTTCGGATAATAGGCGCCGCCCGCGTTCTCGTAGGCGTGGGCCCAGTTGTGATCGAAGATATACTCGCCCTGGCTGTGGCCCTTGGCATACATCGGCGCGCAGGCGATCACGAGGTCGTCGATCCGCGCCACGAGATAGCGCGGCTGCCACCCGGTGCCCGGCCCGACGCTGCCCGATTGCTCCAATGCATCAAGGAACCGGTAGGTGGTGAAGGGGTCGCGCGGACGGCCCGGCTCGGGGCTGGCGCAGGCGTCCCAATCCTCCGGCGCGATCTGCGACAGAGAGGTCAGAACCTCGATGCTGATCTGGGTATCACCGTCCACGCGTGCGCTCCGTTTCCTGTCAGCTCACAGATGGGGCCTTGCCGGCGAGGGTCAATCCTCGGCCCGCGCACGCGGGCGCGCCCTCACGATCCCTCGTCGGGAATGTACCCCTCGAACGTGATGTTGTCGGCCACGCGACGGGCTTCGGCCTCTTGCTCAGGCGAGCGGACCGTCCAGCAGAGAATCGGCACGCCACTGGCCTTTAACTCCGCCACCCGCGGCGCGGCCAGATCGGCCCGGTTGTGGCTGATGAAGCTCGCGCCAACGTCGTGGAAGGCGCCGATCTCACGCAAGGCCCGCAGGGTGTCGGGGGCGAGGTCAGGCCACTCCGTCTCGTTGTAGCCATCGGTCACGATGCCGCGCGGAACGCTCGGCGCTCGCTTGGCCAAGTTGGCGACCATGTAGGGGTTGAAGGACATGACCGCGACCGGACCGTCATAGTCCTTCAAGGCCGCAGCCACCGCGCGCTCCAATTCATCGGGAGCGACGCCGTTGCCATCGGACTGATCCTTCAGCTCGATCAACAGCGGCACCTGTCCGTCGACGATTTCGAGCACCTCGGGCAGCGTGGGCACGGTTTCCGACGATCCGGTCAACGTGACGTTCACCAGATCGCGCGACGCCCACCCGCGGATCGGGCCGCTTTCCGGGGTCAGACGGTCCAGTTTGTCGTCATGGAATACCATCGCCGCGCCGTCTGACGCGAGTTGCACGTCGATCTCGATCCCGTAGCCCTGTGCCACGGCCGCCCGAACCGCGCCGGCGCTGTTCTCGATCACACCCCGGGCGCGATCGTGGAGACCGCGATGGGTCAGCGGCCGGCGCAGAAATACGGGCGGAAGCGGGGGGTTCATGGCTTGATCTTGAAGATGCCTTCAATCTCGACGGCGACGTTGAACGGAAGCGCCCCGGCGCTGACGGCCGAGCGCGCGTGACGGCCGGCATCGCCCAGAGCCTCGACGAGGAAATCGGAGCAGCCGTTGATGACCTTGGGCTGATCGCCGAAATCCGGCGTGGAGTTCACGAAGCCGGTCAGTTTCACGACACGCTCCAGCCGGTCCAGATCGCCACCACAGGCGGCCTTCACCTGACCGAGAAGATTGATCGCGCACACGCGGGCGGCTGCGGCGCCTTCTTCCACGCTCAACTCCGCGCCGATCTTGCCGGTGATCATCTCACCGTTTTCCATCGAGATCTGACCGGACACGTAGAGCGTGTCGCCGACCTGCACGAAGGGTACGTAGTTGGCGGCCGGGGCCGTCGCGTCGCCCAAGGTCACACCAAGATCTGCGAGCCGTGCTTCAAAGTTTCCGCTCATGTCCGAGCCTCCCCAAAGTTGTGATTTCGCCGCGACCCTAAGTCGGTGCGCGCGGCAAGGAAAGGCCGTTTAGCTCTCCCGCATCGCGCGGGAGAAATAGGTGGTGAAAGGCTCCAGCAGGTAGGCCAGGGGTGTACGATCCTCGGTCCGAATATAAGCCTCCACCGGCATGCCGGGGATCAGGACCCGGCCGCCGAGGCGTCGGGCCTGTTCGTCGGTCATGGTGATCTCCGTTCGGTAAAAGCTGCTGCTGCTGACCTCATCCACGAAGGCGTCCGCCGAGACCCGCGTGACCTGCCCCGCGACCTCTGGCATCGCGCGTTGATCGAAGGCCGGAAAGCGCAGCGACACCGATTGTCCCTCGAAGACCTGATCCACATCGATGGCGGGCACCCGGGCCGAGATGATCAGGGGCCGTCCCTCCGGCACGATGTAGGCGAAGGGATCAGCAGGGCGCAGGACGGCGCGGGCGCCGAAGATCGTGAGGCCGTGAATGGTTCCGGCGACGGGCGCGCGCAATTCGAGCAGGGAGATGCGCCGCTCGAGGCTTGCCGTCCGCTCGACGAGTTCCTGTTCGCTTACCCGGATTTCCCGCAGTTGCTCGATGGCTTGTTCGCGATGCGCGGTGGTGAGTTGCAGGATCGCGAGTTCCGTCTCGATCACCCGCTCGGCGGCTTCCGCACGCCCGGCAACGGCCTGCCCCAGTTGCCCGCGCAATTGCGCGAGTTCCCGTTGCAGACGCACGACAGGCTCGACCGTGCCGGAGCCGCGTTCCAGAAGGCTCCGGCGCCGGATCAGCTCTTCCCCGGCCAGAGAAATCTGCGCCTCAAGCGCGGCTTCCTGTGCATGCAGCGCATCGATTTGCGCGCCGATCTGGGTGATCCGACCGCGCAATTGCTCTTGTTCGCGGGCCAACGTGTCGGCGCGGGCGCGGAACAGGTTCTGCTGCCCGGCCAGCACCTCTGCCACGTCAGGATCGCGGTCCGCGATGGCTTGAAGCGCCTCGGAGAACGCGAGGGTACTTGCACCGTCCCTCTCTGCCTCCAGCCGGGCGCGACGGGCGCCCGTCTCGGCGAGGCGGGCACGGGCGACGAGGTGTTCTGTCATCGCCTCGGATGCGTCGAGCCGGACGAGCACCTGCCCCTCCGCCACCCGGTCTCCCTCATCCACCAAAAGCTCGGCCACGACGCCGCCCTCGGGGTGCTGGATTGCCTGCCGGTTGCGGTCCACCTCGATCTGACCAGAGGCCACGACCGCCCCTGCGAGCGTCGTAGACACCGACCAGCCACCGAATCCAACCACCAGGATAATCAGCGCAACGACCCCGATCACCATCGGGCCGCGCAGAGACCATGCGGGGCGCGGGCTGCGGCTCATGTCAGGTCCCCCACAGCTTGCGCCAGCGTCACCCTTTGCACCTCGGCGCTGTTTTGCAGCACCTTCGCCAGAACCTCGTCACGGGGGCCAAAGGCTTGTACGACACCGCCGCTCAGGACCAGAAGCTTGTCACATTGCTGGATGGCGTTCGGACGGTGGGCCATGATCAACACGGCATTGCCCGCGGCCTTCATCTCTCTCACCGCGCGGTTCAGCGCCTCGGAACCCTCGTGATCGAGCGCCGAGTTCGGCTCATCCAGCACCAGAAGCACCGGATCACCATAAAGCGCGCGGGCGAGCCCGATCCGCTGCACCTGCCCGCCGGATAGGCTCGGGCCGTTGCCGGAAAGCTCGGTATCATAGCCCTGCGGCAACGCCCGGATCATCGTATCCGCCGCCGCCGCGGCCGCTGCAGAGGTAACCGCCTGCGCGTCCGGCTTGGCGTCGAGGCGGGCGATGTTATCCGCAACGGTGCCGTCAAACAGACTGACGCTCTGCGGCAGATAGCCGATCAGCCTGCCCAGAACGTCGGGATCGTATTGGTTCAGCGTCGCGCGGTCCAACCGGATGGAGCCCCCCGCGATGGGCCAAACCCCGGTGAGCGCGCGCGCCAGCGTCGTCTTGCCGGACCCCGATGGACCGATGATGCCGATGGCCTCTCCGGGTTGGAGGCGGAACGAGATCGCGCGCAGCGCTGGTTTGGACGCTCCGGGGGGAGCAACGGTCAGGCCTGCGACTTCCAGGACGGCCTTGGGCCTCGGCAAGGACAATCGCGCCGGTGCTTCCCGTTCGGACATCAGAAGGGTTCGCAAACGCGTCCAGCCGCGCGCGGCCTCTTGGATCACCGGCCATTGGCTGATGGCCAGATCGATGGGAGCGAGCGCGCGGCCCATCAGGATCGAGCCCGCGATCATCGCCCCTGCCCGGAGTTCTCCTCGGAGGACCAGAAGCGCCGCGAGACCCAGGATCGCCGATTGCAGGAACAGGCGCAGGGTCTTGGAGAGGGTCGCGAAGCTGCCGGCCCGATCGGCGACGCCCATGCCCACGTCAAGCGCGCGCGCCCTTTGACCGTGCCAACGGTCGAGCGCCGCGCTGCGCATTCCAAGGGCGCGGATGACCTCTGCGGATGATTGCATCGCGCCCACCATGCGGTCCGCCGCGCGGCTGGTCTCCGCAGCCTCGGCCAGGGGCCGCGCCGTCGTGATCCGGTTCAGTACCGTCACGGCGACGAGGAACAGCGTGGCACCGAGGGCGAGCCAGCCGAGCCACGGGTGAAACATGAAGATCGCGATGATGAACATCGGCGTGAAGGGCAGGTCGAAGAGTGCCATGAAGACCGGAGAGGACATCAGCCGCTGCACCGCGGACAGATCCGACAGGGCTGTCTGAGCCTCACCGGTGCGCTGCGCCCGGGCCATCGCGGCCCGGAAGACGCGGGCGTCAAACGCGGTCTGCAGCCGGGCACCGAAGCGCGCGGCCACGCGGGCGCGGGCGTAGTCGAGTACACCCATCATCAGGAACAGGAACGCCACCAATATCGAAAGCGCCAACAAGGTCTCTTCACTGCCGGACCCGAGCACCCGTTCGTAGACCAGCAGCATGAAGAGCGGACCGGTCAGCATCAGGAGGTTCACGAAGAGGCTGAAAAGAGCGACCGCCCCCAAGATCCAACTGTTGCGTCGGCGAAACTCTGCCAACTCGTCTTTCGCGATCGGGGGCATTGCATGGTCACCTCTTGTTGACCCTGTTCAGCCGCTGGCCCGCCTTGACAGGCCGACCCTCCGTGCCGATGAAACAAGGGTGTGGTGCCCTGCATTTTTACCCTATACCCTTTAGAAAGTGTGTAGGCCGACGCCGTGGCAGATGCACTGGTTCTGGGGGATCGACGTGCGCTACTTGTTTTCGCAATTCATCGGGCGTGGCTGCGCCGTGGCACTGGTGCTGACGATCGCGGCCTGTGGGCCGGCGACCCTGCCGCCGGGTGACCAGATTGCCGACGCCGATGAGGCCCGCAACCGTGCGGCCCATGAGACGAACCTCGCGTTGGATCGCGCCCTTCTGGGACCTGCCTCAGACGCTTATGGCGGCGGCATTCCTGAGCCCGTGCGGGTCGGGGTGTCGAATTTCGCGTCGAATCTGAACCAGCCCGGTTACGTGCTGAACAACGTCCTGCAGTTCCGTCTGGGGGATGCGGCGCAGAACACGTTGCGGTTTGCGCTGAACTCCACGCTCGGCGTCGCGGGCCTGTTCGACGTGGCCTCGGCCCTTGGCGTGCACGAGGAGACCACGGATTTCGGAGAAACCCTCCACGTTTATGGCGTGGGTGAAGGGGATTACGTGGTGCATCCGATCCTTGGCCCGTCGACCACCCGCGATACCGTCGGCATGGTCGTGGACTTTGCCCTCAACCCCCTGCGCCACTACGTCGACACGCCCGAAAGCCGCTACCTGACGGTGACGAGCGTCGCCTCGGGCCTGAACTCCCGTTACGAGTTCGATGGCACGATCGACTCGGTGCTCTACGAGAGCGCTGACAGCTATGCGCAGCTCCGCTCTCTCTACCTGCAGCAGCGCCGGTTCGAGCTTTCCGGCGCTGAGGCCGATTACGAAGACCCCTACGCCGATGCCGACCCTGCCGCCGCCGCGGCTGCGGTTGCCGCGGACCCCAATTATGACCCTTATTCGGACCCGTATTTTGATCCCTATGCCCAATAAACTCGCAAACCTCCGCCTTCGTCTGGGCCGCCGCGCCTTTCTTTCAACCGCTGCCGCAGGGGCTGCTCTGCCCTTCCTGCCGCGCCCCGCTCACGCGCTGAACGCCAGTCAGGCGCAGGCGCTGGTGGAGGCCGCCGTGGCGGACGTGAACCGGGTGATCGCCTCTGGCGGATCAGAGGCCAGCATCCTGCGCGACATGGAGCGTATCCTGAGCACCTATGCCGACGTGCCGACCATCGCCCGCTCGGTCCTCGGCCCGGTGGCGCGCACGGCCTCGAACGCCCAGATGCGGGCGTTTACCGAGGCGTTTCAGGATTACTTCTCGGCCAAATACGGCCGTCGCTTCCGCGAATTCATCGGCGGCTCGATCACCGTGAATTCGGCCCGCCCCGTGCGCTCGTTCTTCGAGGTGATCACGACCGTGAACATGCGCAACGAGGCCCCCTTCGAGTTGCGCTGGCTGGTGTCCGATGGCTCGGGACGGCCGTTGTTCTTCAACCTGATCATCGAGGGCGTGAACCTGATGATTTCGGAGCGCACGGAAATCGGCGCGATGCTGGAAGCGCGCGGCGGCAATATCGATGCGCTGACACAGCATTTGCGCACGCTCGGCTAGGGTCTGAGGCTCTAGCCGGAGCGTGCCTTGTCTGCTTGCGGCGCGTTGGGCTGGCTTGGGGATCCCTCCGGGGGGAGTTGTATTGGCCAAGATGAAGGTGGGAGCGGTGCGTGCTGCATTAGCGCGCGAGATGCGCGCTGGCGGCAGGGAATGTGGTGATTTGGTGGCCCTCGCTTTGGCGCGAAAAGGCCGGGCCTAGTTCAGCTGGTATTCCAGCGGGTAGTGGCCATTGTCGAACTCGCCGAACAGTTCAGGAAGGTCGGGATGCGTGACCGGCTCTCCGGTGTCATCAGGCACGAGGTTCTGCTCGGAGACATAGGCAACGTAGTAGGTTTGATCGTTCTCCGCGAGGAGGTGATAGAACGGCTGGTCCTTCAGCGGGCGCGCTTCTTCAGGGATCGCCTCGTACCATTCCTCGGAATTGGAGAATTCTGCATCGATATCGAAAACAACCCCGCGAAACGGGTGTTTACGGTGCCGGACGACCTGACCGATGTTGTATTTGGCTTGCGTCTCAAGCATGCATTGCCCCCAGAACTTATCATGAGTCATTACCGAACCGTGCGTGGGTTTGTCCATCCCGGCGGCCGATTCGCGCAGGAAACAGTTTGTGAACCTCGCCCTGACAGTTTTGGAGATTACCGCTCCGGTTTTTATCCTGGGAGCAGCCGGATTCGTCTGGGTGCGCCGCGGTTTCGATTACCCGACCGCCTTCGTGACGCGACTGGCGATGACCCTCGCGGTGCCCTGCTTGATCTTCACCGCTTTGGTGAACGCGGACATAGATCCGGGCGCGCTCGCTGCCCTCTCCCTGGCGAGCGTCCTCTGCTACCTGCTGGCGGCAGCGGCGGGATACGGAGTGGTGCGGCTTTTCCACCTCGATCTGCGGGCTTACTGGGCGCCGTTAACCTTTGGAAATACAGGCAATCTAGGCCTTCCCCTGGCGCTCTTCGCCTTTGGGGATACCGGGTTGGGGCTGGCGATCGTGGTCTTTGCGATCATGGCGATCGTGATGTTTACCGCGGGCCTCTGGATGGTCGCGGGGGTCCAGAACCCGGCGCGGGTCCTGAAGGAGCCGATCCTGTGGGCATCGGTGCTTGGGGTGCTTGCGCTGGTCGCGGGGTGGGAGCCGCCAGCGGTTGCGATGAACGCGCTCACCCTCATTGGGCAGATGGGCATACCGCTGATGTTGCTGACGCTTGGCGCGGCTGTGGCTCGGCTGAAACCCGCCCATGTGACGCGGGCCTTCGGCCTCTCGGCGCTCAAGCTGACGATCGGCGTGGCCCTTGGGGTCGTCGTCGGCAACGCCTTGGGCCTGACGGGCATCCCGCTCGCCGTGCTGATCCTGCAGATGGCGACGCCCGTGGGTGTCACGTCCTACCTCATGGCCGAGCGTTACCGCACTGATCCCGATGCCGCCGCGAGCCTTGTGGTAACCTCGACCCTGCTGGCCATCGTGGCCCTGCCGATCACGCTTTCGTGCCTTCTGCCGTCCTAGCGTAAACCACCCGTTTTCCTGCCCTCGATTTTCCGCTATACTCCCTGAAAACGCGCCGCAAAGTGCGCAATTCAAAGGCAGAGCAGCCAATGTACAGACGAACTCTACTGATTGGCCTTACGGCCACTCTCGCGTCGTGTGGGTCGCGGGAATTCGAATCTCCGCGCAACCTCGACGACGCCTGCGCGCTTGCCGACGAGCGCCCCCACTACATGCGCGCGATGCGCCGGGCCGAGCGCAACTGGAACGTGCCGGTGCATGTCCTGATGGCGATCATCCATCAGGAGAGCCGTTTCGACGGCGATATCCGCCCGCCCTTCCGCTACTCGCTCGGAGTGATCCCGATGGGGCGCCAAAGCTCCGCCATTGGCTACTCTCAAGCGCTCGACGGGACGTGGGATGAGTACCGCGATGCCACGGGGAACCGCCGCGCCGACCGGACGGACATCGGCGATGCCACCGACTTCATGGGCTGGTACATGAACCTCACGCTGGAGCGGAACAACATCCCGCTGAACGACACCCGACGCCAGTACCTCGCCTATCACGAGGGACACACGGGCTATGCGCGTGCGAGCTACAATTCGAAGCCATGGCTTCTGGAAGTTGCCCGACGCGTGGAAAGCCGCGCCGAGCGGTATCGCCAGCAGCTCGAGCGCTGCTAGCGACCGTATCTGCGATCAGCCGCCACGACGCGAGCTGATCTCCTGCGGGATGGAGAAGTAGCGTGCCGGGATGCTCGCGCCCTGTTGCAGGGCGCCAAGCACCACCGTGGTCTGATCGCCTGCCTCATCGGTAATGATCCACTGACGCAGCTCGATGGGGTTCGGCGTGAACACCAGCGTGATCGAGCCGATGTTCGGTCGATCCGGATCGCGCGCCACGACGCGCGTGGAGGTGCCGTCGAAGGAATGCTCGCTGACCATGCCGGAGCGGCCGAGGTTCACGTTGCGTTGCAGGATGATGCGCAAGGGCGTCTCGGCCAGAGGGTATTGCTCGGGCCCGCCCGACGCGCGACCGTCGAAAATTGCGACCTGGCTCCCGCCGGCCATGACGAGGAGATCGTCTCCGTCATAGTCGAAACGCACCCGGCCGGGGCGGTGGATGTAGACGGTTCCGGTTGAAACGGATCCGTCGGAATTGATCTGCGTGAACGGGCTCTGCGCGGTCTGCATCGCGTTGAGATAGGCGGAGAGATCGGCGAGCGGGATGGCGTTGGCGAAAGCGGCGGTTGTGCCGGCAAGCGTGAACGCGGCGGTGGCCCCCAGAAGGGTACGGCGAGTCATGGACATGGAATAAGGCTCCGATTCGAGTGGCTTGCCCTGAATATAGGTATGGGTAACGCGCTATGCGATAACCGCGTTCCATCACTCGATATCAATCCCGCGCGAGAACAGCTTTGCCGCGTAGGATACGCCGATAACCATGGCGCATCCGTTTCGCTATTGCCGGCCCAAGTCAGGCAGCGCAGGCGCTAGTCCTGCTCCGGCACGAGGATCTCTCGCTTGCCCACGTGGTTGGCGGAGGACACGAGGCTGTTCTCCTCCATCTGCTCCACCAGACGCGCGGCCTTGTTGTAGCCGATGCCCAATTTCCGCTGGATGTAGGAGGTCGAACACTTGCGATCCTTCACCACGATGGCCACGGCCTGATCGTAGAGCGCATCCTCGCCGCCGGTGTTTCCGCCGGTCGAGAGGCCGAGCACCGCGTCGATGTCGCTTTCCTTGTCGTCGTCCGGTCCGTCCAGCACCGAGGAGGCATAGTCCGGCGGCCCGAAGCTCTTGAGGTGGCGGACGATCTCCTCGACCTCCTCGTCGGAACAGAACGGCCCGTGGACGCGGGTGATCTTCGCACCGCCCGCCATGTAGAGCATGTCGCCCATGCCGAGAAGCTGCTCGGCGCCCATCTCGCCCAGGATCGTGCGGCTGTCGACCTTGGAGGTGACGTGGAAGGAAATCCGCGTCGGGAAGTTGGCCTTGATCGTGCCGGTGATGACGTCGACCGAGGGGCGCTGCGTCGCCATGATCAGGTGGATGCCGGAGGCCCGCGCCATCTGCGCGAGGCGCTGGATGCAGGCCTCGATCTCCTTGCCCGCGACCATCATCAGGTCGGCCATCTCGTCGACGACGACCACGATGTAGGGCATCTTCTCGGGCATGTATTCCTCGGTCTCGAAGACCGGATCGCCGGTCTCGTCATCGAAGCCGGTCTGGAAGGTACGCGAGAACATCTCGCCCTTGTCGAGAGCGTCCTTCACGCGGGAGTTGTAGCCGTCGATGTTGCGCACGCCCATCTTGGACATCTTGCGGTAGCGCTCTTCCATCTCGCCGACGGTCCACTTTAGGGCCACAACGGCCTTCTTCGGGTCCGTCACAACGGGGCTGAGCAGGTGCGGAATGCCGTCATAGACGCTAAGTTCCAGCATCTTCGGGTCGATCATGATCATCCGGCAATCTTCCGGCTTCAGCTTGTAGAGAAGCGAGAGGATCATGGTGTTGATGGCCACGGATTTACCCGAGCCGGTCGTACCCGCGATCAGCAGGTGAGGCATCTTGGCGAGGTTGGCGATCACCGGCTCGCCGCCGATGTCCTTGCCGAGCGCCAGCGGCAGCTTGTGGGAGCCGTCGCCGAAATCGCGGTGGCTCAGCATCTCGCGCAGGACCACCATCTCGCGGTTCTGGTTCGGCAGTTCGATGCCGATCACGGTGCGGCCAGGCACGGTGGAGACACGCGCCGAAAGGGCCGACATCGACCGGGCGATATCGTCGGCAAGGCCGATCACGCGGCTGGCCTTGAGGCCCGGCGCGGGCTCCAGTTCGTACATGGTGACCACGGGGCCGGGGCGCACGCTGGTGATCTCACCCTTCACGCCGTAATCGTCGAGCACGTTCTCCAGCATCCGGGCGTTGGCCTCCAGCGCCTCGTCGGAGAGGTGGTGGCGCTCGATCGTCGTCGGGTTCGTCAGCAGGGTCAGGGGCGGGAACTCGTAGGGCTCCGGCTCGGAAAGCGGCAGCGAAGGCTGGCTGTCCGCCTGCGCCTGACGCGATTGCGCGGGGGCCTTGCGGGTGGGCTGTTGCACGACCTTGCGCTCGGCCGCGGCCTCGGGGATCACGCGGCGTTGAATGCCGGGCTGGACTTGCGGTGCGGCGACCGGTGCGGGTGCGGGCTGCGGCTCGGGCCGGTTCAGCTCGACGGGTTCGGCTTCCGCCATCGGTGCCTCGGGCGCGGGCTCCGGGGCGGGGCTGGCTGTCAGGGGCGGCTCGATCCGGTTCAACCCGGGGACGCGCGAGGGCGTACCGGGCGTGACGCGGGCGCGCGCGGCGATATCCGCGATCCGGTTGCCGGTCTGCGTCGGCTCCTCCGGGGGGCTGCGTCGTGCCCGGATGGCGTCCGAAATCCGCGACCGCACACGGTCATGGCTGACAGGCGCATCCTCGAGGTCTTCGATCAGCATCGGGTCTGCATCAGGCAGAGGCCCATGCAGCGAGGGTTCGGGATCCCGGCGCAGGCCGGGCATGCGAGAGAACAACCCCTGTTGCGCAGGGGCCTCTTCGGCCTGCGCATAGGCCGGATCGGTCGCGAATTGCGCCGGATCTTCCGAAAGGTCGGCCCGTTGTACGCGAGGCTGACCGCTGGTGGAGAACGCCGGATCAATCGCCAGCGGCGCAGTCTGTTCGGCCTGCGCTTCGCGCCAGGCCACGCGACGGTCGTGCAGGGCGACGGCAGTCGCGCCCGCGCCGCGGCCGACACTACGTCCGACGCCGCGCATCGTTCTCATGACGGCGCCGCCGGTGGCGATCATGCCGACCAGAAGGAACCGCAACGTCAGCCCAAGCTCGCGCTGTGTCACGCCGAACACGTAAAGCAACATGCCCGCCGTCAGAACGAACGCCAGCAGCGCCGCAATCTTGATGCCTACCTGTGGCGCCATGGGCAGAGCGCTGAGCACCGCGCCGAGGATCGTATCGCCGAAAAGCCCGCCCGCGCCGAAGGAATGGGTCCAACCCGTGGGCGGCACATGACTGGCGGCATAGATCGCCGCCAAGGCAATTGCGATGGGGAGGAACAGGATGCGCCCCAAGGCGCGCTCCTGCCCGCGATGCAGAATGAACCGCACGCCCCATGCAAAGGCAGCCGCGGGCAATACCCAAGCCGCAAAGCCCATGATCATCATCAGAACCGCCGCAACCGAGGCCCCTGCCCGCCCCAGAAGGTTCTCGGGCGCGGCGTCGGTGGCGGCCATCCAGTTGGGGTCTTCCGGCACGTAACTCCCCAGAAGGGCGGCCAAGGCGACGCCGACCCCCACAAGCGCCATGCCACACATCTCTCGGCTCCGGCGGGCGAGGACTTCCTGCATGTGTCCGTCCAAAAGCGGCTCTCGCTGGCGGGTCTGATAGGCCATTATCGTGCCTCCTCAATCATACAGCGTCTCGCGGATCAGCATCAGTCCGCGGCGCATTTCTTCTTTTTCAGCAACCATCGCGACGCGTATCTTGTCGTGGCCCGGCGTCACACCGTCCACGTCGCGCGCGAGGTAGGAACCGGGCAGTACCTTGACACCCGTCTCTTGCCACAGCTTCACCGTGGCCTGTTCCGCATCCTGCACCGGCAACCACAGAAAAAATCCGGCTTCCGGCCCTGCGTAGCCCTGCACATCCCCGAAGATCTCGTCGGCAATGGCGTATTTCTCCTGATAGAGCGCGCGGTTGTGCGCCACGTGTTCCTCGTCGCGCCAAACGGCTTCGGCCACCGCCTGCAGCGGCATCGGCAGAGGCGCGCCCGCATAGGCGCGAAGCTGCTTGAGCCGCGCGATATTCTGCGGACCGCCGGCACAAAAGCCCGAGCGCAGGCCGGGCAGGTTGGAGCGCTTGGAGAGCGAATGAAAGATCACCACCCGCTCAGGGTCCGCGCCCATGCGCTGCGCCACTTCGAGCGCGCCCGTAGGCGGCGTGTCACGGTAAATCTCGGAATAGCATTCATCCGCGAGTATCTTGAAGTCATGGGTTTCGGCGAGCGTGATGAGAGCCTTCCAATAATCCGCCGAGGCCACCGCACCCTGCGGGTTGGCGGGCGAGCAAATGTAGGCAATCGCAGTCCGGTCGAGAATTTCGGGATCGACCGCGTGGAAATCGGGCAGATCCCCGGTCTCGGCAGTGGCGGGAAGGTAGATCGGCTCGGCGCCGACCGAGAGGGCAGCGACCGCGTAGACCTGATAGAAGGGGTTTGGCGTCAACACCACCGGCTGCTGGCCGTTCTTCCGTTCGGGGCAGAGCGCCATGCAGGCGTTGTAGAGCCCCTCGCGCGTGCCGTTCAGCGCCTGAACCTCGGTCGCGGGGTCGACATCGACACCGTAGCGCTGGCCGAGCCAATCGGCCTGCGCCCGGCGCAGCGCAAGGGTGCCGTCATTCTCGGGATATTTGGCAAAGCTCTGAAGGTTGGCGTTCAGAATATCCGCGATCCATTCCGGAAACGCATGACGCGGCTCGCCGATGGTCATGAGAATAGGGTCGCCGCCCGGCTCCACGCCGTCCAACAACGTCCGCAGACGCGGAAACGCATACTCTGGGAGGTTCGAAAACCGCTCAGGAAACACCATTACTGCCTCGTTTATCGGAGTCATTACCGCCCCGTTAGCCATGATGATAGCGAACGGGGCGGCGCTGGTCCAGAAAAACAGCCGTGTTTCCAGAGGGGTGTGGCGGTTAGGACAATGCCTCTTCCGCCGCCGCGGCAAGGCGCAGCACGCGGGCATCGTCGCCCCGCGGGCACATCAGCGTCACACCGGTGCTCGGGATGCCGGTGGGCAGGGTGACGGCGCAAACGCCCATGAGATTGCCGACGCGCGTGTTGCGCAGGGTCAAAAGGTTCTCGGTCACGAAATAATCGTCGTCGCTGTCCAGCTTGGCCACGTTGGGCGGCATGTTGGCCGCCGTGGGGATCAGCACGGCGTCATAGCCGGACGTCGCGGCGTAATAGGCCTTCCGGAGCACGCGCAACCGCTGCCAGAGCGCCACGAAATCGGGGGCGAGCACGTCCTTGCCCTGACGGAAACGGTCGCGAATGCGGTGGAACATGCGGTCGGGATTGGCCTCGATCACCTTGCCCCATGTGCCGTAAGCCTCGGCAGTATAGAGCGAGAGCGTGGTCTCCATCGCCTCGACAACCTCGGGCACCTCGATGGTTTCGATCAGGGCGCCGGCGTTGTTGAGCCGCTCCACCGCAGACTGGAACGCCGCGCCGGGGGCGTCGCGGACGTCGTGGGAATAGGGGTTGAGGATGGCGAAGCGCGTCCCTTTCAGCGACGCCTCGGCAAGGTCGGGCGCGTGGGTATGGCCCATCACGGCAAAAAGCTCGGCGCAGTCTTCCACGGTGCGGCAAAGCGGGCCCGCGGTGTCGAAACTCTCGGCCAGGGGCACCACGCCTTCCAGCGACAGGGCATTATGGGTCGGCTTGAACCCCACCAGATCGTTCCACGCCGCCGGTAAGCGGATCGATCCGCCCGTGTCCGAGCCGATGCCCGCGGCGGCCATGCCGTAAGTGACCGAGGTGGCCGCCCCGGAGGAGGAGCCGCCGGGCGCAAGCTCGGGGTCGTGGGCGTTGGGTGGCGTCGCCGTGTTCGGGTTCACCCCGAGGCCCGAGAAGGCGAGCTCCGTCATATGGGTCTTGCCAAGGCAGACGAGGCCCGCACGGGTGGCGTTCTGCAGCACCACGGCATCGCGCTCCGGCACCCGGCCCTCCAACAGAAGCGAGCCCGCCTCGGTCGCGACGCCCGCCGTATCGAAAAGGTCCTTCCAGCTGATCGGCACACCGTCCAGCAGCCCCCGGCGGATGCCCTGCTTGGCGCGGTCATGGGCAGCGATCGCCTCGGCCATGGCGCGGTCACGGGTCATGCGGGCGTAGATGCGGTTGCCGTAGGGGCTGGTCTCGGCGGCTTCCAGATAGGCTTCGGTCAGGGCGACCGGGTCAACATCGCCTGCCCCGATACCGCGTCCGATGTCGCTTGCACTCTTTGTCTGCCAATCCATTACCGCGCCCCTTTTTGCCGTCCTTTTGATCGCCCGCGGACGCTAACGACGCCGCGTCCCATGGACAATCCCCCAACGCGCGCCATACTTCCGGGTATGGAAAAGCCGGACGCAGATATTCTCATTGTCGGCGGGGGGTTAAACGGCCCCTGCCTTGCCCTTGCCCTCGCGCAGGCGGGTATCTCGAGCCTTGTTCTGGACGCCCTGCCTCTCCCCGCGCGGCAAGATGACGGCTTTGACGGACGCGCCTATGCCTTGGCGCTGGCCTCCGTACGGATGCTGGACGCGCTCAAGATCTGGGAGACCGTTGAAAACCACGCGCAGCCGATGTTGGAGATCAAGGCCTCGGACGGTCGCGCAGGCGAAGGGGCCGCACCGTTTTTCCTGCATTTCGACCACGCCGAGATCGAAGAAGGTCCGATGGGCCACATGTTGGAAGACCGCTACCTGCGGCGGGCCTTGCTGGACGCGATGGAGGCAGAACCGCTGATCACCCACCGCGCCGGAGCGCGGGTGATCGCGCAGGAAACCACCTTGGACGCACGTGTCACCCTGGAGGGTGGCGAGACCTTGCGGGGTCGCGTCCTTGTCGGCGCCGATGGCAAGAGTTCCGGCGTCGCGCGCCGGGCGGGGATCAAGCGCACCGGGTGGGATTATGACCAGACCGCGCTGGTTTGCGCGGTAGACCACACCCTGCCCCACAACGGCATTGCCCATCAATTCTTCATGCCCGGCGGCCCGCTTGCGATCCTTCCGCTTCCCGGCAACCGCTCATCCATCGTCTGGTCCGAGACCGAGCCGCGCGCCACGACGCTGGCCGAAGCGGACGACGCGGCCTTTCTGGAGGCGCTCAGGCCCGCGTTCGGAGACTTCCTTGGCGACATCTCCCTGACCGGCAAACGCTTCAGCTACCGCCTGTCGTTGTCACTCGCGCAATCCTTTGTGGATGAACGGCTCGCACTCGTGGGCGATGCGGCCCACGGTGTTCACCCGATTGCCGGACAGGGATTGAACATTGGCCTACGGGACGTGAGCGCGTTGGCCGAGACGCTCGCAGACGCCAAGAGACGCGGCGAGGACTTCGCCCGTCGGGACGTTCTGGACCGCTACCAACAGTGGCGCCGCTTCGACACCGCCGGCCTTGCCGCCGCCACGGATGTGGTCAACCGGCTGTTCTCGAACGACAATCCTGCGGTGCGGGCCCTTCGCGACATCGGCATGGGCGCGATCGGCGCGGTGCCTGACCTACGCCGCAAGTTCATCCGCGAGGCGGCTGGCCTGACCGGCGACCTGCCGCGTTTGATGAAAGGTCGGCCGCTCTAGCAGGCTCCAGATTGCCCGGCTCTTGGAAATCATGACGAGGACGGTATCCTGAGACAAACATTTTCAGGGAGCCGCCCCATGACCGGACCAAAACTCTTTTCCATGATCATCTTTGGCACATTGGCTTTTTTCTTCGCCTTCCTCTTCTCCATCGGATTGAACAACGCCTTCGGATCGCTGGCGACCGCCACCATCGGCGCGGCACTGACCTGCGCGTTCATCTGGTTTGCCCGCTCCGCGCGCCACGCCTTCGCGCGCGGGTTCCTTGGCCTCGGCGCGGTGTTCATCATCGTCCCGGTCGCGGCGCTGGCGGGCTTTGGCGAGCAGATCAGCAACGGTGCCATGGCCTCGCTGCAATCCGGCACGAGCATGACCGAGGAAGAGACCAGCGCATTGGTTCTTTCCTCGGTCTTCGCCTCGGCAGGGCTGGTTTTCGGATTGGTCGTCGGGTTGATCCTGATCCTGATCGGCGGGCTGATGCACCGCAACACGACTGCGACGCCCAACAGCGTCACCGAGTAGCGTTGCCGCGTAGATCAGTCGAGCTTGCGGGCTTCTTCTTCCAACATGATCGGGATGCCGCCCCGGATCGGATAGGCCAGATGCGCGGCCTTTGAGACCAGCTCCTGCCGTTCCGCGTCATAGCTCAACGGCGCCTGTGTCATCGGGCAGACCAGCGCCTCCAGCATCCGGCGGTCGATCGGGGCGCGGGGCTTGGGATTATCACTCATTGCATCCGCTCCTCATCCAGCCCCGACGCGAGCGAGAACTCCAGCAAGGTCACAAGCGTCTCGCGCCGCGTGGCAAGCGAGGGTGCTTCCAACAGCGCCTGCTTTTCCTCGGGATCGAACGGGCACAGCATGGAGAGCGAGTTGATCAGCAACTCGTCATCCGCCTCCTTCAGGCTGTCCCAATCGGTCGACAGGTCCTGCGCCTCGAAATAGCGGTTGAGAAGGGCAAGAAACGGGTCTCGGTCGAATTCCTTGTCCACTTCCGATGCGCCCAGGTCCGCCTCGAACCCGCCCCAGGAGACGTCGCACCGCCGGTAGGGGGCGAAGCCTGTGACCTCCTGGCTGACGCGGAACCGCGACACGCCACCCAAGGTGATCATGTAGCGCCCATCCTCGGTCTCCGAGAATTGCGTCATCCGCCCGGCGCACCCGATATGGTGCAACTTCTCCTCGCCAGAGCCCGGCGCTTCGAAGGGTTGTACCATGCCGATCAGACGATGCGGCGTCTTCATCGTGTCCTCGATCATCTGCAGATAGCGAGGCTCGAATATATGCAGCGGCAGACGCGAGCGTGGAAGCAGCAAGGCGCCCGGTAGGGGGAAAATCGGGATCGTGCCCGGTAGATCTGCGTGTGTCATCATACGCATGGAACTAGGCTGATCCTCCCCTCAGGCAAATATCATTGACGAGAGTCTGCGACGTCCGTTGAGTGCGATGGGATCCTGCGGCGGCAGCGCGTCGAAGATGGTGAAAAGTTGCGTCTTCGCGGCCTCGTCGTTCCAATTGCGGTCACGGCGGAACAGGTCGAGAAGATGGTCGACCGCCTGCTCGACCTCACCATGGGCATGAAGCGCTTGGGCCAATTCGAACCGGGCGGCATGATCGTCGGGGTTTGCCTCCACGGCGGCCTGCAACTCGGCCAAAGGACCCGCCTTCTCGGCCTGCCGTGCCAGTTCGATCTGGGCGCGAACGGCCTCGAGCTCAGGGGCGTTGAAAATCGCATCGGGCGCGGTCGAGAGCAATTGCTCGGCCTCGTCGGTCTGCCCCATCGCAAGATGCGCACGCGCGAGGCCACCCATGGCGGCGGCATTCTCGGCCTCTTCCCCCAGGATCGCCGCGAATGTCTGCGCCGCGTCGTCATGGTCTCCGGCGGCCAGCATCTCTTCCGCTGCTTCCAGAGCCTCGCCCAGACCGCCATCCTCGTTCGACATGGCAGCAAGCTTGTTGACGAACTCCTTGATCTGGCTTTCCGGCACTGCACCCTGAAAACCGTCGACGGGCTGGCCCTCGTGGAACGCATAGACGGTCGGGATCGACTGCACCCGAAGCTGCGCGGCGATCTGCTGGTTCTCGTCCACGTTGACCTTCACCATGCGGACCTTGCCCTTGGCGGCAAGAACGGCGGCCTCCAGCTGTGGTCCAAGGGTCTTGCAGGGCCCGCACCATGGCGCCCAGAAGTCGACGATCACGGGCGTCGCCTGACTGGCCTCGACCACGTCAGCCATGAAGGTTGCGTCGGTGACGTCCTTGATCAGATCGGAAGGAGTGGCGTCCGGTGTAGTGCCGAATTCGAGCATCTGGGGGCTCCATAATTAACTAGTGTTGGGCCCTATATGCGGTGTCGGACGCGGCACGCCAAGGGTCACAGGTCGAATGTCGCAAAAACCGGTGCGTGGTCCGAGGGTTTTTCCCACCCACGCGCGTGGCGCGCGATGCGGGAGGAGTGGGCGGCGTTGGAGATATCGGGCGTCGCCCAGATGTGGTCGAGCCTGCGCCCCTTGTCGGCATTGTCCCAATCGGGAGAGCGGTAGGACCACCAGCTGTAGAGCTTGCCATCGGGGATGTCGGCGCGGGTGACATCCACCCATTTTCCCGCATCCTGCGCTTCCGCCATGTGTTCGACCTCGATCGGCGTGTGGGAGACAACCTTCAGAAGTTTCTTGTGATCCCAGACGTCGTCCTCACGCGGGGCGATATTGAGATCTCCTACAAGAATGGACTTCTGCGGATTGTCCGCGTGCGCCCAATCTCGCATGTCGGTGAGGTAATCCAGCTTCTGCCCGAACTTGATATTCTTCTCCCGGTTCGGCTCATCGCCCCCGGCGGGCACGTAGAAATTGTGGATCGTCACGCCGTTCTCCAATTGGCCAGCGACGTGACGGGCGTGGTCGAGGCCGGCGAATTCATGGGAACCGACCTCCGTCATCGGGATCTTCGAATAGATCGCCACGCCGTTGTAGCCCTTCTGCCCGCGCGCAACGACATGTGTATAGCCAAGCGCCGCGAATACGTCCGAGGGCATCTTGTCGACCGGGCTCTTGCACTCCTGCAGGCATAGAACATCGGGCGCTTCCTCCGTCATCAGCTGCGAGACAAGGGTCTGACGCAGACGGACCGAGTTGATGTTCCAGGTGGCGAGGGTGAAGGGCATGTTAGTTTCCGGCGTTAGGTGCGAGTTTCAGGACTGGTTCAAGACGCTGTCGAAGGAGGCCAAGACTTCTGCAATCTTCCGGCGCTGTTCGTACAGACGGGCCCCCGGTACGTAATGGGGCGAGATCAACTGTCGGTACACGATTGTCTTGAAATCGAACATGCGAAGCTGCAATTCGCCGTCTTTTTCAACGAGCATCAGGTTCTCTTTGCGTAACCCATGCGTGAAAATTCGGTGGTCGCATAGCATGTCAGTGAGATTTACGTAGTGCATTCTCGCCGTCGCGAGCTCGTCGCGCGTGAACACCGATGTTTCTCGCTTCTTGATCGCATCGCCGAGGACTTCCGCGCGGCTGGCACCGTAGGACGCATGTTCCGCCATGATGGCGGTGCCCAAAGAGGTGTTCTCCAACCCAAGGATGCGCGCCACGAAGGGCTCGTGACGACCGAGACGTATCATCATGTCGGCATAGCCCTTGAACTCTCTCGTCAACGACGGCTCGATCGTCGGCGGTCTCTCATACCAGCGCAGACGTCCTGGGAGAGCGCGCTTTTCAATCTTCAGAACACGGTCCGGGTAATCGGGATGTTGAAAGACGTCCCGGGTCTGATTGCGGCCGAGCAGTTGGGTGTCGTCAAGAGTTATCATGATATGAGGGACCATCCGGGCTGTGTCACAGAACTGTAACATTGCAGTCCAAAGGCTGCATCCAGTTAGTTCAACTCACGAAAGTTGGGGCGATGCGGTCAGCAGTTGCTTTGTTTTTGCGGAAAGCCATCTCCCTCGCCGAACCACCACCCCAATCACCCCACCGGCAGTCGCGAAATAACCTGCATGGCTCGCATTGCGTATGCCGCAAGTCAGGGCGCAAGGTGGGAGGGAAGGAGACCTACATGCCTGCCCTGATCCGCGAGAACCGCAATTTCCGGCTGTTGATGACCGGCGCGGGCTTTTCCAACCTGTCGGATGGCATCGGGGCGCTTGCGTTTCCGTGGTTGGCCACACTGATCACTACGGACCCGCGGGCCCTCGCCGTGGTTGCGTTCGCGACGCGGTTGCCGTGGTTTCTCTGGTCGTTGCCCGTCGGTGTCTGGACGGACCGCGCCGACCGCCAGCAGATGATGGTCCGGGCCGATATCGCCCGGATGCTGCTGGCCCTGGCGGTTGTGGCCCTCATTCTTGCGGGGCCGAGCGCGCCGAGTGGCCCTACGGCTGTCTGGATGATCGCAACCCTCGCCGCGCTGGCCTTTCTCATGGGAACCGCCGAGGTCTTCCGAGACAACGCCGCCCAGACAGCACTGCCGAGCCTCGTTCACAAGGACCGGTTGGAGGAGGCCAATGGCCAGATATGGTCCGCCGAGCAGATCATGGGGCAATTCGTCGGCCCGCCCCTTGCAGGCTTGCTCATCGCCCTCGCGGTTCCTGCCCCTTTCCTGTTCGATGCCGCCATCTTTGCGGTCGCGGCTTGGGCCGTCTGGAAAATCGGCTTTCCCGCTCGCGGCGCGCCCTCGGCTCGGACAGGTTTCTGGAAGGAGATGCACGCGGGCTGGACATGGATCAGGCAGCACCGGGTGATCCTGCAACTCGCGATCATCCTCGGCGGGCTCAATGCAGCTCATATGGCGGGGTTCACGGTCCTCGTGCTCTACAGCCAGGAAATCCTTGGACTTGGCGCCTTCGGCTACGGGTTGTTGCTGACAGCCGGGGCGGCGGGCGGTGTCCTTGGCGGGCTCCTCTGCCCCCGCATCGCCAAATACCTCGGCTCGGCCCGCAGCCTTTGGGTGGCGCTCGCGCTGATGCCGCTACCCTTCCTCGGCCTCTATTTCACATCGAACGTCTGGTTCGCGGGCCTCCTCCTGTTCGTGGAGACGCTGGTGGCCGTCCTGTGGAACGTGGTGACCGTCTCTTACCGGCAACGCATGATCCCTGATGAGCTTCTCGGGCGGGTCAACGCGATCTACCGTTTCTTCGGGTGGGGAATGATGCCCCTCGGGGCGCTGGCAGGAGGCTGGATCATGGCGCTGGCCGAGCCCGCCATCGGGCGGGAAGAGGCGCTTCGGCTCGTGTTCCTCGTGGGCGCCGCGATGTTCGGGGCCCTGTTTCTCTACGGTGCGCTGCGACTGCGCCTGCCGCCCGCGGCGCAGGAGTGACATCGACACCTAGCCAAACGGGCAAGAAAAAAGCCCGGACACGAGGTCCGGGCCAGTCAACAGGGAGGCTTGGTACCGTTCCCGTAAATGGGACTGCCCGGTACCGGGGCATGGCACTTTGGGAACGCAACAGATCAGCTGAAGGTTCCCGAGCGTCACGCCACCAGCCGATATCCGCCGGACTCCGTGACCAGAAGACGCGCGTTCGAGGGGTCAGGCTCGATTTTCTGCCGCAAGCGGTAGATATGCGTCTCCAGCGTGTGGGTGGTGACACCCGCGTTGTAGCCCCAGACCTCGTGAAGCAACACGTCGCGGGCAACGACGCCGTCCTGCGAGCGGTAGAGGAACTTGAGGATGTTGGTCTCTTTCTCGGTCAGCCGGATCTTCCGCTCGTCCTCAGTGATCAGCATCTTCATCGCCGGCTTGAACGTATACGGCCCCAGTTGGAAAACGGCGTCCTCGCTCTGCTCATGCTGACGCAGTTGTGCGCGGATGCGTGCGAGGAGAACCGGGAAGCGGAACGGCTTGGTGACGTAATCATTGGCGCCCGCATCGAGGCCAAGGATCGTATCCGCGTCACTGTCATGCCCCGTCAGCATCAGCACCGGGCATTTGACGCCCTGTTTGCGCATGAGCCGGCACAGCTCGCGTCCGTCGGTATCCGGCAGGCCCACGTCAAGGATCACGAGGTCGTAGATCCCCTCCTTCGCCCGCTCCATCGCCTGAGCGCCATTCGCAGCCTCGAAGACATCGAAATCTTCGGTCATGACAAGCTGTTCAGACAGCGCCTCGCGCAGGTCATCTTCATCGTCGACCAGTAGAATTTTCTTCAGGTTTGCCATTGTCCGGCCTCCCGCCGTCTTGTTTCGTTGCTCCGACATGGCGCCCGACAGGGGCTTTTGTCTACGGGTGTAACCATGCCTCACGTGCGTGTGTGCCCCTGTGAGGAAATGTTTCAGACCCGACATAGTTTCATTTCCCCGCCGCGACGGGCTATGTGTTTGCCATGAGCCTCTTGCCCTCCACCTCTGATCTCGTCGCCCGCGCCCGCAGCGATTTGCGCGTCGGTTTGCCCGTGGTGCTGCAGGAGGGAAACGCCGCGCTGATTGTGATGGCCTGCGAAACCGCCAGTGACGCGCGGCTGACGGCGATGCGAGCGCTCGGGCCTGCGGTTGCCGCGATTACCGGCTGGCGCGCCGAGACGCTGAAGGTGCGTGTCTACGACGGCGATATCGCGCGGATCGTGATGCCGTCAGATGCCGGGGCGCTCTGGCTTAAAGAATTGGCGGATCCTGCCTGCGACCTCAATGCGCCGTTGCGAGGGCCATTCAGGGAAGAACGAGAAGGCACCGCCGCGTTCCACCGCGCCGCGCTTATGCTGGCGAAATCGGCGCAGCTTTTACCCGCTGTTGTCGGCGTTCAGGTCACGCAATGGCCCGACGGGCTGACCGTCCTTCCCATGGCCGCGACGCTGGATGACCTCGCCAGCGCAACGCCACTTGCACCCGTTGCCGCCGCGCGTCTGCCCATGGCGCTTGCCGGGGCGGGGCGGTTGCACATCTTCCGGCCCAATAATGCCGAGATCGAGCATTATGCGATCGAGGTTGGCCGTCCGGACCGATCCAAGCCTGTCCTCGCGCGGCTCCACTCGGCCTGTTTCACCGGCGACGTACTGGGCTCGTTGAAATGCGATTGCGGCCCGCAGCTTCACGGCGCGCTGTCCGAGATGGGCGCCGCCGGTGAAGGCGTTCTGCTGTATCTGAACCAGGAGGGTCGCGGCATCGGTCTTGCCAACAAGATGCGCGCCTATGCGCTGCAGGATCAGGGCTTCGACACGGTCGAGGCCAACCACCGTCTCGGGTTCGAGGATGACGAGCGCGATTTCCGCATCGGCGCCGACCTTCTGCGCCGCATGGGGTTCGCGTCGGTCCGGCTCATGACGAACAACCCCCGCAAGGTCGAGATGATGGATGCCGAGGGCATTGCAGTGACCGAGCGTGTGCCGCTGATCATCGATCCGAACCTCCACAACGCCGCCTATCTGGACGTGAAGCGCGAGAAATCGGGACATATGCTATAGTCTGTAGCCTCATCCGAACCGTTTCCAGAACTTGGAGGATATCCGATGCCCAAGGGTTACATTATCGCCAACATCCGCGCCCATGACATGGAGGGAATGAAACGATTTTCCGAAGCTTCATCGAAGGTAATTGCCGAGTACGGCGGGCGCGTTCTGGTGCGCGACCCGAAGCCCGAGCTGCGCGAGGGCGACCTTCAGGGGATCGCCATCGTGGTGGAATTCGACGATCTCGATACCGCGCGGCGGTTCTACGAATCGCAAGGCTATACAGACGCGCGCCTGATCCGCGAGGCGGCCGCCGAAACCGATCTGCGAATCGCCGAGGGAACCTGACCACTTGATGACGCCCGAAGATATCGTTCTCACCCCCTCCGGGCTCCGCTTCTGGGGCGCGCGTATTCCTTATAGCGTAGGGCGCGGCGGCGTCGTCCGCGACAAGCGCGAAGGCGACGGCGGCACCCCCGTGGGCACGCACCGCATCGTCGGCTGCCTCTACCGGGCCGACCGGGGGCCAAGACCCTGCGAGTGGGCGGAGCCGATTGGCCCCAACGATCTCTGGTCCGATGACGACACCCGTCCGGGCTACAATCTTCAGACCCGCCGGCCGTTTGACGGCTCCGCCGAGCGTCTGGCGCGGGGCGACAGCCTGTATGACATCGTGCTCGTCACGGATTGGAACTGGCCGGATGCACAGGCGGGCAAGGGCTCGGCCATTTTCATGCATCAATGGCGCGGGCCGGGGCGGACGACCGAGGGCTGCGTTGCGGTCAGCCGCGAACATCTACGGTGGATGCTGCCTCGGATCAGCCTCGGAACTCGGCTCATCGTCCCCGACGGGCTTGCCGCGTGACGCAGAAGCGTCGCCTTTAGCCCGGCACACGCTCTCCGAAGATGGCGGAGCCCACGCGGATATGCGTCGCCCCCTGGGCGATCGCTTTCTCGAAATCCGATGACATGCCCATCGACAGCCCTTCGAGCCCGTTCCGCCTGGCGATCTTGGCCAGCAAAGCGAAATGCAACGTGGGTTCTTCTTCAATCGGCGGAATGCACATCAGGCCCTTTATCGGAAGGTCCATCGCCAGCGCGTCGGAGATGAAGCCGTCCGCCTCGGACGGGAGGCAGCCGGCCTTCTGAGGTTCTTCCCCGGTGTTCACCTGAATGAACAAGTCCGGACATGTGCCGCGTTCCTGCGCCAGATCGGCGAGCTTCTTTGCCAGCTTGGGGCGGTCCACGGTGTGAATGGCGCTGAACATCTCCACCGCCTGCCGCACCTTGTTGCTTTGCAGCGGCCCGATCAGATGCAGGTCGATCCCGCCGAATTGCTCTTGAAACGCGGGCCACCTGCCCTGCGCCTCCTGCACCCGGTTCTCCCCAAAGACGCGGTGACCTTCGGTCAAAACCGCCTCGACCCGCTCAGCGGGCTGAACCTTGGAGACGGCGATCAAGGTGATGCCGCTCGCATCGCGGCCATGGGCCTGCGCGGCGGCGGTGAGGCGGGTGGTGATCTCTGACAAAGCCATGATGCAGTACCACCAAAAGAAAAGAGCGGGCACAAGGCCCGCTCTTCCCAAATCAAACTAATCCGGTTGGATTAGAAGGACATTGCCAGGCCGAAGGACCAGGTGTTGACCGTGGCATCGGCCGAACCGGCGACACCGTCGTAGTCGTAGTCGGAGGAGCCGTAGCCGAGGTGAGCGGAGAGACCGCCACCGAGGTCGTAGGCTGCTGCCACACCGTAGCCGGTGAACTCACCCAGGTTGTCGATTTCGATCATGCCGTAGTTGGCAGAAACCGTGATCGCATCAAAGGTGTAGCCTGCGCCAACACCGACGTGGGTGGTGTCAAAGCTGGTGCCAACAACGCCAAGAGGAGCGCTGTCGCCTTCAGCTTCGTACTGGGTGTAGGTGACGCCGAAGGAGAAACCAGAGTCCAGTGCGACGTTTGCGCTGACGCCCAGAGCAGTTACGTCATCGATTGCGTCACCGAAGCCGTCCGCAGCACCACCGGTGAGGTCAGAGAACATCGTGCCGTTGATGTTGCCGAGCATCCAATCGTCACGCGGAGTCGCGACCTGATAGCCGATACCAACGCCGTAGGAACCGCCAGCGAAGGAGCCGTTGTACATGGCGCCGATTGCGTAACCGTTGTCACGGTCGCCGTCGTCATCCATCTCAACGGACGCTGCGAATGCGAAGTCGCCGAAGGAATAGTCGTAGCGCAGGATCTGGCCGTCATAGGCACCGTCGAGGTAGGAACCAACGTAGCCGACGTGGCCGGTTTCGTTGTCCTGGATGGAGCCGGCATTGCCAACTGCGGCTTCAGTCAGTGCCCAGTCCAGTGCACCGTCCGTGTCGCCCATGGTCAGGGTGCCGAAGTCACCGGAAATAAAGATGGCGATGCCACCGTTATTTTCGGGCGTGAAAGCAGCGTTTTCGTCGAGGTCAACTGCTGCACCGAAGGTGATGCCGCCGTCGGATTCACCGGAAAGCGTGAAGGTCACGTCGATGTCGGTGTGGAACTGAGTTTCCATGCTTTCGAACATGTCTGTGGTGGTGTTGTACATGTCGCCGCCGAAGACGCCCATTTCTGCGGAGCCGGACAGAGCAACGTCTGCTGCGGCAACACCAGCGGTCGCAACAAGCGCCGTGGATGCGAAGAGAACCTTTTTCATGGTTTTTCCCTTGTGTTCACTTGAAAAACTTAACCCCAAAGCGGAACGCCCGAATTGAGTATGCATGGTGTTTCGCCTTTCACCCCTTTGATTGCAATAACGGCTCAGGGGCGTCCGGCAGGTTCGAGACAGCGTGGTGCAGACATGTCACAGTCCCTTATGGCGGCAAAACCACCTGAAGCCTATTAAATCAAAGGGTAACAGGGGTTAAGTGGGTGATCCGGGGCAATGTTGCCCTTATCGCGGCCGTGCTTGTGGCGCACGGAAGCCGCGCCAGCCAAGCGTATCTCCTTCGATTCGCGCGGGCCGAAATTCGACTCGCGAAATTCGGTGGATTTTCTTGGTGTATATAGTAGTGTCCCTTTCCACCGTCGAAACGAGCCATTGAAGTCCCCGCCGATCCGAGGCGCCCCCTTGCCGCGTGAGGTGCGCTTCTATAAAAGTTGCCCCTGTAATAGGGCGGGACCAGTGAAGATGTTGAAACGACTTGCAAACTATCTGGGCACAGCCTTGATCATCGGGGCGCTCACGGCTTGTAACGGCTTGGGCAACAACCGAGAGGTGGCGGATGCGCAGCTCCGGCAGGAGGGCCTGCTGGTGGATTCGGACCGCGAGACGATCTGGGATCTCTTCGGCAACAGCGATGATCCTTCCGTTACCGTGGAAGTGAACCGCTATCTCTGGCGTGCCTCGCTGGAGATCCTCGACTTCATGCCGCTGGAAGCTGCCGATCCTTTCACCGGTATCCTCGTTTTCGATTACGCCACCCCGCCCGGCGGCCGTCAGGCCTACCGCGCCACCGTCTACGTCAGCGATCCAGCGCTGGAGGCGCGTTCCCTGCGTGTCGCCCTCCAAGGTCGCGGCGGCAGCGCCGTCAGCCGCGAGACCGCGCGACAGGTGGAAGACGCGATTCTCACCCGCGCGCGTCAACTTCGGGTTGCCGACGGCAATCTCTAGACGGGACGCAAGCGTCGGCTTAACAACACGCCGGGCTCCTCCAACCGGGAGGCCCGGCGTTTTCATGTCAAAAGACCCGCAAGGAATACCAAGATGTCCCGTTACGACCCCTCCAAGATCGAGCCGAAGTGGCAGAAGGCCTGGAATGACGCCGGGACCTTCCTCGCGACGATGGAGAGGGATCGCCCGAAGTATTACGTGCTCGAGATGTTCCCCTATCCCTCGGGGCGCATCCACATCGGCCACGTGCGCAACTACACGATGGGCGACGTGATCGCGCGCTACAAGAAAGCGACGGGCCACAACGTGCTGCATCCGATGGGCTTCGACGCCTTCGGCATGCCCGCCGAGAACGCCGCCATGGCCAACGGCGGCCACCCCTCGGACTGGACCTACGAGAACATCGACACGATGGTCGAACAGATGAAGCCGCTTGGCTTCGGGATCGACTGGACCCGGATGTTCGCCACCTGCGACCCGGAATATTATGGCCAGCAGCAGGCGCTGTTCCTCGACTTTCTCGACGCCGGGCTGATCGAGCGCAAGAACGCCGTGGTGAACTGGGACCCGGTCGACATGACCGTGCTCGCCAACGAGCAGGTGGAGGACGGCAAGGGCTGGCGCTCGGGCGCCGAGGTGGAGCGCAAGGAGCTCACCCAGTGGTTCTTCAAGATCTCTGATTATTCCGACGAGCTGCTGAGCGCGCTGGACGGGCTGGACGACTGGCCAGCCAAGGTGAAGCTGATGCAGGCCAACTGGATCGGCAAGTCGCGCGGCCTGCAGTTTGCCTTCGGGTTGGTGGAGCCGGTTGGCGGCCACGACCGGGTGGAGGTCTACACGACGCGCCCCGACACGCTTCTGGGGGCGAGCTTCGTCGGCATCTCGCCCGATCACCCGATCGCCAAGCAGCTGGAGGCGGATAACGCCGAGGTCCGCGCTTTCAACGAGGAATGCCGCAAGGGCGGCACCACCGCCGCCGAGGTCGAGACCGCCGAGAAGCGCGGCTTCGACACCGGCCTGAAGGTGCGTCATCCCTTCGACACGGCGGCCGAGCTGCCCGTCTATATCGCCAACTTCATCCTTATGGACTACGGCACCGGCGCGATCTTTGGCTGCCCCGCCCATGATGAGCGCGACCTCGAGTTCGCCCGCAAGTACGAGCTGCCGGTCGTCTCCACCTTCGTGCCCGTCGATGACGAGGGTCACACCCGCCCCGAGGACGGCGGCGCGGCCTACGTGCCGCCCAAGACTGACCCGGTGCGCTACATCGCGGGCTTCGCCGGCGAGGAAGTGCAAACCGGCAACGAGGCCATCGATGCCGCCATCGCCTTCTGCGAGGACAAGGCCGTGGGCCAAGGCGTCACCAAGTTCCGCCTGCGGGATTGGGGCCTGTCACGGCAGCGCTACTGGGGCTGCCCGATCCCTGTGGTTCACTGCGACGCCTGTGGCGTGGTACCCGAGAAGAAAGAGAACCTGCCGGTCGAATTGCCCTACGACGTCTCCTTCGACGTGCCGGGCAACCCGCTGGACCGCCACCCCACCTGGCGCGACACGCCCTGCCCCGCCTGCGGCAAGCCCGCCAAGCGTGAAACCGACACGATGGATACCTTCGTCGATTCATCGTGGTATTTCGCCCGCTTCACCGCCCCGCGCGCGGAAACGCCGACCTCGAAGGCCGAGGCGGAATACTGGATGAACGTCGACCAATATATCGGCGGCATCGAGCATGCGATCCTGCACCTGCTCTATTCCCGTTTCTTCGCCCGCGCGATGCACATCACCGGCCACCTGCCGCGCAAGGCGATCGAGCCGTTCAATGCCTTGTTCACTCAGGGCATGGTGACCCATGCGATCTACAAGACGACCAGTCCCGAAGGCCGCCCCGTCTATCACTATCCGGAAACGGTGGAGCTGCGCGACGGCGGGGCCTTTCTCGAGGATGGCACGCAGGTCGACGTCATCCCGTCCGCCAAGATGTCGAAGTCGAAGAACAACGTCGTCGACCCGGTGGAGATCATCAAGCAATACGGCGCCGATACTGCGCGCTGGTTCGTGCTCTCCGATTCGCCCCCCGAGCGCGACGTGGAATGGACGGCCTCGGGCGCCGAGGCTGCCTACAAGCACCTGGGCCGCGTCTGGTCGCTCTGCGATCGCATTGCCGAGATGGACCGCGCTGGTGGTGAGGGGGATGACGACCTCCTCCGCGAGATGCACAAGACCATTCGCGACGTCTCCAACGGGGTTGAAAGCTTCGGCTTCAACGCGGCAATCGCGAAGCTCTATGCCTTCACGAACACACTTTCCAAATCCAAGGCGAGCCATAAGGCACAGCGCGAGGCGGTGATGGTTCTGGCGCAACTCATGGCGCCGATGACCCCGCATCTGGCCGAAGATATCTGGGCACACCAAGGGGGCGAAGGCCTGATCGCCGATGCTGCCTGGCCCGAAGCGGACGAGGCGATGCTGGTGGAATCCTCGATCACTCTGCCGATCCAGATCAACGGCAAGCGCAAGTCCGAGATCACGGTCGCCAAGGATGCCAGCAAGGAAGAGGTTGAAAAGATCGCGCTCGCAGACGACGCTGTGGTCAGGGCGCTGGATGGGGCCGCGCCGAAAAAGCTGATCGTTGTCCCCGGACGGATCGTGAATGTCGTTGTTTGATCGCCGAAGCCTGATGCTCACCCTTGCCACGCTGCCCTTGGCGGCGTGCAATTTCCAGCCGGTCTACGGGCCCGGCGGCTCGGGTGAGATTATTCGCAACCAGATCAGGGTGGCCGAGCCGGACACACGTCTGGAATTCGAACTGGTCGCACGGCTGGAAGATCGGATCGGGACCGGCTCGCGCTACCTGCTGGATTACGAGATCACCCGGTCGAGCCGTGATCTCGCCATCGACGCGGACGAAGTCATCAACCGCATCAACCTCGTTGGCACCTTGGCGTTCACCCTGCGCGACGCGGCCACCGGGCGCAGCCTTCAGACGGGCGAGGTCGCGACATTTACCGCCTACGCGACCACCGCTTCGCCCGTTGCTACCGAATCGGCCAGACGGGATGCGGAAGACCGCCTTGCGGTGGCCTTGGCCGACCAGCTTGTGACCCGGCTGATCGCGGGCGCGCCCTCGTGGTGACCGGCGCGCCATGAAGCTCTCCACCCGCGACGCCAACGTCTATTTCAAACGTCCCGACACCTCTGCAGCCGGTTGCCTGATCTTTGGCGATGACGCCATGCGGGTGGCGCTGAAGCGGCAGGATCTTCTGTCAGCACTTCTGGGCGAAAACGCCGAGGAAGAGATGCGCCTGACGCGAATGACCGGGGCCGACCTGCGCTCGGACAACGCAGGCCTGCTGGATGCGGTGAAGGCCGTTGGCTTCTTCCCCGGCCGCCGCGCCGTGCTGATCGAAGGCGCCACCGACGGCTTGTCCAAGGTCTTCAGCGCCGCTTTCGAGGAATGGCAGGAAGGGGACGCCCAGATCATTGCCACCGCCGGCAGGCTCACGGCGAAATCGGCGTTGCGCAAGGTGTTCGAGGGCAACAAACGCGCCTATGCCGCCGCGATCTACGACGATCCTCCGGGACGCGCCGAGATCGACGACATGCTGAAGGCGGCGGGCATCACCGAGGCCGATCGCGAAGCCTCGGCCGATCTCGAGGCGCTGGCCCGCGCCATCGGCCCCGGCGACTTCCGCCAGATGATCGAGAAGTTGGGGCTCTACAAAAGCGGCGATGCCACGCCGGTCACCCCCGCCGATATCGAGGCCGTGGCCCCCCTGACCCGCGAAGCGGAGCTGGACGACATCCTCCACGCCACGGCGGAGGCCGATGCCGGGGTCATCGGCCCGCTTCTTACGCGTCTCAAACAGCAGGGAACGACGCCGGTGTCGCTCTGCATCGCCGCCCTGCGTCATTTCCGGGCGCTGCACATGGCGGCGGCGCATCCGAACGGCCCCGCGGCAGGGCTGCAGGCCATGCGTCCCCCGGTCTTCGGGCCGCGCCGCGACCGCATGGCGCGACAGGCTGGAAAATGGGGTCGCGACGGATTGGAGACGGCCCTGTCGATGCTGATCGAAACGGATTTGATCCTGCGCTCTGCGAGCACGGCACCGCAGATGGCGGTAATGGAGCGGACGTTGATCCGCCTGGCGATGTTGCCCGGACGGGGGAGACGATGAATGGATGATTACCTTGTATTCGGCAGTGCAAAATCGCGCGCGATGCGGGTCCTGTGGGTGATGGAAGAGCTGGAGCTGACATATTCCGTCGTGACCGCCTCGCCGCGCTCCGAGGAGGTGCGGTCGGTGAACCCGACGGGCAAGATCCCGGTCCTGCTGACGCAGGGCGTGGCGATCCCGGATTCCGTGGCGATCATGACCTATCTCGCAGACAGGCACGGCAAGCTGACCGCAGACGCGGGCACCGTGGAGCGGGCCTTGCAGGATGCTTTCGTCAACGCCGTGAATGACGAACTCGACGCCGTTCTCTGGGCGGCGGCGCGTCACAGCTTTGTCCTGCCGGAGGAACATCGCGTGCCCGACGTGAAGCCCTCGTTGCGGTGGGAATTTTCGCGGAATCAGGACGCCATTGCAGATCGGATGGCGCCGGATGGTCCCTTCGTGAAGGGGGCGGAGATGACCATCGCCGATATCCTGCTGTCGCACTGCATCGGTTGGGCACAGAACGCGAAGTTCGAGGTCACGAACGAGCGGCTTCTGACGCACAACGCGATGATGCGGGACCGTCCTGCGTTCAAGCGTGCCCTCAAGGCGGGAGTCTGACCGAACCTTGCAGGCTTTCTAACGATCCGCGTGATACCTCGCGGCGTGCAAGCCCGCCCAACGTCCTGTCGCAAGGCAGCCGTTGATCAGGTATCCGCCCGTCGGCGCTTCCCAATCCAGCATCTCCCCGGCGACGAAAACGCCGGGAATGGCCTCCAGCATCAGCCCCTTGGTCACGGCCGCGCGCGGCACGCCTCCGGCGGTCGAGATCGCCTCGTCCATCGGGCGCGGGCTGTCGTGCTTGACCGGGAGCGCCTTGATCAGCTGCGCCAAGGCCATCGGGTCTTCCGGCAGCGGCCGGGCAAATTCCTGCAGCAGCGCGCGTTTGAGCGCGTCGAGGCCCAGCCCCGTGAGCGCCTTGGTCAACGTCTGCTTTCTCGGGCGCTTCCGGAGACGTGACGCCAGACCCTCCACCGGACGGTCCGGCAGCAAATCGAAGGTCAATTCTGCCCCTTCCCGGACGGCAGAGGAGACCGCGTAGATGCCGCCCCCCTCCAGCCCCCGGTGCGAGATCACGGCCTCGCCCCTCTGTCGCGTGTCGCCTGCCTGCAGCGCGATGTTCTTGAGCGGCGCGCCGAGATGCGGCTCCATATGCTCGGACCATGCAACCTTGAGGCCCATGTTCGCGGGCTTGAAGGGGGCGAGGGTCACGCCCTTGGCGCTGAGGATCTCCGCCCATGCACCATCGGAGCCAAGCCGCGACCAGCTTGCCCCGCCAAGGGCCAGAACGGTGACGGCAGGGGTGATCGTCTGCGGCCCCTCGGGCGTGTCGAAGGTCAGCGCGTCGCCGTCGAACCCGGTCCAGCGCCAGCGCAAGCGCATCTCTGCGTCCAACCTTTGCAGCCAGGCGCGCAGGAGGGGGGAGGCTTTCATCGCCTTGGGGAACACCCGCCCGGTCGTGCCGGTAAAGATCGGCTGGCCCAGATTCTCGGCGAAGGCCATGACCTCGACGGGATCCAACTGCGCGATCATCGGGTAGAGCCAATCGCTGGCCGCGCCATAGGCCCGCGCGAAGGCCTCGAGCTTTTCGTCCTTGGTCAGGTTGAGGCCCGACTTCCCTGCCATCAGGAACTTGCGCCCGGCCGAGGGCTTGGCCTCGGCGATGGTCACCTTGCGGCCCTCTTTCACAAGCGTCTCGGCCGCCATGAGCCCTGCGGGGCCCGACCCGATGACGAGCGCATCAACCGTGATGTCCTGCATGGTGTTGAGGTCCTTTTGGGGGCCAGCCCCCAACCCCCCGGAGTTGTACTGGCCAAGATGAAGGAGGGAGCGGGGTGCCTAGGGTATCATCGTCTTGATGGCATGAAGGTTTGCCTGATCGGCTGCAAGGGCCGTGGCGCACAGGGCGCGGGCCGAGAGGAGAAGATCATCCGGCGCGCAGATCCGATCGACGAGGCCGAAGGAGAGTGCTTCCTCAGCGGAGAGCTTCTGCCCGGCCAGAAGGATCAGCTTGGCGCGCGCGGGGCCCACGAGGTTCACGAGGCGCGGCGGATCGGAAGGTTGCGGCAGGAAGCCCAGTTTGGCGACCGGGTAGAAGAATTTCGCCGCCGGGACGCAGAGGCGGATGTCACAGGCCAGCGCCATGCCGAAGGCGCCCCCGGCCAGCGTGCCGTTCAAGGCGGCGATGGTCAGGCAGGGCAGCGCGGATAGCGCGCCGGAGACCTGTTCCCACAGATCGGATGTGGCAAGGCCAGCATGGGCCTCGGCAAGGTCGGCGCCGGCGGAGAAGACAGAGGCGCCCGTGCCTGTGAGGATCAGGGCGCGCACCGATTGGCAGTCGGTAAAGGTCTCCAGCAGGTCCTCCAACATCGCCGCGGTCAGGGAGTTGGCCTTCTCGGGCCGGTTGATCGTGACGATCCGCAGGCCGTTCTCGTCCCGGACCTCGATCACGCGAGGCCGACCGCCGCGCGGATGCTCTCGTCCCGCAGGGAGATGTCGCCGCCGAGGTAGGGGTCCGCGGCCTCGGTGCACATCCAGGCGAGGGTCTTCGCCGGCCACTCCGGCGGGATGTGATCGGACCAATCCAGCGCGGCGACGGGGTTCATGCCGGTCGCCTTGATCTCGACCTGCATCTGCGTGGCCACCGTACCCGGCGAGAGACCAAGCGCGCGGATGCCGCGATCGCCCATTTCCTTGTGCAGCGAGCGGGTCAGCATCAGGGCGGCCGCTTTCGAGGCACAATAATGCGACCAGCCTTCCAGCGGATTGGTCGCCGCACCCGAGGAGATGCCGATGATCGTGCCGCCCTTGCCCATGTGGGTCAGGGCCGCATGCATGCCGTTGAACGTGCCCTTGAGGTTGATGTCGATGACCTGCCCCCAGGCCTCGGGGTCACTGTCCTCGATCCGGGCGACCGGCTCGATCACGCCGGCGTTGTTGATCAGCACATCGAGCGAGCCGAAGGTGTCGACGGCAGCATTGCAGGCAGCCTCGACCTCCCAATAGCGGGCCACGTCGCAGGTCACGGCGAGGGCATTCTCGCCAATCTCGCCGGCCAGCTTGGCGATGGCGTCATGGGATCGCGCCAAGAGCACGACCTTGGCGCCCAGGCTCGCGAACTCGCGCGCGGCGGCGGCGCCGATGCCCCGGCTGGCTCCCGTGATGACCACTGTCTTGCCCGCAACCGCATGTGCCATGGCGTAAGTCCTTTTTGCTTCACAACTAATCGGGCAGAGCGTAGCGCCCCCGATCGGCGGCGACCAGCCATATCAGGGGATCCTTACTTGACGCACTGCGATCCGGCCTTGATCATCCAAGCTTTACATCCTGTTTGCTGGAGAAACCCCTCCGATGAAACGACTTAGTTATATCCTTTCCACGCTGGCGCTTGCCGCGGCGTCCCCCGCGGTCGCCCAGACCTCTGCACCGGAGCTGTGGGCCGAGTGGCTGGCTCAAGCCGAGGCCACCGGCCAGAACGTGACCGCTGACGTGACCGAAACCGACACCGGCCTGACGCTCTCCAACCTCACCGTGCTTTTCGAGGATGAGGCCGTCACGACCCGCGGCGTGATCGACGAGATCCAGATGACCGAGAACGCGGACGGTACCATCAGCGTCAGCTACTCCGATCTCTACACGATGACCTTTACCTTCTCGGTCGATGATGACGCGCCGCCGGCGAACATCGAGATGCTGGTGCGGCACGAGAACCTCGGCATGGAGGTGTCCGGCGAGGCGGGCGCGCGGGTCTATGCCTACGCCGCCGATCAGCTGTCGATCACCGAGGGGCGGCTGTGGGGCGGTGGCAGCGAGCCGCCGACCATCGACGTCGACATGGTGCTGACGGACCTCGATTCCACCTACACCATCACCGGTACGGACCCTGCCACGATGCGGTTCAGCTCCGACGGCAGCCTTGGTGGCTTGACCCTGCGGGTAGAGCTTGCCTCGCCGGATGAGCCCGGCTCCTTCAAGTCCGGGCTGATGATCGGCCCGATGGAGGCGACCAGCGCCGGGACGCTGCTCTCGCTGGCAAACCTCAACCAGGCGGACGACGCGCTGCCCGAGGGCTTCGAGCTCACCGGCAATACGACCTACGCGTCAATGGCGTTCGAGATGCTGTTCGAAGCGCCGCAAGAAGGCTTTGCCGTCAATTATCGCAACGACGGGGGCAGCATCGGAGCCGCGATTGCGCCCGATGAGATGAGCTACAACATCGCGGCCAGCGGCGCGCGGGCGATGATCACGGGGACCGACATCCCCGTGCCGGTCGAGTTTTCTGTCGGCTCCAGCGAAGTGGCCCTGTCCCTGCCGCTGATGGCCTCGGACGCGCCGCAGGACATGGGTCTACGGGTCGGGGTGCAGGAGCTTGTCGTGGGTGACGCGCTGCTGAGCATGGTCGATCCCGGCCGCGCCTTGCCGCGTGATCCGATGAGCCTCCTGTTCGACGCATCCGGCCAGGTGCAACTGTTCATGGACCTTGCGAACATCGACCCGGACGAGATGACCGGTCCCCCGGGTGAGCTGCGCACGCTGAGCGTGAACGAGATGAACCTCTCGGTCGGTGGCGCGGCATTGACGGGCACGGCGGATTTCAACTTCACGCCGGGTCAGATCGTCCCGATGCCGGTCGGCTCGGCTGATCTGGAGCTTGCCGGGGGCAACGCCCTTCTGGACGCGCTGATCGACGGCGGCCTTGTGCCGAACGAACAGGGTGCCTTCATTCGCGGGGCCGCCAACGTCTTTGCGCGGCCCGGTGCAGGTCCGGACACATTGGAGACCACGGTGGAATTCGGCGCCGACGGCTCGATCACGGCGAACGGCATTCCGCTGCAATAAGCCTCTTGTTCGAGACAATTTTGCACGGCCCGGGGATCATTCCTCGGGCCGTTGCGCTTGCAAGCCTGCCGCCCCGGCTCTACCTCGGTTGCAACCCATGCCTTGAGGACTCCCATGACCGATACCGCGCTTGCTCCCCTCGCCGCTGCTTTGCTTGAGGCCGCCACCCGTGCCGGGGCCGATGCGGCAGACGCCTTGGCCGTTGACGGCACCTCGGTCAGCATTGGCGTTCTGAACGGCGCGCTGGAACAGGCTGAGCGGTCCGAGGGGATCGAGGTCGGGCTGAGGGTTCTGGTCGGTAACCGGCAGGCTTGCGTCTCGGCCTCGGATACCTCGCCCGAGACCCTGCGGGAGATGGCTGAACGCGCCGTCACCATGGCCCGTCTGGCCCCGGAAGATCCCTATGCGGGCCTTGCCGACCCCGCACAGCTCAGCACCCTGCGCGATGGCGCTGCCCTAGATATGAACGACACCGGCGCTGACCCGGACCCCGCCGCGCTCGAGGCGATGGCGCTGGAGGCCGAGGCTGCCGCCTTGGCCGTCAATGGCGTCGCGCAGGTGTCGAATGCCGGGGCAGGTTTCTCCCGGCGGCAGGTGCATCTGGCCGCGACCAACGGGTTTGCCGGGGGTTACGCGCGCACCGATCACGGTGTGCATTGCGTGGCGATCACCGGCGAGGGCGTGAAGATGGAGCGCGACTACTTCGGTGACGCGCGCAATCACGCACGCGATCTGATGGCGCCGGAAGACGTCGGCCGTCTGGCCGGCGAGCGCACCGTCGCGCGTGCCGGGGCCTCGAAGCCGCCGACCGGCGCGTTTCCGGTGATCTTCGACGAGCGTATCTCTTCGGGGCTGATCGGCCACCTTCTGGCGGCCACCAATGGCACCGCCATTACCCGTGGCGCGTCGTGGGCCCGCGATCTCTTGGGGGAGCAGGTGCTCCCCAAGGGGCTCTCCATCATCGAAGAGCCGCACCGCCCCCGCACCTCGGCAAGCCGCCCCTTCGACGCGGAAGGCCTGCCCACCGCCGATCGGCTTATCGTCGAGGACGGTATCCTGAACGGCTGGACGCTGGACCTTTCCACGGCCCGCAAACTGGGGCTGACCTCCACCGCTTCGGCCACCCGCGGCACCGGCGCGCCGCCCTCCCCCTCCGTGGGCAACGCGCGGCTGACCGCAGGCTCGTACACGCATGAGCAGCTTCTGGCGGAAATGGGAACCGGGTTGCTGATCACCTCGCTGATCGGATCCTCGATCAATGCGACCACGGGCGACTACTCTCGCGGGGCATCGGGGTTCTGGGTCGAGAACGGCGAAATCAGCCATTCGGTGAACGAATGCACCGTCGCGGGCAACCTGCGCGACATGTTGCTGAGCCTCGTGCCAGCCAATGACGCGCGGCCCCATCTGAGCCGCGTGGTGCCCTCCCTTTTGGTCGAAGGATTGACGATTGCCGGGGCCTGAAGACGACCTCAAGCTGCTGCGCGACGCCGCCTTGCGGGCGGGCGAGATCGCCAAGCAGTACTTCGGTCAGGACCCTGCCGTCTACGACAAGGGCGCAGAAGGCCCGGTGACCGAGGCCGATCTGGCGATCGACGTGATGCTGCGCGAGACGCTGCTGACCGCGCGGCCTGATTACGGCTGGTTGTCGGAGGAGACAGAGGACGGCCCTGACCGGCTCGACGCAGAGCATGTGTTCATCTGCGATCCCATCGACGGCACCCGCGCGTTCATCGAGGGTGGCACGAGCTTCTCTCACTCGCTGGCCGTCGCGCGGAATGGCAAGATCACCGCAGCGGCGGTCTTTGTGCCCATGCGGGACAAGCTCTACACGGCGGCGCTTGGGGCGGGCAGCACGCTCAACCAGAAGCCCCTCAAGGTGACCGAGACGGTGAATTTGGCCGAGGCCACGGTGCTGACCACCAAGGCCAACCTGTTGGCCCACCACTGGAAAGCCGACATCCCGAGCGTGCGCAAGGCCTACCGCCCGTCGCTCGCCTACCGCATGTCGCTGGTCGGCGAGGGGCGTTTCGATGCGATGATGACCTTCCGGCCCACGTGGGAGTGGGACATCGCGGCAGGGGCGTTGATCATATCGGAGGCAGGGGGCGTGGTGACTGACGGCTATGGCCAGGCACTGCAGTTCAATGGTCCCGCCGCGCAGGTGAACGGTGTCTTGACCGGAAGCGCGGCGGTGCATCGCGCCTTGCTGGACCTGCGGCCGGCCTTCACCGGCTAGAGCGGTTCTCTAGGGGCCGCTGACCCGGAACACCACAATGTTCAATGGCCCCGTCGCCATGATCCGGCTGGCCGAGAAAACCTCGGCATCCGCGGGAGCATCGGTATGGGCAATTGCAGCCTGAGGGAGGGTCGCAAGCACGGTGACGATCAAGAGCGGGGCCAGTTTTGAAAGGGAGGATGAGAAGGGCATGGCAGCTATGGCGTCTCTGGAAAAAGGGGTGGCGAAATCTCTCTGATGTCTCTGTGCTTGCCTTAACAACCTACGAAATCAGGCAAAGTTCCGCGAGTAAGGCTCTCCTTACCTCTCACGCGAAAACCCCCGCCGTGGGGAGACACGGGCGGGGGCTGACGCGAGGCGGCTGACGCGGCGGGGAGGGAGAGAGCGTGAGCGGGCCTTGCGAAGGGCGACAATCTTGCCGGCGAAGCTGATCTCAGCGCGGGCGATATGCTGGTTCAACCCGGCGGGCCCGGTCGCGTCGCTGGAGATCAGGGGAGGAACCTCCAGCGACGGTGCGGGCGACAACGGAGGGGGTCATAGCGAGGAGAGAGGCGAAAAGCGCCATGGCTGTGACGAGGTAGAAAAAATGGATGATCATTGGAAAATACCTCCGTTGCGATGACACCAATATGCGCCTCGCACGGCCTCCGCGCCATGGAGGGAAACCTGACCCCGCCGCGGCGCGTTACCCCCTTTCAAGCGTCGCGCCGTGCCACACAAAACCGGTTCCCCCGGTCAAGCCACATGCTGTAAGGGTGCGAGTGATATTCAACCTGTCGGAGATCCCCATGCCCCAACGCCTGCACCTTGTTTTCGGCGGAGAGCTGAAAGACCCTCAGAAGACGGAATTCGAAAACCCCAACGATATCCACATCGTCGGCATGTTCCCCGATTACGCCTCGGCCTACGACGCGTGGAAATCGGAAGCGCAGCGCACCGTGGACAACGCCCACATGCGCTATTTCATCGCTCATATTCACCGCCTGCGCGACGAGGCGACCGAAGGCTCCTCCACCGAAGAACTCGGCGGCTGAGCCTTCATGGCGCGATCCCTCACCCTCGGCCTCTATCTTGCATGGTCCGCGCGCGGCGCGCGCACCTTTGCGGAGCGAAAGCTGCGCGAGCGGCTTGCCGATGGCAAAGAGGATGCCGCGCGGCTGGATGAGCGGCGCGGGATCGCCAGCCTGCCGCGGCCCGACGGGCCGCTGGTCTGGTTCCACGCGGCATCTGTCGGCGAGTCGCTGGCCTTGCTGGAACTGATCCGGCGCGCCCTGGAAGAGCGTGAGGATCTGACCGTTCTGGTGACCACGGGGACCGTGACCTCTGCCGCCGTGATGGCCGACCGGCTGCCCGAGCGCGCCATCCACCAGTTCGCGCCGCTGGATGCCAAGCGTTTTGTCACCGCCTTCCTAGATCACTGGAAGCCCGACGTGGCGATCTGGACGGAGAGCGAGCTGTGGCCCACGCTGGTCGTGGAAACCCACGCCCGCGACATCCCGATGCTGCTGCTCAACGCGCGCATGTCGAAGGCCAGCCACGACAAGTGGCGTTTTGCCCGCGGGATGGTGCGCAGCCTTCTGGGGCGGTTTCAGGCAGCCTTGGTGCAGGACAATCTGACGATGGTCTACCTGCGCCGCTTGGGGATGCCCGTGGACCGGATGAAGGTGATGGGCACCCTGAAGGAAGGCGCCGCCGCCCTGCCCTGCAACGAGGATGACCGCGCCGAGATGGCGAAGGTTCTGGCAGGGCGTCCGGTCTGGCTCGCGGCGTCCACCCATGAGGGGGAGGAGAAGCTGGTTCTGCAGGCGCACCGGATGGCGATGCGATCCTCGCCCCGGCTGCTCTTGATCCTCGTGCCGCGTCATCCCGAACGCGCCGACGAGATCGCCGAGCATCTGCAGGCCGAAGGCTGGCGCTTTGCCCGTCGCAGCGCAGGCGAAGAGCCGACGGATGTGGCTCCGGTCTTCCTCGCCGACACCATGGGTGAACTGGGCCTCTGGTACCGGCTCTCGCCAATCAGCTTCGTGGGCGGCAGCCTCGTGGCCATCGGCGGCCATAACCCGTTCGAGCCGGCCGCCCTGGGCTCTGCGATCCTGCATGGGCCCTACGTGACGAACTTCGTCGACATCTACGATCGCCTGCGCGAGGGCGGCGCGGCGCGGCTTGTCTCTTCGCCTGAGAAGCTGGCGGGCCAGGTGGCCGAATTGCTCAATCCTGACGAGGCGGCAACCATGGCTGCGGCGGCATGGCAGGTGATCTCGGACGGGGCGGATGTGACCGACCGGGCGCTGGCGCTGATCATCGATACGCTGGAAGAGGCGGAGACCCCCTGATGCGCGCGCCGGGGTTCTGGCACGAACCGGCGGGGCTCTTGTCCTCGATCCTGTCCCCACTTGGGGCGCTCTACGCGGCTGGCACGGCGCGGCGTCTCGCCTCCGGCGCGCGGGAAAGCGTGGGCGTGCCGGTGATCTGCATCGGCAACATCAACGCAGGCGGCACCGGCAAGACGCCAACGGCGATCGCGGTGGCTCAGAAGGTGGCGGCGCGCGGTGTCGTCGTCCATGCCGTCACCCGCGGCTATGGCGGCGCGCTGGAGGGACCGGTCCGTGTCGACGAGCGCGGGCACAGCGCGCGGGAGGTGGGCGACGAAGCGCTCCTGCTGGCCGCCTTCCTGCCGACATGGGTCGCGAAAGACCGCGTTGCCGGGGCGAAAGCTGCCGTGGCCGCCGGCGCACAGTGCCTGATCCTCGATGACGGATTCCAGAACCCCGGCCTCGCCCATGACCTGTCGGTCGTGGTGGTCGACGCCTGGCGCGGCTTCGGCAATGGCCGGGTGATCCCCGCGGGACCCTTGCGGGAACCGGTGGACGTGGGGCTTTCGCGCGCCGACCTGCTTTTGAGCATCGGACCCGCCCCTGCGCAGACGCGCTTCGAGAAGGCTTGGGGGGACCGACTGGCCGTGCCGCACATGAGAGGCGCGCTGGCGCCATTGCCGACCGGCTTGCCCCTCGACGGGCTTCCGGTTCTTGCCTTCGCGGGTATCGGCCATCCGGAGAAATTCTTTCAGACCCTGCGCGACATGGGGGCGAACCTCCTCGCGACCCACGCCTTGGCCGACCACCAGCCCTTGAGCGATGCTCTGATGACCCGGCTCCTGCGGGAGGCCGGCCAGCGCGGCGCGCAGGTGGTGACGACCGAGAAGGACGCCGTGCGGCTCGCGCCGGAGTTTCGGCAGCAGGTGATGACCGTGCCGGTCCGGCTGGAGGCGGAGGATTGGACGCCCTTGGAGCGCGAGTTGGATCGGATCATGGCGCGCCTCTAGCTGCCGTTGCACTGACGGCGGCTGTTGCTCCGGAAGAGCCGTATTTTTGAAAAGATGAAGGAGGGGGTGCGGCGTGTGACCGCCCTCACAGGGGTGATCCGCGCCCGGTTGCGGGGGGCGCGGATCCGGAGGGTCAACCTGCGGCTTCGATGGCGGTATCGAGAAGCGCGCTCATGTCGGTGTAGTTCATGTTGCCGTGCAGCTCATCGTTGAGGATGAAGGCCGGCGTGCCGGGGATTTCATGCACTTCCATGTTCGCCTCGTAGGTCGCGATCATCGCCTCGGCCATGGCGGCGTCAGTCATGCAGGCGTCGAGTTCCTCGTTCGAGAGGCCGGCGGTGCGGCCGATGCGGCGCAGGTTCTCGGCGATCTCGGCGGGGGAGCCTTGCGTCCACTCGCCCTGCTGCTGGTAGAGCAGGTCGACGATGCCGAAGTAGCGCAGCGGGCCGCCGCAGCGCGCGACCATGCCGGCCCAGAGGCCATAGCGGTCGAAGTAGACTTCGCGGTAGATGAAGTTGATCAGGCCGGGTTCGATGTAGTCGCGGTTCAGCTCGGGGAAGACGTTGCTGTGGAAGCTGCGGCAATGGGGGCAGGTGAAGCTGGCGTATTCGATCAGTGTCACCGGGCTGTCGGGATTGCCTTTCGACATCTCGGTCACCTCGGGAAGCTCCGTGACTTCCTGCGCGTTGGCGGCCGAGAAGGGCGTCAGCGGGGCTTCCGTCTGGAAGCGTTGGCCGCCGCGGCCGTTCCATACCAGATAGGCGCCTGCGCCGAGGACACCGGTGGCGCCGCCCAAGATCATGGCTCTGCGATCCATTTAATTCTCCTTAACGATTTGTCTGTGTAACTATGTTCCCGGCCAGCTTTCGCAAGGCGTCGCGCAGCTCGGGATCGGTGATGTGATCGAGGCCGCGGGTGGCCTGTGCAAGGCGCGCCGGGTCGGGTGCGGGTTTGGCTTTCGGCTTGGTGGCGACGAAAGCGACCTGCCCTTCCGCGAAACCGGTTGGGGCGGTCTGGGTGACCTGAACGTCCTTGATCGCGGAATAACCGTAGCAGGCGTTGACGCGCGTGATGATGACCTCGCGGCTCATTTCCAGCATCGGCGCCTTGGCCCCGGTTGTCAGAAGAACCAGCGTCCCGCCGAAGCCGCGGCCGAATTTGACCTTCACCGGCACGGCCATCTCGGCGATCTCGGGCCCCACGATTTCTGCCCAGTGGGTCAGCAGCTTGGTCTCGGCAAAGCCCCGCTTTTCGGCCGGGGTGCGCAGCTCGGAGCCCACCAGCGTCACGGCACGCTCGAAGCCGCGCTTGCGGCGCGGGTTGGGCTGTGGCGTCTTGGTCGGGCGGGCGGCCATGGGTTGAACCTTTCGTTGCACGCACTCTATGCCTTCACGGGATGCTAACCAATATCATGCGGCGAAGATTGGATAACGGGTGCGTGAAGATCAGATAGGGCGCGCGTTGTTGGAGTGGTATGACGCCCATGCGCGGGTTTTGCCATGGCGGGTTCCCCCCGGGTCGGGAGAAGCGGCCGATCCCTACCGGATCTGGATGAGTGAGATCATGCTGCAACAAACCACCGTGGTCACCGTGAAGGCCTATTTCGAGCGTTTCACGGCGCGCTGGCCGACGGTGGCCGATCTGGCCGCCGCGGAAGATGCCGAGGTGATGGGGGAATGGGCGGGACTGGGCTATTACGCGCGCGCCCGCAACCTACTGAAATGCGCCCGCGTCGTGGTGGCGGATCACGGCGGCAGCTTCCCGAATACGGAGGCCGAGTTGCTGACGTTGCCGGGGATCGGGCCTTACACGGCTGCCGCTGTCGCCTCGATCGCGTTCGACCAGCCGGCGCCGGTGATGGATGGCAATATCGAGCGCGTGATGGCGCGGCTCTTCGCCGTTGAGGCGCCCCTGCCGGGGAGCAAACCGGTCTTGAAGGCCCATGCAACCCGGCTGACGCCTGCAGAGCGTCCCGGGGATCACGCGCAGGCCTTGATGGATCTTGGCGCCACGATCTGCACGCCCCGGTCTCCGGCCTGTGGGATTTGTCCGCTGATGGCGGCCTGCTTCGCACGCGCGCAGGGGATCGCGGCAGACCTCCCCCGGAAGGCGCCGAAGAAGGTCAAACCGACGCGGTTGGGCTATGTCTACGTGGCGCGGCGCGCGGATGGCGCCCTGCTGCTGGAAACGCGGCCCGAGAAGGGGCTCTTGGGCGGCATGCTGGCCTTTCCGACGTCGGAGTGGTCGGACGCTCCGGAAGAGGCGCCTCCCTTCGAGGCCGATTGGCGCGATACGGGAGTGGAGGTGCGCCATACGTTCACGCATTTCCACCTGCGTCTGACGCTACGGCAGACAGAGGCCCCCATGGACTTGGCACCGGAACGGGGTGAATTTGTGCCCGAGGCCCTATTCAAGCCATCCTCTTTGCCTACGCTGATGCGCAAAGCCTATGACCTGAGTGAGACAGATCATGATCCCGCCTGACACCGTCTCGAGCTTCCAACGGGCGCTTCCGTTCTGGGCCAGCCTCGCGTTGATCCCGCTGATCGCGGTTCTGGCAACCTTGGGCGGCTGGTGGTTGCTTGGCATCCCCTTGGCGACATGGTGGCTGTTCGCGGTTCTGGACCAGGTGACCGGGCTGGAGTTGGAGAACGCCGATCCCGACACGCCGGATGCGCAGCTGTTCTGGTACCGGGCGATCACCCTGCTCTGGCCGCCGCTGCAATTTGCGACGCTCTTCGGCGTGATCTTTTACGCCGTGCGCGCCGAGCATCTGAGCGGCATCGAGATTGCCGGGCTGACCTTCGGCATGGGTGTGTTGAGCGGCACGATCGGGATCAATTATGCGCATGAACTGATGCACCAATCCTCCAAGTTGGAGCGCTGGTTGGCGGATCTGCTGCTCGCCAGCGTGTTGTATTCCCACTTCCGGTCCGAGCATCTGCTGGTTCATCACCGCTATGTCGGCACCGGGCGCGATCCGGTGACGGCGCGGTACAACGAAGGTTTCCACCGGTTCTTTCCGCGCGTGCTCCGGCAATCCTACGGCTCGTCCTGGCGGGCCGAGGTGGCGATGCTGGCGCGAAAAGGGCTCTCGCCACTGGATGGGGGAAACCCGTTCTGGCGCTATTTGGCGTTGCAGGCGGGGTTCTTGCTGGTTGCGTTTTTGCTTGGCGGGTGGGTCGGGCTGGCGATGTTCCTGGGGCAGGCCTTCACGGCCATCTGGCAGTTGGAACTGACCAATTACATCGAGCATTACGGGCTGACCCGAAAGCATTTGGGCGGTGGAAAATACGAGCATGTGCGCCCGCGGCACTCCTGGAACGCGGCGCATAAGGCCTCGAACTGGTTGCTGATCAACCTGCAGCGGCATTCGGATCATCACTACAAGCCGGACCGTCGGTTTCCGCTGTTGCAGAATTATACCGAGGCCGATGCACCGCAGTTTCCCTATGGCTACCCGGTGATGACCGCCTGCGCGATGGTGCCTCCGCTGTGGAAGCGGGTGATGAACCCGCGGGTGAAGCGGTGGCGGGCGATGTATTACCCGGAAATCACCGAGTGGCAGCCCTACAACAAGCTGACCCATCCGGCGCCGCGCTAGCACGGGCACCGGGGCGCCCGGCGAGGCCGGTCGCGCAGCGGGGGATGTCATCCCCCGGACCCCCTGAGAGTTGTATGGCCAAGATGAAGGGGAGCCGGTGCGTGAGGCCAGCGCGGCGTTATCTTTGCAGGGCCGGGGTTTGGTGGATGTGGCTGCCCTCTTCCGCCGCCGTAACGAGGAAATCCGCCACATCGGCGCGGTTGATGAGACCGTTGCGCCATGTCTCCTTCTCGACCAGCACCTTGTAGGCGTTGGATTTGCGGTTGTCGGACAGGATGCCGGGGCGGGCGATGGTCCAGTCCAGGGTGCTGTCGCGGATGAGTTTCTCCTGCAGGTCCTTGTCCGCGTAGGCGCGTCCGAGGAGTGCTTTCTGGGTGAGCCTTTCGGGGGTGGAGAGTTTCTCGGCGCTATCGCCTGCGCCGAAGCCCGTGACCGTGAGCAGGCGCTTGATGTCGGCCGCCTCCATCGCTGCGATCAGGACCCGCGTGGCGTCTGAGAAGAGGGTCGTAGGCTTCAGGACGCGCATGTCCTTGGGCACGCCGAGGGTGAGGATGACGGCCTCGACCCCTTCGGTCGCGCGGGCCACGTCGGCGGGGTCCGTGGCGTCGCCATCGAGAACGGTGAGCGCTTCGGGCGCGTCTGTGAAGGTCTGGCTGGCGGAGCGCGACATGGCGGTGACCGTGTGGCCTCGCTCCAGCGATTCTTCGACCACCTTGCGGCCAATACCGCGGCTTGCACCGATTACGGACAGTTTCATGGGCGTCACCTCCTGTTCCCTTAGATAGGGTCGCGCGGGGCTCCGCCAACGGGAAATCGCGGAGGGCGCGCGTCGCGCGGGTGCTGAACGCGAAAAGACCCGCCGGTACCAGACCGACGGGCAGAGTTGGCCCGCGCGGCCATCACCTGGTCACACGCGCGGGCGGCAAGGTTTCGTGCCAGACGCAAGGCGCGCGCATGATGCGCCCCACGTATGGTGTTCCTTGAAGGGGAGGTTACTCGGACATTTCCGCCCGAATTTGCTGGCGCAGGACATCAATCGAGACGTTCTTGCCGTCGCGCTTGAAGTTCCAATACGTCCAGCCGTTGCACGAGGGCGCGCCCTCAAGCTCGGCGCCGACCTTGTGGATCGAGCCCTTCACGTCATCGGCGATCAACGTGCCGTCGGCGCGCACTTTCGCCAGGTGGCCGCGGGGGCTGGTCAGCATTTCGCCGGGGCGGAGAAGGCCGCGTTCGACCAGCTGGCCGAAGGGCACGCGGGGCTCGGCGCGCTTGGGCGTGGTCACTGCGATCGCCGTCTTGTCGAACTTGCGCACGCGGGAGATGCGCTTGGCGGCGACCTTGCGGTAGGCCTCCTCACGCTCGATGCCGATGAACTCGCGCCCAAGGGCCTTGGCAACCGCGCCGGTGGTGCCGGTGCCGAAAAACGGGTCGAGGACCACGTCGCCGGCGTTGGTGGAGCCCACCAGAACCCGGTGCAGCAGCGATTCGGGCTTCTGCGTCGGATGCGCCTTGTCGCCCTTGTCGTCCTTCAGGCGTTCGCCACCGTTGCAGATCGGCAGGACCCAGTCCGAGCGCATCTGGATGCCCTCGTTCAGCTCCTTCAACGCCTCGTAGTTGAAGGTGTATTTCGACCCTTCGTCCTTGGAGGCCCAGATCATCGTCTCATGCGCATTGGTGAAGCGCTTGCCGCGGAAATTCGGCATCGGGTTCGACTTGCGCCAGACCACGTCGTTAAGGATCCAGTAGCCCTGGGTCTGCAACTCGGCGCCGACGCGGAAGATGTTGTGGTAGCTGCCGATCACCCAGATCGCGCCGCCGGGCTTCAGGAGTCGTTTGGCCGCGGCCAACCAGGCCTTGGTGAAAGCGTCATAGGCCTTGAAGCTGTCGAACTGGTCCCAGGCATTATCGACAGCATCGACCTTGGAGTTGTTGGGGCGGTGGAGGTCGCCCTTCAACTGCAGATTATAGGGGGGGTCGGCAAAGATCAGATCAACCGATGCCTCCGGAAGGGCGTTCATCACGTCGATGCAATCACCCGCAAGAATCTCGTTCAGGGGCAGTGTCGCCACTGCCTTCTCTTTTGTTTTTATTGTCATGTTCCGCCTCGCAAAGGCGCCTCTTTTGGGCGCTCATTTCTTATTGAGGCTAGAATCCACGAAGAGGGATTCCCGGTCAATTTGCATCGAATCCAACCGGTACGATTTTATCCACACAACATCTTGCGGATGGGCGCAAAACTACGTCGGTGATGAGGCGTGACCCCTAGATGATGTAGGCCGTCGCTGTGTTTCGCGGTGCCATACCCCATATTTGTGTCCCAACCGTAACCCGGATGCATCACCGCAAGCTCTTTCATCAAGCTGTCTCGCCGCACTTTGGCCACAATTGACGCCGCCGCGATCGAGACCGACAGCGCGTCGCCCTTCACGACACAGGACGAGGCGCAAGACAGACCCGAGGGCGTCGCATTGCCATCGATCAAGGCGTGGGACGGCGTGGTCTTCAGGCCGGAAATCGCGCGGCTCATGGCGAGGAAGGTGGCTTGGCGGATGTTCAGTGCATCGATTTCTTCGACCGAGGCCCACCCGACCGAGACCTCTGCGCAATCCAGAAGCATCTGCGCCAGCGCATCGCGCCGCGCCTGGGTCAACTTCTTGGAATCGTTGAGACCTTCAGGAATGCAATCGGGGTCTAGGACGACGGCGCAGGCCGTGACCGGACCCGCCCAAGGCCCGCGCCCCACTTCGTCGACGCCCGCCACGATGCCGCCAAGGCCTATTTCCATGCTGAAATCCGGTCCCATATGACTGCATTGCGACAAAGAAAAAGGCGGCGCAACCCCGGGGATGCGCCGCCTTCGCTCTCGCTGCTCATATTCTCTCTGACTTAGCCTTGGGTCCAGCCGTTGTTGCGCAGGCACCGCGCGCGATAGATCGTGCGATGGCCGTTGTTCGTCCAGACGCGGCGCAGGCAGTTCTGCGGCAGGAGATGCGCGTTACGGGCGTGGTTCTGCATGCAGCGCTGGCGATAGCCGCGGTACCGGCCATTGCCGTCCTGGCCCTGGATAAAGCACCGCGCCGGCGCGACGCGCTGAGCCGGCTGCGGCCGGGGCGGCTGATAGATGACGGGCGGATTGCCGCGGCTGGTATAGTTCCGGCTGCCGTGGTTCCGGCCCGCCTGGCTCAGCCCATAAAGAAGCAGCAGGCCCCCAAGGACAGCCGCGGCATCGGCGCCATTGTTGCGACCGGTCGCCGCTGCAGGAGAGGTCGAGGCCGCAATCCCTGTCAGGGCGAGCGTTACCGCCAGCAGACCGGCGGTCATGGTTCGTGAGAGGTGACGTAGCATCTTGTTGTTCCCTTCAATTGCTTACGTGATCAGCTTGGGTCTTGGGTCGTGGTGGGCCGGGGAGTATTCCGCCGGTCCCGGGGGGCGCACTCATTCGGCGCTTGTGGGAACAACCTTCCTCTTGCCGTTCTCGGCCATGCAATGACGGGGCCGCGCTATTGGATGAAGCCACTTCTGCTATCGGATAACGTGCCCGAATTCAGGTAGTTATCGCAGGATCGGCGATGTAAGGGCGCGCTTCGGAGGTCAGGCAGGGACCGGAGAGTTGCGCGACGGGCGCCGCTTCAAAATCCGCAACGTCGGTCACGGCGGTCGCAGAATGCCCGGACACTGGCACATCCGCACACCCTACGCGAAAGCATCAACTTTTAACCAAATTCGAGGCAGCCATCCCCGCAAACTACCGCAAAACCACGAAAATCCGGGCTGGCTATCCGATAACATGCGCGCTGCGCGGTGCGATATTGAATGACAGGCGCGCGGCACGGCATATCGGCCCTGAAGCTGCCCCCTTTCAGCACAAACATATGAGCACTCCATTATGAACCGCACGATAAAACGATTCCTGAAACCTCTCCTCACGGCGCTCGCCTTCTCGGTGGTCGCCGCGCCGCTCCATGCCGCCTGTTACGCAGACTATCGCGCAAGGATGGATAACCCGCTGAGACTGCATTACGGTGTGATCCAAGTGCCTGACAGCGCATGCTCCGTGTCCGACGCCTCCAGCATCGTGGCCACTCGGATTGCTGCCGAAGGCTGGACGTTGGTGAACGTGAGCTCGGTCTTCGATGACGCGGGACTCGCGTCAAGGAGATCGGATGCAGGACAATATTTCCTCCGTTTCTGACACACGAATCGCGTCCACACGCGTCGTAAAACTTGGCATTCTGGCGGTCGTCGCGGTTCTCGTGACCTCCGCCATCTTGCTGTTCATGAACCTCCCCAACGCCGATGCCTTCAACGAGGCGGTGGTGCAGGTGTTCGAGGTCAATGACGTCCGCGATCCCGACGCGATCGCGATGTTGGAGGTTCTGGCCCAGTCCGGCACGACGTTCTCCAAGGTTCTGGCAAGCTACCGGGCCGTCATTTTCGTCCTGATGATCTTCGCCACCGCGCTTCTGGTGGCCTGTCTCGTCTTCCTCATCACCATCATCACCCTGAACCGCCGCATGGGCGAGATCGAGCGTCAGGGCATTCAGGTCTCGTCCCTGATCCTGTCGCGGGAAGAGCGGGTCGTGCTGATCAACAACCTCGAGTTCAAGCTGACAGACGCCGCGATGGAGACCCTCTCGGTCCTTGCCGAAGCACGGCTCGACGATGACGTGCTCACCGGCGCGCAGATCGAGGCGATGGTATCCGGCAAACTGGAATCCGACGTAGACGAAGCCGCCGGCGCGACCCGGATCAAGCGCCTGCGCGACACGCTCGGCAACCAGATGGTCTCGGAGCTGCTGGTCAAGAACATCGCCCGACGCGGCTACATTCTGGCGATCGACAAAGACGTCATCAAGATGATGTAGATGACTGACCCGGCGCCCTACCCCGGTCTGCACCCGGACCTCTGGCCCCTGGTCCGACAGATGGCCGCCGATCCGAACCCCGTGCCGGACCACCAGCGCCCGATCGAGGATCTCCGCGCCGCCGTGGCGCGTATGGAAGCAGGCCTGCCGTCGCTCGCCACCGACATCAAGACCCATGACTGGCACCTGCCGTGTCACGGTCGCGACGTGCCCCTGCGCAGCTATGAAACCGCCACTCCCCGCGCCGAGGTGATGCTCTACATGCACGGCGGCGGGTGGAGCCTCGGCACCCTGCGCGGCCATGACGAGGTCTGCGCCGATATCGCCCGCGACACCGGGATGCGGGTCGTCAGCATCGACTACGCCCTTGCCCCCGAGCATCCCTACCCCGCAGCGCTTGACGAATGCGTCGCCGCCTTCGCGCATCTCGCATCCGGCCAATCACCTATGAAAGAGGCGCCCGCCATCTGGCTCGGCGGTGACAGTGCGGGCGGCAACCTGGCCCTCGGCACCGCGCTGAAATGCCCTGAGGCAGTTGGCCTCTTCCTCATCTACCCCGCGACCGACCCCAGATGCGCCAGCGCCAGCTACACCACCCACGGCGAGGCACCCTACCTGACCCGTGCCATGATGCACCGGTGCTGGCGTGACTACCTCGGCGGTCATCCCCCTGATGCCTTCGCGGCTCCCGCCTCCGCCGACCTCACGCCCCTGCCGCCCGCCGTCATCCTGACCGCCGCCCTCGACCCGCTGCTCGGTGATGGAGAGCGTCTCGCCGCCGCTCTCCGCAAACAGTCCAAGCTGCACTGGTACGAGGCCGCAGAGGGCCTGATCCACGGTTTCATCCGCTGGCGCACCCAAGCGCCCGCCGCCGCAAGCGCCTTCGCCCGCGCCACGCAAGCGCTCGCCCGCGCCATGGATCACCCATAGAAAAAGCGGAAAGGCCTCTCGACCCTCCCGCATCTTCATCTTTTCACAAATACGGAAACGCTCAGGCCTCAGCCTGCGCGGAGATCAGCAGTAAGGCGCACCGCGACCCGCGCCAACCGCGTCCGTTCCAAGCGACCCGTTGTCGGCATCGGTGATCCCGGTGGAATATCCACCGCTGCCCCGGCCACAACCTGCAAGGTCCGTCCAGGACCCGTTGTCGCTGTCCGTCGTCTGCGCCTTGGCGCCCGATGGGATCAGGGCCGCGCCGACGCCGGCGGCGCCCATCACACCCAGAACCGTGCGGCGGCTCGTGGGGTGATCAGTCGTGATCTCGGCGTCAGTGAGGGTCTTCTTTTTCGTCTCGTCGCTGGACATCAGGATAATTCCTTAAAAGTGCTCTGGCTACATGCTCGGAAAATCTGCCCGATCCTCGACAACCAGTCAATGGATTTGAACTGACAGGACGCAGGACGATTGATCCCCGCGCCGCTCCGTGCTCAGACTGTTTCCACATAGTTTTCCAGCACATGGGCGCCAGATGACCGAGACCTTCAGCTTCGATTGGGCGATTTCGCCCGAAACCCCCGAGACCTTCTTCGCCGAGTATTTCGAGAAGAAACCGATGCTGATCAAACGCGGGCAGCCGGGATACTTTTCAGATCTCCTCAACTACGACGATATCGATCGCGTCATCTCGACGATGGGCCTGCATGTGCCCGAGATCAACGTCACCCGCGCGGATGGAGAGATCACGCCCGCCGACTTCGCCTATGAGACCGGCCAGATCGATCCGGTCCGGGTGACGCAACTCCACGCGGATGGCGCCACGGTGATTCTGTCCGGTCTCCACGAACGCCTGCCCGCGCTCGCGCGGTACTGCCGCGCCATGGAAGCCGCCATGTCCGCGCGGGTGCAGACCAACATCTACATGACGCCGCCGGGCAAGCAGGGCTTCAACCCCCACTACGACGGCCACGACGTGCTGGTCCTGCAGGTGGCAGGCACGAAGGAATGGCGTATCTACGGCACGCCGGTGGAGCTGCCCCTCGCCGATCAGGCCTTCGAGCGCGGGATGGATGTGGGCGAAGAGGTGCAACGCTTCGTGCTGGAGCCCGGCGACGCCGTCTACATCCCTCGCGGCATGGCCCATGATGCCGTCGCCACCGATGAGACCTCTTTGCACATCACGACCGGCCTGATGTTCCGCACCTGGGCGGACGCGCTGGCCGAGGCGGTCATCGCCAAGGCCCACCGCGAACCTGCCATGCGCCGCGCCCTGCCCCCCGGCTTCGCCAGCTACGGCGCGGACCTCGACGCCTATGACGACACTTTCGCAGAGCTTGTGGCGCTGGTCGGTGACGCCCACGTAGGCAAGCTGCTCTCCGGGTTCCGCGAAGAATTCCTGACCGCCCGTGTCCCACGGGTCGAAGGCCAGATGGCGCAGTTGGAAAAGTCCCGGAACCTCACCCTCGACAGCCGCGTCGGCGCGCATCCTCACATCGTCTTCGGTATCCACGACATCCCCGACAACGAGCAGGTCTGCCTTGTCGCCCAAGGAGCCGAGATCATCCTTCCCGCCCACGCCCGCGACGCGATGGAATTCTGTGTCACCAACACTGATTTCCGCCTTGGCGACATGGGCGGCGATCTGGATGACGACGGCAAATTGGTCCTCGCCAAACGCTTCGTGAGAGAAGGTTTGATGCGCGTGTTCTAACCCGAGCGCGACGCTCTGAAAGGGAGCAGGAAAACACGTGTCATGAAGGCCGGTTCGCTCCCGGCCTTCCACGCGCGCCTACCACGCGCCGTTGCAGCTTCCCTGATGGCAGGAAATCACCTCTTCCAACATGCCGGGATGGGCATCGGAGAAACTGAAGCCGGGGCAGGCGTTCTCGGTCAGGGTGTAGGCGCCGTCGTCCAGACGGAAGAAGAACAGCCCGTATTCCACGTCCGACGCCGCGCCGCACCAAGCGGCGACGCAGGTCACATCGACAGTCACCGGCACGGTCCGCGAATTGGAGAAATCCGAGCCGGTGAAAAACGTGCCCTCGAAGGTGGCAGGCTGCGTGTAGCCAACCATCGCATTGATATCACCGCCTTGGGCGACCGCCCCTTCAGGCGGGTCACTGGGGCCTGCAAGCGACAGGGAGCCTACGCCGATGACGAAATCCTCGGCGCTTTCGGCGGCTTGCCTGTAGGTGCCCTCGACACTCGGGGCCAAGCACGACAGGGCCGAGGCCGGACCGGCGGCGGCAAGAGCGAGCGTAAAAGCGAGTTGGCGGATCACAGGGCAAACTCCTTCAGGATTGCTTTGTAGATCGGTCTCTTGAACGGCACGATCACCGTCAGGATCTCGCGCTTGGTCATCCAGCGCCAATCGCTGAACTCCACATCCTTGTGGTTCAGGTTGATGACGCTGTCGGGCGCCTCCAGCCGCAGATGCACCCACATCTGTGCCTGCCCGCGATATTTGTCCTTCCACCGTCCCGGCGCCATCTCCGGCGGAAAATCGTAGGTCAGCCAGTCCGAGGTCTTCGCCACGAAGCTCACGTGATCGCGGGCAACCCCGGTTTCCTCTTCCAACTCGCGGTAGGCGGCCTCGACCGGGTCTTCTCCCACGTCGAGCCCACCCTGCGGCATCTGCCACGCCGGCGTATCCATCCCGGCGCGCTGGCCCGCGAAAATGCGGCCGTCCGCGTTGGTCAGAACGACCCCCGCGCACGGACGATAGGGAAGGTCCGAAGCCAATTCAGTTCGGACCCAAAGCGCCGAGACCGGTCAGGATATCGATGGCATAGGCCAGTTGATAATCCTCGTTCCGAAGCGCGGCCGTGGCCTCTGCTGCGTCCCGCTCTTCCTGCAACTGGTTCAATTCATCCTCGGTCAGCGAAGAATTCTCGATCGCGCCGCGCAGGCCCGCTTCCGTGCGTGCCGGACGACCGTTGTCCTCCTCGTCCTCTTCCACCGGATCACGCTGTTCCACGATGATGTCGGGGGCCACGCCAAGCGCCTGGATCGAGCGTCCCGAGGGCGTGTAGTAGAGCGAGGTCGTCAGGCGCATCGCGCCGTCGCCCGCCAGCGGCATCACCGACTGGACCGAGCCCTTGCCGAAGCTGTTGGTGCCGACGATCACCGCGCGCCGGTGATCCTGCAGCGCGCCGGCGACGATCTCGGACGCCGAGGCGGAGCCGCCGTTGATCAGCACCACCATCGGCAGTCCTTCGATCATGTCGCCGGGGGTGGCGTTGTAGCGCTCACCGTCCTGCGGCTCGCGGCCACGGGTCGAGACGATCTCGCCTTGGTCGAGGAAGGCATCGCTGACCCGGATCGCCTGGTTCAGCAGGCCGCCGGGGTTGTTGCGCAGGTCCAGAACGACGCCGTTCATGTTCTCCAGCCCGCCGACCTCTTCGATCAGTTCCATCAACCCGTCACGCAGGTTCGGGAAGGTCTGGTCGCTGAAGGTCGAGACCCGCAGCACGGCGGTGTTTCCTTCAAGCCGCGCACGCACGGCGGTCAGCTGGATGCGGTCACGGGTGATCGTCAGATCGAAAGGCTCGTCCTCGCCCTCGCGCACCACGGTGATCACGATGTCGCTGCCGACCGGCCCGCGCATCATGTCCACTGCTTCTTCCAGAGTCAGGCCAAGAAGCGCCTCGCCATCCACGGCGGTGATGAAATCGCCGGCCTCGACGCCGGCTTCCATCGCCGGGGTGTCATCCATCGGCGTGATGACCCGAACGAAGCCGTCTTCCTGCGTCACCTCGATGCCAAGCCCGCCGAATTCACCACGGGTCTGCACCTGCATGTCTTCGAAGTCGCTGGCCGAGATGTAGCTCGAATGCGGATCGAGCGAGATCAGCATCCCGTTGATTGCCGCCTCGATCAGCTCGGCCTCGTCGACCTCTTCCACGTAGTTCTGGCGAATGCGCTCGAAGATATCTCCAAACAGATCCAACTGCTCGTAAACCGTGCTGTTGCGCTCTGCTTCCTGCGCCAGCAGGGGGCCCGCGACCTGGGTGCTCATCAGCACCCCGCCTGCAATGCCACCGACTGCGGCCATCATCAGTTTCTTCATGGATCGTCGTCCTCTATTTGCCGTGTTGGGCCTGACCCTGCCTCCAACGTCCACGTCGAAGGGGCCTATTGCACGGCGAACCACGCCATGGGGTCCACCGGGCTGCCGCCCTGTCTCAGTTCCATATAAAGCGTTTCCGACAGCCCGGCGCCACCGCCAAGCGCGTCAGAAACGATCAATTCCGCTTCACTTTCGCTTTCTCCGTCCGGCATCAGCCCGAGAGGCGCGCCCTCGGGCACCAATTCACCCGCCGTCACGAAGAGGTCTCCCGCGCCCGCCAAGATAAGAAGATAGTCGGCGTGGGGCTCGAGGATAATGACATTTCCGTAATCCAGAAGCGGCCCGGCATAGCGGACCGACGCAGGCCATGGCGCGGTCAAAAGCGCGTTCTGTGGCACGGCCAGCAGGGTGCCGGGGCGCGTGATGCCTGCCGCGTCGGTCTCGTTGAAGCCGCGCACCAGCGTGCCGAGGGCCGGCAGGGGCATGGCGCCGCGCGCCTGGGTGAAATCCTGCGCCGGCGCGCCGGTGGCCACCGGCGTCTCAGCCAGCATGTCCGCAAAGCTGCCAAGCCCGTCGACGCTGGCGAGGATTTGCGCCATCGCGTCGGGATCATGCGCGAATCGTTCCGGCAGATCGACCCGGTCGGCAATCGCCTGGCTCAGGGCCGAGCGGGCCGATTGCACGCCGTTCAGCGCGGACTCGAGCTCTCCCACGGCGCTATCCTGCAACGCGCGCAACACCGCCAGTTCCTCCAATTGCTCCCGCAGCGCGCGGGCCTGCCGGGCCACGGCGGGGGTGACATCGGCCACGATCATCCCGAGCCGCGCGGTGCCCAAGGGCCCCTCGGGATGGAGCAGCGTGGCAGGGGCCGGCGCTTCCTCGATCCGCTGCAACACGCCTGTCAGCTGCGCCAGCCGCTCTCGTTCGGCATCGAACACCAACAGGATCGTGCGCTCGCGCAGCGCCGCGTCGCGGACACCTGCGCGCAGGGCGTCGAGCCCGTGCTCATAGGCGCGCACCGTCTCGGTCAGCGCCTCGACGCGGTCCCGTGCGCCATCGGCGTCGCGCAGCGCAGTCGCCGCACGCTCCAACATGGCAGAGGCCTCTCGCGCCGTCGCCGCCGGATCGCTCTGCCCATGGGCCGCCATCGCCACGGCGAGGCCGAGCAAAGGGCCCAAGAACCGCCCCACCTTATGTCGGTGGCGCAGCCTCAAGAGATCAGGCTTTCGCCCGTCATTTCGGCAGGCTGTTCCAGCCCCATCAACTGCAGCAGCGAAGGAGCCAGATCCGCCAACCGCCCGTCGCGCAGGCGCGCGCCGTCAGGACCACCGACAAGGATCACCGGCACCGGGTTGGTCGTATGCGCGGTATGCGGCCCGCCCGTTTCGGGGTCGATCATGGTTTCGCAGTTGCCGTGATCGGCACAGATGATCATTGCCCCACCCACTTCGTCCAGCGCCTCCAGCGCTTTGCCGAGGCCCGTGTCTACCGCTTCGCAGGCCGCCATCGCCGCTTTCAGATCGCCGGTATGCCCCACCATGTCGGGGTTGGCGTAGTTCACGACAATCAGGTCATATTGCGCGCGGATCGCGTCGACGAGCAGCTCCGTCACCTCGCCGGCGCTCATCTCTGGCTGCAAATCATAAGTCGCGACATTGGGCGATTTCGGCATCTGCCGATCCTCACCCTTCTCCGGCACCTCGACGCCGCCGTTCAGGAAGAATGTCACGTGAGGATATTTCTCGGTCTCCGCGACGCGGAACTGCTTCAGCCCCGCCTTGGCGACCCATTCGCCTAGGGTATTCTTGATCTCCTGCTTCGGAAACACCGTCGTCATGTAGGCGTCATGGGCCTTCGAGTAATCCACCATCCCCAGTTTCGCGGCGAAGTCCGGGCGTCCACTCACGTCGAAGCCGTCGAACGCGGGGTCGCCCAGGGCCGCGAGGATTTCCCGCGCCCGGTCCGCGCGGTAATTCAGCATGAAGATGCCGTCGCCATCGGCCATCCCGGCGTAATCGCCGATCACCGTCGGAGGGATGAATTCATCGGTCTTGTCAGCGGCGTAAGCCGTGCTGACCACGGAAAGCGCGTCCGGTGCCTCGTCGCCCTCGCCACGCACCATGGCGGCATAGGCGCGCTCCACCCGGTCCCAGCGATTGTCACGGTCGAGCGCGAAGTAGCGCCCACTGACTGTCGCGATTGCGGCGCCGTCAGGCAGGGCGAGCCCCTGCAGGTAACGCTCGGCAGATTTCGGCGCCACGTCGCGCCCGTCGGTGATCGCGTGCACGGCGACAGGGACGCCCGCGTCCGTCAGAACGGCCACCGCCGCCTCCAGATGCGCCAGTTGCGAATGCACGCCACCGTCGCTCACCAAGCCCATCAGGTGTGCGACGCCGCCTGAGTCCTTCAGGACCTCGGCGAAGGCCACCAGCGCCTCGCGCTGCGCAAACTCGCCCGCGTCGATGGAATCGTTGATCTCCACCAGGTCCATCTTCACCACACGACCCGCGCCGATGTTGGTATGGCCGACCTCGGAATTCCCCATCTGCCCTTCCGGCAGGCCGACATCCCGCCCGTGGGTCAACAGCGTCGCATGGGGGTAGCGCGCCATCAGCCCGTCCATCACCGGCGTCTTCGCCAACAAGGGCGCGTTATCGGTTTCGGTCTGTCCGATGCCCCATCCATCGAGAATGCACAGAACGACGGGGCGGGGTGTTTCGGCCATGGGTTGAGAACTCCTTTACCAAATTGTTCTACGGAGGCGGCATCGGTGCTGCAAGCGTCCCCGGCGCGGCCGCGCCGTCGCAGGCAGGGACACGCGCGGTATGACCAGAATTGTAACGGCGAAAAGGGAGATGACGGGAGCCAGCCCGGTGCCCTTCGATCGGCGGGAAAGCGGCCTGCTGACCACGCAAGCCCAGCGGAACAACTGGCGCAACTGGCTGAGACAGGCCCGCGCAGAGACCGAGGAGGGTGACGAGGATGGCCTGCTATTCCTCCTGCGCCATCCCCGCGCCGCTGCGCTTCGGGAAGGCTTCGCCCTCGGCGCTTATCTGGCGCAAAACCTCGATGTGGCCGGCGCGGTCTATGACCCGGTAGAGGCGCTTTTCCACTACCTCGAATTCGGCATCCCGGAAGGGCGGAACGGAATGCCCGTCGCGTGGGACCGGAGTTTCGTTGCGCAGGCCACGGGCCACCGTCTGCCGGAGCATCTCGCCCCGCCTCAAGCTGCCGCCGAATTGATCGCGCGGGGCGTGTCGCCGTTGAAACTCGCCCTGCGCGAGCAGGATCACTGGCTGATCCTCGGCCTGCACGGCCCCGCCTTGGCGAACATCTTCCATCACGAGACGTATTTCGCCGCCGTCGAAGCCGCGGGAATGGACCTTCCCCCTCCGGACCGCCTTTCCTGCATCCATCACTACGCCCGCAATGGGCTCGACTCTGGCCTGCCCGCGCATCCGGATCACCGTTTCGACGCGGACTTCTACGCCTCCTCTCTTGCCGAGCGCGGGATCAGCGAGGCGGCCTGCCCTCGCCACTGGGCGCGTTTCGGGTTGCACAAGAAGATCCACGCCAACGCCCGGGCTCAGGCTCTTGCCAGCTATGGGCTGCGCCTGCCCGCCGGGATCACCGCAGCCTCGGCGGGAGAGGTGTCCCGCCTCGTGGAAGACCCGATGAGGGCGATCCGCGAGTTGGACCTGACCCGTACAGCAAACCGCAGCTTCGCAATCGATCTGGCTCGTCTGCAACGGCGGCGCGGCGCTTTGGCGAGTGCCGAGAAGCTGCTGATGCGCGTGCTCCACCACAGCCCCGATGATCCGCGCGCCCGTCTGGCGCTTGCGGCGCTTATCCGGGGCACCCGTCAGACCCCGCGCGAGATTGCCCTGCGCCTAGTCATCCCGGCCGATTTCGACGGCGGCGAGAACCGTCTGACCCTTGCCGAGCTCTGCGCCGAGAAGGGTGACCACGACGCCGCCCTTTGCCACGCCAGCGCCTTGCCGACCGAGGCGCACGGCAATGTCGCGCTCTGCAAGCGCCGACGCACCCTCGCGCGCAAGGTCTTCGACGATCTCTTCAGGAACCTGAACCGGCATCTCGAGCGCTACGCCGTGGACGAGGTGCAAGATCTCCTCACCCGCGCGCTTGAGCTCTACGCGCCCACGCCGGAAATCGTACCCCGTGCCGGGCAGATCGAGCGCGTCGCGATCCTCGCAAATGATGACCTCTACCAATGCAAACTCTACCGGGCCGACCAGAAGGCCGAGCAGCTGCGCACTCAAGGGGTGCAGGTCACGACCTTCCTGCAAAGCGCCGACGTCGTGCGGCTTCACCATCAACTCGCGCAGTTCGACGCGGTCATCTTCCAGCGCACCCCCGCCTTGCCCGAGATCGCCGACCTCATGATCGAGGCCGCCAAGCAAGGCCTCGCCACCTTTTTCGACGTTGATGACCTCATCTTCGACGCCTCGCACTTCCCGCTGCCCCTCGCGACCTATGCGGGCAAGGTCACGGATCGGGCGCACCGGATCATGGCCTGCGGCGTGCCCCTGTTCGCCGCCAGCGCGCGGCTCTGCGGCTACGGCATTGCCTCGACGGACCCGCTCCGCGCCTTGCTGGCGCCCCTCACGATCTCGGGCACCGCCTTCACCCATCGCAACGCACTCGGCGCGGCCCACGAATGCGCCATTGCCCGTGCCACCCGTCGCAGGAGCGGCCGGCTGGTGATTTTCGCAAGCTCCGGCACCAAGGCGCACAAGACTGAGTTTCGCGACGTGCTGGAGCCCGCTCTCGCTCAGATCATCGCCGCGTACCGCGACCGTGTGGAGGTGCGGCTGATGGGCGATTTTCCGGAACTGACACATCTCTCCCCGGATGAGGTGACGCTGTTGCCTCCGATCTGGGATTTCGAATCCTACGCCGAAGAATTGGCGCAGGCTGACATCGCGCTCTCCGTCCTCGCCCGCTCGGTCGCGGCGGACACCAAGTCCGAGATCAAGTGGCTGGAACCCGCGATGTTCGGCATCCCGGCGGTGGTCAGCGCCTCTCCGGTTATGGACAGCGTGATCGACAACGGCGTGACAGGGATCACCGCGCCCGACAGCGATGCCTTTGTCGCGGCCCTGCGCCACCTGATCGAGGATGCCGGCGCGCGCCTCGCCATCGGTCAGGCGGCAAGGGCGAAGGTGTTGCGCGACTATGCCCTGCCCACGATGGGCGCACGATTGCTCGCGAACATGCAAGCCGCACGCTCTGCGCAAAAACCGAAGCTGTTGATTGTCAACGTTTTCTATCCGCCCCAATCCATCGGGGGCGCCACGAGGGTCGTCGCCGACAACGTGACCCATCTGCTGACGCATCACTCGGACGCGTTCGAAGTTGATGTCCTCACCACCTTGGACGGCGCAGACACGCCCCACGAGGTTCACACCACGAGCCATTCCGGCGCGCGTATCTGGTCGATTGCCAACGACCCAGACCTGTCCGAACAGAACATGCGGGATCCCGTGATGGACGCCCGCATCGACGAACTGCTGGATCGCATCGCGCCCGATATCGTCCACATACACTGCGTGCAGCGCCTCGGCGTCGGGATCATCGACGCCTGCCGCAAACGCGGCATTCCCTATGTGCTGACGCTCCATGACGGCTGGTGGGTGTCGCCGCACCAGTTCATCACCGGGCCTGACGGCGCGCCGGAGCTATATGATTTCACCGCCCCGACCCTGCCACAACGCGCCCGGAGCGCGCGCCGGTGCATAGAGGACGCAAGCGCCGCCCTCGCGGTGTCTGAGCCTTTCGCCGAGCTTCATCGGAAGGCCGGTTTGACCAATGTCGTAGCCATGCCCAATGGCGTCTCGACCCTGCCGGAGCGGCGGCGTCAGAGCCCCCCCAAGGGGCGCGTGCGGCTTGGCCTGATCGGCGGCGCATCCCGGCACAAGGGCTACGATATCCTGCGCGCGGCTCTCACCTCCCGGCCCTTCGCCAACCTCGACCTGATCGTCGCGGACCACGCGCTTCCGCCCGGCGCGGAAGCCCGCGAGGTCTGGAACACGACCCCCGTTGTGCGCATCCCGCGTCAGCCTCAGGACAAGGTCGGCGCGCTCTATGGCCGGTTCGATGTGCTTCTCGCGCCGTCGATCTGGCCCGAAAGCTTCGGGTTGGTCACCCGCGAAGCGCTGGCGCTCGGCCTTTGGGTCATGGCCTCGGATCGCGGCGCCATCGGCAGCGAGATCACCGAGGGGCGCAACGGCCACATCGTTCCGGTCGATGACCACCGCGCCCTGGCCGAAGTGCTGTGCCGGATCGACGCTGACCCCTCCCGCTACACCGCGCCGCCTGGCGTCCGTGCACGCCTGCGCAGCGCCGCCGATCAGGGTGAAGAGCTGGTGGCCCTTTACAAGGACATCCTGTCGCGCCGTGCCTAGAACAGGAAATCCTGCACGTCGAGGTCGAGCAGGGAGACGTCCTGCAACAGGATCGAGCTTCCTCCCCCGGTGTCGATCAGAACATCCGCCCCCTTCTGAACGGACGCCGTCAGCACATCAGCATAGCTGTTCATCGTCGCAAGCTCCGTGAACACCAGCTTCTCGGCATCATTCCCGGCATCGAAGTCGAGGATCACATCGTCGCCGTGGCCATCGTCGAAATGGAACCTGTCGGCGTTGAAGTTGCCCTCCATCGTGTCGTTCCCCGCGCCGCCGATAAGCGTATCAAACCCGCCGCCACCCACGAGCGAGTCATTGCCCGCACCGCCATCGACAAAATCCGCCTGGTATCCGGCGCGCACCAGATCATCGCCCGCGCCGCCGTAAATCGTGTCCTCGTGGTTGGCCCCGAACAGGCGATCGCTCCCGTCGCCCCCCACGACCAAATCGTCGCCATTGCCGCCGCGTACCACGTCGTTGCCGTGCTCTCCATAAAGGGTGTCATCGCTGTTATCGCCCAGGATGATGTCGCGTTCGTTGCCGCCGTAGATCAGGTCTTCGCCCTGCTGCCCCCGGATCGTATCGACGCCCGCGCCGCCGTGGATCGTGTCCGCCTGATTGCCGCCCCAGATCTCGTCGCGACCGCTGCCGCCGTAGATCAGATCGTCGCCGTCACCGCCCTCGACGTAGTCGCTGCCGTCCCCGAGCGACAGCGTATCGCGGCCCCCGTCACCGCTGACCACATCGTTGCCACGCCCGGCGTTGACGTAATCGTCGCCGGACAGGCCGGTGACCGTATCCGCCCCGTCGCCGGCATCCACCGCGTCGTTGATCGCTGTGCCTGCGATGGCATCGTCACCGCTGTTGCCGCCATAGAGCGAGAAATCCGGCACCCGGTCGGCTGTCTTCAGGATCGCGGCGTGAACCTGCGTGAAGCTCAGCGTCTGACCACTGCGCGAGAACACCTCCAACGTCTCGCCGCGCCAATCGAGAACCGCGCCCTGCGCCGTCGCCGTATAGCCGATCTGCGCCGCATCGTAGAGCATCGGCCAGGCTGAGAGGTCGATCCGGTCCACACCGGCCTGAAAATCCTCGATCACGTCGTGGGTGAAATCAGACCGCATCACGAAGATATCCGCACCATTGCCCCCGTGCAGCGTATCGACGCCGAGGCCATCCTCCAGCACGTCATCGCCGGCACCGCCGGTCAGGCTGTCCGCCCCCGCGCCGCCGATCAGCACATCGTCGAGCGCGCCGCCCGCGAGGCTGCCGCCACCATGGCTCACCGCGACCATCATCCCCTGATCCGCAACGTCCAGCGTGATCTCGGTCACCCCGCCCTGCATCTCGGAGGCCACGAAGATATGCAGGCTGTCGCTCTCGACGGCGGCGGCGATGGACGAGATGTTCTGCAACCCCGCATCCCCCGACAGCGTGCCCAGAAGCTGCAACCGACCGTGCGGCAGCATCACGAAAAGCGTCACGCCATCATCGCCACCGCCCGCGATGACGTAGTGGCGGCCGCCGGTCTCCACGACCTCGAGGGTCTGCACATTGCCAAAATGCGTATCCGCCGTGTCGATCACGTGGTCCGTGGCCACAAGGCTGCCGTCTTGCGCCACTTCCATCACGGTGATTGCGCCGGATTGCCCCTGCCCGTCGGAGGGCGCCGAGGCCAGAACAACGAAGCTGCGCCCGCCCGTCTCGACCATCTCCATGTCCGTTGGCGTCATCACGCCCAGACCCTCGTTCACCCCGGCGTTGCCGGTGTTGACCAAGCTGTTCCCGTCGAGCCTGTAGGCGGATACCCCCCTCTCGGACTGGCTGACGCTGATGACGTAGTCGTTGCCCATGACATTGGCCGAGCCAATGGCCGTCACCTCGGCGGCGTAGGATGTGCTGGTGTCGCTCACCTGCATCGCTTGTGACAGCGCGCCGTTGCCGCCGATGGTGTAAGCGTGGATCGAGCCGCCGCCCGCGTCCGCCATGTAGAGGGTCTGCTGGTCGGTCTGCGTGACCTCCAGCAACTGCGTCATTGAAGAGTTCACGCCCGACATCTGCAGCGCGCTCCCCAAGCTGCCGTCCGCGTTCACGTCGTAGAGGTGCAATTGCTCCGCGCCCGAGCCCGCCACCGCGATGCACAGCGCGCCGTTGACCTCCATCAACGACAACTCGGCCAGCGCCGCCTCCGCCCATGCCGGGTCATAAAGCGCCGTATCCCGAAGGCTGACAGAGCCAGCCCCGTCCAAGGCAAAGGCCGATACGCCGCCATTCCGACCCGAGCTTGCATAGAGCACGGACAGGCCGTTCTGCTCGACCACCATCAGGTCGGCGATGCCGATGTCCAGCGCGGAGACGCCCGTTTGAAACTGCCCGTTGATGACCATCTGCGCCATGACGCACCCGCCTTTTCCGTGTGGTTGGGGTGCTCATATGGCGGGGAAGGCGCGCCAAGCTGGCGCCGTTTTATGGCGCGGCAGTGGCAAATAGAGAGACTTTTGAGGGGTTCGATTAAGGTTCAGTGTGGCCCAATTCAGGCGCTCATGCTTGCCTTGTGCAGGGCGATCGCCTCATCCAGATCATCGAAATAGCGCATTCGGCCCCGCTCCAGCACCAGCGCGGCATCGCAATACTCGCGCAGTTCACCGAGGTTGTGATTCACCATGATCGCGCCGGACCGCTCCATCCGGGCCGCGAACATAGCTTTCGACTTCTCGCGGAATCCCGCGTCACCGGCGGCGGTGACTTCATCGACGAGGTAGGTGTCAAACTCGATCCCCATCGACAGGCCAAAGGTCAGACGCGACCGCATGCCCGACGAATAGGTGCGCACCGGCATGTTGAAATGCGCCCCCAATTCCGCGAAGCCGCGCACGAAATCCGTTAGCTCTCGGGTGTCGACGCCGTAGACCCGCGCGATGAAGCGGGTGTTCTGCGCGCCGGTCAGCTCCGGGTGAAACGAGCCCGCAAAGCCCACCGGCCAGGAGATCGTGCCGTCCGACACCACCCGGCCGTGGTCAGGCTTCATGTTGCCGGCGATGATCTGCATCAGCGTCGACTTCCCGGCGCCATTGCGGCCGAGCAGCGCGAGGGACCGACCCGTCGGGAGCGTCAGGTTCAAATTGTCGATCACGACACGCCTTTGACCCGCGACGCGAAAGCTCTTTGTCAGGTTCTCGAACCGTATCATGGGCCGCCTACTGCCGGTCGCGGATCGAATAATAGATCAGCGCGAGGATCGCCCATCCGAGCAGGAGGAACAGCGTCGCGAGGCTCAGGATGACCTCTCGCCTCGGAAACTCCGCCATTTCCGGGTAGGTCGGTTGTATGAAAACCGCCAGGTATCGGCTCTGGCGGGTGGCGTTGACGCGGGCCAGATCAAGTGCGGTGAGCGCCGCGCGATAGCTTTCTTCCGCGAATTCCCGGTCGACGACGAGCCCCTCGTATTCCGCGATCAGGGTTGGATAATCCTCTCCCCCCACCTGCGCGTCCGCCTCGGTGAAATTCTGCCGCTCCGTCGCGATGCGCGCGCGGATCACGTCGATGCGCTGCGTGGATTGGCGCAGGCGCGGATCGTTCGGGTTGCCGGTATTCTCGGACAGAAGGTCATTCTCGACCAAGGCTTCCGCAAGTTGCTGTTGCAGGGTGTTGAGCACCCCCATCCGGCCTTGCAGGTCGCTTTCGGGGTCGACGATCTGGGTGCGGGTTCGAAAACGCGTCAGGGCCTCCCGCGCCGTCCGCAGCCGTGTCAGGGCGTCCTGCAGATCCTGCTCGGCGAACCGCATGGCATCCTCTCGCGCGGTGCTGTTGAGCGCGTTCACAAGGTTCTGGCTTTCCTCGATGATCGCCCGCCCGATGGCTTGGGACATCTCCGGATCAAATGCCAGAACGCGCAGTTCCAGCAGGCCCGAAGATTGGCTGTAACTGATCCGCACGACCTGCTGCCAATAGTCGAGCAACCCCTCGATCGTGGCCCTCGGGTCGAGCGAAAAGACCGGGTCGTCGCGGTAGCGCGCCCCATAATGCCTCACGAGATCGAGCCTCTCGTCGAGCCGCTGCACCAGCTCCTGGCTGACGATATATTCATACAGGATGTCTGCATCCGCCTGCCCGCCGCCGCCGGTGGTGAAAGCCGCGAGCCCGCCGAGCATGTCCGTCGCGGCACCGGATTCGTTCTGCCGAACCGTGAATCCGGTGGTGGAGGCGTATTGATCCACCGCCACCCTGTAGAGGTAGAACCCCACCGCCCCCAGTGGCGCGAGCACCAGCAGGGCGAAGGAGAGCACAAGCCCCCAGTGACGCCGCCGCATCCGCGCGCGACCGGCCGGCACCGTGTTGACCCGCAGCCGCCGCTCGGCGCGTCTTGGGGGATCGAGGGTGATGGCCGCCTGTATCAATGGTTTGGAAACCTCGCTGTGATCTAACTCGGCAGGACCCCTGCCGAGGCGCCTGCCGGACGTGGCAAACCCGGTATACGCAGCAAGTTTTAAGAAAGAATGAGTAGCCTCGTGGTTTCCGACACGCTCTCGCCACCCAATACGCACACCCCATCAGCCGTGGGCCGCGCACGATCGCGCGCCACCAGCCTCGCGTCGCTCCGCGCCATCGTGGCGCTCATGCTGCGTGAGATGTCGACGCGCTATGGCCGGTCTCCCGGGGGCTATGTCTGGGCGTTCGTCGAACCGGTCGGCGCGCTGCTGGTCATGTCCTTCGTGTTCTCGCTGCTGATCCGCAGCCCCTCCTTGGGCAATTCATTCCTGCTGTTCTACACCACCGGCTACCTGCCGTTCCTGCTCTACAGCCTGACCCTGACCTCGGTGATGCATGCGCTGAATTTCTCGCGGCCGCTGCTGCTGTACCCGGCCGTCAACTGGATCGACGCGATCCTCGCGCGGTTCATCCTCAACACGCTGACCAGCGTGGCGATCACCAGCATCGTGCTTGTCGGCATTCTGGAGTTCACGGACACGACCGCCGTTCTGGCGGTGGGGCACATGGTGTCCTCCCTCGCGCTGGCCGCCCTGCTCGGGCTCGGGCACGGCACGCTCAACTGCGCACTCTGCGGCCTGTTTCCCGTCTATGTGCAATTCTGGAGCATCGCGTCACGACCGCTCCTGATCGCGGCAGGCGTCTTCTTTCTTTACGAGGATTTGCCGGCGAACCTGCAGAATGTGCTGGACTGGACCCCGTGGATCCACGTCACCGCGATGTTCCGGCAAGGGGTCTATCCCACCTACGCGCCGGATTTCATCTCACTGCCACTCCTGATGGCATGGGCGCTCGTGCCGCTGATGTTCGGGCTGCTGCTACTCCGCCGCCACCGCCAACGGATCCTGATGCAGTAGAACAGGCCGCGAGCCTCGGCTTCAAACGCGGTGATACGGGCTTCCGGCAAGGATGGAAGCCGCGCGGTACAATTGCTCGCACAGCATCACCCGCGCCAGCATATGCGGCCAGACCATCTTGCCAAAGGATATGGCCAACCCGGCCTCCGCCCGCAACAATGGGTCGATCCCATCCGCGCCGCCGATCACCAGTGCCAGATCGCCGATCCCGCGGTCGCGCTGCGCGCCCAACCGATCGGCAAAGGCCGGAGAGGTCATGACCTCTCCCCTCTCATCCATCACCCAGAAGGCCGCGCCGGGCAGCCGCGCGCGGATCAACTCCGCCTCCGCCGCCATGCCGCCGCCCTTCCGATCCTCGACCTCAACCACCTGCCCGAGCGAAAGCCCGAGGCCCCGGCCCGTCTTGTCGAATCTTCGCAGGTAATCGTCGATCAGAGTCTTCTCGGGCCCGCCCTTGAGGCGGCCCACGACGCACAGATGGACCTTCAGCCTTCCGACCCTGACGAAGCCGCAGCTTCGGGCGCATCGGGCTGCCACATCTTCTCGAGTTGGTAGAACTCGCGCACTTCCGGGCGGAAGATGTGCACGACGACGTCGGCCGTGTCGATCAAGACCCAGTCGCCGGTGTCCTTGCCTTCGATCTTCGCATACAGGCCAAAGTCCTGCTTCAGCTTGTCGACCAACTTTTCCGCCATGGCCGAGACCTGACGGGTCGAGCGGCCAGAAGCCACGACCATGTAATCGCCAATCGAAGATTTTCCGCGCAGATCGATCTGCACGACATCTTCGGCTTTGTCGTCATCAAGGGATTTCAAAATGCGCTCCAACAGCTCTTCGCTGCTGTAAGCGGTTTTTTTCCGCGCGCCAGTGGTGCTGGTCTGCGCTGTGGCGGCAGAGGTCTGGGCCCCTGCTTGGTGAAGTCCGGTCAGGACTCTATCCTCCATTGCAATGCGCCTGATGAACCCCGACGCCGGGCATACTCTATAATAACATCGCGCAACCGCGTTCTCAACCACGGCTTACGTAGCGTCGCCTTGGCTGTTGCATTCTGTTCGAGGCGCGGTGCCTTTGACGGCATCGGACGGGCGGGAACCCGTCCAGTATCCCGGCGCAAAACCCATCATAGATTTGGGGTAAAATCACATATCTTGGGGATAACCCGCCCATACCCACGATATGCGGCCCCTCCACGTTGACTCGCCCCGCGCCCCTTCGCGTAGACTGGGGGGAAGCAGAATCGCCATCGGAAAGAGGCAGTACAGGTGCGTTTCACGAAGCTCAGACTCAATGGATTCAAGTCTTTCGTCGATCCCACGGATCTCGTGATCGCCGATGGCCTTACGGGCGTGGTCGGGCCGAACGGCTGCGGAAAATCCAATCTTCTCGAAGCCTTACGGTGGGTGATGGGTGAAAACCGCCCCACCGCGATGCGCGGCTCGGGGATGGAGGATGTGATCTTCGGCGGTGCCGCCACACGCAACGCGCGAAACTTCGCCGAGGTCTCGCTCCAGATCGACAATACCGACCGCCTCGCGCCCGCCGGCTTCAACGATGAAGACCAGATCGACATCATCCGCCGCATCACGCGTGACGCCGGAAGTGCCTATAAACTCAACGGAAAAGACGTCCGCGCCCGCGACGTCTCGATGCTGTTCGCCGATGCCTCCACCGGCGCGCACAGCCCCGCATTGGTGCGTCAGGGCCAGATTTCCGAGCTGATCAACGCGCGGCCCAAGGCCCGCCGCCGGGTATTGGAAGAGGCCGCCGGCATCTCCGGCCTCTACCAGCGGCGCCACGAGGCAGAGCTGAAACTGAAGGGCGCCGAGGCCAATCTGGCCCGCACCGATGACGTTCTCGAGCAGTTGAGCGGCCAGATCACCACCTTGGCGCGACAGGCAAAACAGGCTTCGCGCTACCGCGAGATCGGATCGGAACTGCGTCTGGCCGAGGGGATGTTGCTCTTCGTCCGCTGGCGCGATGCCGACGCCGCCCGGTTGCGCGCGGAAGAGGCGTTGCGCGCGGGTCTCGCCTCGGCAGCCCAGGCCGAAGCCGCCGCGATGGAGGCCGTGCGCGCCCGTGAAGCCGCGGAAGAAGCGCTGCCGCCCCTGCGCGAGGAAGACACCGTCGCGGCCGCAATCCTGCAGCGGTTGATGGTCGAACGAGACAGCCTGCAAGCCGAGGCCGACCGCGCCGCCGCGGCGGTCGAGACCCTGAGCAACCGCATCACTCAGATCGACAAGGACCGGGAGCGTGAAGAGGCCCTGAACGCCGACGCGGGCGAAACCGTTGCCCGGCTGCAAGACGAGCGCGCCGATTTGCAGCGCACCCAGAAGAGTCAGGACGCGCGCCTGAACGACGCCCGCGATGCGGTGACGGATGCCCGCAGTGTTCTCGCCGGTCAGGAGGCGGAGCTCTCTGACCTGACGGAACAATCCGCCGCGCTCGCGGCCCGGTATCAGGCGATCGAGCGGCGGATGGGAGAGGCCGAAAAGGCCGTCACCCGCAACACCGCCGACGCGCAGGCCGCTGAAAAGGCGGCCCGTGATGCGGCGGACCGGTTGCAGACCCTCAAGCGCGAAGCCGAGGATGCCGAGGCCGCCCTTGCGCGCGCCACGGACCTCGCCGCCCGCGCTGAAGAGACGCTGCTTGAGACTGAAGCGGCGCGCGCCGAGGTCCAGGTCAAAGAAACCGAAGCGCGCTCCGCCCGCTCGGAAGCCGAGGGCCGCGCCGGCACCTTGGAAGCCGAAGTCACTGCGCTCGCCCGCGTGTTGGAACGCGACAGGGGCGACGGCGATCAGGTGCTGGACGAGATCAAGGTCGCGCCCGGTTTCGAAGCCGCCATCGGCGCCGCTCTCTCCGACGATCTGAAGGCCGCCCGCGCGCCCGAGGCCGGCGCCACCGGCTGGACGGACCTGCCGGGCTACGACACCAGCGCCGCCCTCCCCGAGGGCGCGCAGCCTGCCGCCGAGGTCGCGCAGGCCCCGGCCGTTCTGGGGCGTCGCCTGTCGCAAGTCGGCATCATCGACGCCGCCGATGGCGCGCGTCTGCAACCCGAACTTCAGCCCGGCCAACGTCTTGTCAGCCGCGAGGGCGACCTCTGGCGGTGGGACGGTTTCGCCGTGGCCGCCGCCGACGCCGTCTCTACCGCCGCGCGGCGGCTGGAGCAGGCAAACCGGTTGTCTGAGCTGGAAGACGAGCGCCTGCGGGCCCGCGAAAAAGCCGACGCGGCGAAGGCTGCCCATGACACCTTGGCGCAACGGCTCGCGCAACTGACAGAGGCCGACAAGGCTGCCCGCGCCGCGCGCCGGGATGCGGAGACGCAGCTGAGCCAAGCCAGTCGCGCCGCCGCCCGCGCCGAGGCGGATCAGAGCGTGCTCGACGGCAAGCTGGAGACCCTGCGCCTCACTGCGTCGCGTCACGCGGAAGAGGCCGACACCGCCCGTGCCGAGCTGACGCGGGCGCAGGATGCCCGCGCCGAACTCGACGATCTCGACGCCGTGCGCGGTCGCCTGGCCGATGTGAAGACGACCGTGGAGGCCGCGCGGATGACGATGCTGGCCAAACGCGCCGCCTTCGACGAGGTGAAGCGCGACGGCGAAGATCGCGTGTCACGCATCGCCAAGATCGGCACTGAGATCACCAACTGGCAGAACCGCCTGACCAATGCCGCCTCGCGTCTGGCAGAGCTCGAGAAACGCCGGGGTGAGGCCGAGACGGCCCTGATCGACGCGCGCCAGAAGCCCGGCGAGATCGCCATGCGGCGCGAGCAACTGGTGATCCAGATCGATGAGGCCGAGAGCCGCAAGGCCGCCTCCGCGCAAGCGCTTTCTGAAGGAGAGACCAATCTGCGGGCGGCCAGCGGTTCCGAGCGCGATACCGAGCGCGCCGCGTCCGAGGCCCGCGAGGCCCGCGCCGCTGCCGAAGCGCGCCGTGACGCCGCGATGGAAGCTGTGCAGGCCGCCGCGGACCGGATCTCGGAAGAGCAGGAACTGACGCCGGAAGCGCTGCGGGAAAGCCTCGGCGACCTGCCGGACCCGATGCCTTCGGCCGACCGGATCGAGCAGGACGTGATGCGCCTGCGCCGTCAGCGAGACGCGCTTGGGGCGGTGAACCTGCGCGCCGAGGAGGACGCCCGCGAGGTGCGGGAGGAGCATGAAACGCTGGCGTCGGAAAAGGTCGATCTGGAGGAGGCGATCGCCAAGCTTCGGACCGGCATCAACTCTCTCAACAAGGAGGGGCGCGAGCGGCTTCTGAAGGCCTTCGACGAGGTGAACGCCAACTTCTCGCGGCTCTTCACGCACCTTTTCGGGGGCGGTGAGGCGCGGCTGGTGCTGGTGGAATCAGACGATCCGCTGGAGGCTGGCCTGGAGATCCTCTGCCAGCCGCCGGGCAAGAAACTCTCGACTCTCTCGCTGCTTTCGGGGGGCGAGCAGACCCTCACGGCGCTGGCGCTGATCTTCGGGGTCTTCCTCGCCAACCCGGCGCCGATCTGCGTGCTGGACGAGGTCGACGCGCCGCTGGACGACGCCAACGTGACCCGCTTCTGTGACATGCTGGACGAGATGACCCGGATGACCGACACGCGGTTCCTGACGATCACCCACCACGCGGTCACGATGGCCCGGATGGACCGGCTCTTCGGGGTCACGATGGGGGAGCAGGGGGTGTCTCAGCTGGTCTCGGTGGACCTGAAGGCGGCGGAGACTCTGGTGGCTTGATCCTGGGTGCTCAAGCTTGAGCAGGGGAGTAAGTGGTTGTTTTTGTTGTTTTTTTTGGCTTATTAAGGTTTGAGCGGGTGAATTTGCGGCGGGTTACTGGGGTTTGAGGGTTTGAAGTAGCGGCAGCCACATAGGCTGTGCGACTATTGCGTTACCATTCCCCCGTATACTTTCGACACTTCGCTTTCCCATGCGCGGTCAAACCAAGTTGCATTCTTCTTGACCTGCTGTTTGATCTCTGGGCTTTCCATAATGTCAGCAGCCTTGTGCGCGTACCTGATAAAGTTGCGCCTTTTACCCGCGTGGGTATACCGACTGCGCAGTTCGCGCTGGTAGACCTCAAACGATGGGACGTCCTTAGCTTTAGCGGCCACAAGCTTCGCGTGGATACCTCGCCGCATCTTGCCTAGGTACGCGGCCAGCGAAGAGGGGCGTATCAAAGTGTTCGTGCCATCGAATGTGAAGCCAAGGTATTGAATGGGCTTGCTGGATGTAAGTACGCCAGCTTTGAATACAGCCGTCTCTGTCTTTTTCACCGATACTTTCAGTTTGAATTCTGCGAGCATAGCTTCCACTGATGCAACGACGTCAGTTGCTCTGCTGCCTAACGGAAGAACAACCGCTATGTCGTCTGAGTAACGACGATATGATCCGCCTCGCTCTTTGCACCAAGCGACCATCATCTTATCGAAGGTGCGAAGGTAAATGTTCGCATACAGGCCGGACACGGGTGTCCCTTGCGGAATGCCAAACCGCTGATCGTGCGTTCTGATCAATCCATTCTTTCGTCCTTGAACGTGGGTAACGTAATCGCGCGGTGTGCAAACTCGACCATTACCTTTTCGATTTCGTCCAAGTCGTGCATCAAGGTCGACTGTCTCAACCCAAGAATAGCGAGTAACGTTTTTCCAAACTGTACCGTGATGCCCTTCTAGTCTGGTTGCTCCAATTAACCCCGCGACTTCATCACGGAGAAGCAGGTGATCTAGGTTGTCGAAGAAGCCTGAAATGTCCATGGCAACAACAATGCAATTACCATGGTCAACGATTTCGTCGAATAACGACTTCGCGTGATGAATATTCGTGCCACCACCTTTGCGGTACGCGAGGACATTGCCTGCCGTGCCGTCCTCAGCGAGTGCACGCTCATAGAAGTCATTTAGGTGGGTTGCATAGGCTTGGAGGTAAGCTGCGTCCTCATGTCCAGCAAACCGGATGGGACGTGGTTTTTGCACGGCCGTGCGCTCAAAGTCGCCGGTCACGTCTCGCTTCCAGTTGCCATCATCATCTTTGACGCGCACGTACCGTCGCGCGAGATCAGTGTAGCCAAGCAAAGGCCAAAATCGGTGCACATCCTTCTCCTGCGAGAAGTCGAACTCCCGCTCAACATCGCTATCACGCAACGGCAGGTCGAAGTGCTTGTAGCGCCGCTCTTTAGAAACGGATCGCAGTACAAAGTCGTCGGTTGAAGGATCAAACTCGTTTTCAGATGGTAGGTAAAACCCGGGCATAAATGAATTCCGTTCTTCAAATGCCCGGGCTATTTGACCTAGCTCCCATCAACAAATGCAAATGCATTCTCCGGTACGAGTTTACCTAGCGTGGTATAGTATAACCACATTGTGCATGGAAGGATGCGACATGAATTGGATCACGCCGACCCGCCTGCCGCGCGCGCAGAAGATAGCGCTTGCGGTCCTTAACACTGGTCATCCGGGCCCATGGTATCCCGGGGCAAGTTGTAGGTGGGGGCTGCAATGAATAGCTTCAAGTCTGGAATTGAAATAAATTCGTCTGCACTGCTGTTTCTCAATTCCTCGTCTATTTGGCGGCGCGAAAACAGCCCATCGACGGGCCGCGGTGCGGCGAGCCAACGGTTGTTTCAAGGCGCTTTATAGTAGCCAAGCACATTCCACAGAACGAATGACGCACCAAGACTAACCAAATCGCCGTGCCGGGGGGCGGCCCGGCGATGGGCAGCGCGCTGGCGCGCTTGATTCTGCCCGGGTGTGTTGATTGCGGCGTTTCGTGTCTGGGCCGAGGCCCGGTTTACGGGTGGAGGGTTTCTCGCATCCTACGGGGCGATTAGCGCTGCCTGCTGCCGAACTGATCCTCCACCGCGTCCATAATATCCTCCATCAACGGCCCCGTCGCCTCTGGCCCGGTGAACCGGAGCGACCAGCCGTCGGGCGTCCTCTCTCGTCTTATGTGCAGTTTCGACCGCACCTGCGCCATGCGGCGGGGGCGGCCTTCGCGGTAGAGGGACTTGCGTGGGGTGCGGGCTGTCTCTTCGGCCTCCAACAGGATCGGCAGGATCGTCTTCCATTGGGCGTCGGGGGATTTCTGTTTGGAGGTGCGAAGGGCTGTCGTGATCAACGGGCCGAGGTCGGCGCGCAGGGCGAAGGCGATGCGGGTGATCTGGTTCTGGCTGAGGGTCTCGGGCGCGGTCAGCAGGTGGTCGCCGATCTCGGACACGACCTCGGCCATGGCGCGGATGCGGGCGCGGCGGTGGCGGTCCAGCGTGCGGTAGAGGCTGTCGGTGGCGGCATCGAGCGTGGGGAAGAGGCCCTCGGCCACGGACTCGGTGACAAGGCGGCCCTTCTCCCACGGGGAAATGGCGGCGCGGATCTCATTCTCGGACACCATGCGGGTCATGGCCTCGGCGATGTCGGAGGGGTCACGGATGAAGGCGGGAATGGTGGTGTGGCCGAGCGCCCGGGTGGCGGTGAGGCGGCGCAGGCCGGAGATCAGGCCATAGGGCGCGTCAGAGGCGGTGCGCTTGCGCCAGACCTCGATCGGGTGGGTGAGGCCGAGGGACGCGATGGAGGCTTGCAGCTCGGCCAGGGCAGAGGGCGCGAGGGAGATGCGGTCCCGGGGGAGGGCATCGGCGTCGATATCGGAGAGGGGGAGGGTATGGATGGTGGGGGTCATGGGCGTATCCTGCCGGTTGAAAGAGGGCAGGATACGCCGGGGTGTGGGGGTGTTGCGCGCGGGGGCCGTGGTGCGCGCGGTGGTCCTTTACAAAGCGTTAAGAAGCGCGGTGGTCGGCCAGGCGTCGGCGGGCATGCCGAGGCGGCGTTGCTCCTCTCGGACGGCGGCGCGGGTGCCGGAGCCGAGGATGCCGTCGATCTCGCCCACGTCATGGCCACGGGCGGCGAGGGCCTGCTGCAAGCGCCGCATCTGGTCGCCGTTCAGGCCGGGCTCGGGGTTGCCGGCGTCAAAGACGGGCGCGCCCTCGAGGCGGGTGGCGAAATAGGCGGCGGTGAGCACGTAGGTGAAGCTCTGGTTCCACTCGAACAGGACGCTGAAGTTCGGGTAGGCGAGGAAGGCGGGCCCGTTGCGGCCCTGGGGCAGGACGACGGAGGTCTGGGCGTTGCGCATCGGCAGCGCGCCGGAGCGGCCGGCGACGCCGTCGGCCTCCCACTCTGCGACGGTGCGGGTGGTGTGGATGCCGGTCTGATACCAGTCGAGGTCCTGGGGCACGGTGATCTCGACCAGCCAGGGCTCGTTCGGGCGCCAGCCAAGGGACGAGAGGATATTGGCGCCGGACATCAGCGCATCGGGGGCGGAGGTTTGCAGCGAGACGCGGCCGTCGCCGTCGCCGTCGATGCCGTGGGCGACGATATCCTCGGGGAGCATCTGGACCATGCCGATCTCTCCGGCCCAGGCGCCCTGAGTGTTGACCGGGTCGAAGTTGCCCTGCTCGTAGAGTTCCAGCGCGCCGAAGACCTCGGGGCGGAACAGCTCGGGGCGACGGCAGTCGTGGGCCAGCGTCACGATGCTGTCGAGGGTGTTGTAGTCGCCTTGAAAGGCGCCGTAGTCGGTCTCGAACGCCCAGAAGGCCAGCAGGATCCCGCGCGAGACGCCGAAGCGCTGCTCGATAGCGTTGAAGGTGGCGGCCTGACGTTCGGCGTTGCGGCGGCCGGCGTCCATGCGGTTCTGGCTGATCAGGCGGCGGGCGAAATCGGTGAAGGGCACGGTGAAGATGCCTTGGCGGCGGTCGGCATCCAGCGCGCGCTGGTAGTAGCTGGCGTGGCGGAAGAAGCCGTCGATCGCCTCCTGGCTGTGACCGCGCTCGGCCGCTTCGGCGCGCAGACCCTGCACGAACTGGCCGAAATCACCGCCACATTGCTGCGCTTGAGCGGCGGTGCCGAGGGTCAGGGACAAGAAGAGAGGAGCAAGGATGCGCATGGGAAATGGCCTGTTGGTTATGGAGTTACGAAGAAGATACATCGCCCGCGATGCGCGGCAAGGGGTGTTGGGGAAAAGGGTGCGCAGTATTCGCTGACGCCCTTCCCGGCGAAGATCTTCGCGCGGATCTTGGCGATGCGGTTGTGACGGGTCTCGGGCTTCTTGGCGCTGGAGAAGGTGATCACGTAGCTACTTTACCGCACTGGGGTCAGGGCGTGGAATGCTTCGGCCAGCGGCGGGTCATGATCCAGCGTGGCGAGGAGTTCTTCCGATAGGTCGGGGGCGGCGGTGTTCTTCTGAGAACTTTGCCCGCATCTGCGTGTGTTCGGTCCGGACTTCTCCAGCACGCTGTCCGGGTCCTTCAAAGGCGCGGGGTCGAAGCAGCAGTGTCTTACATCAAATCTGACAATTCCGACGCTCGCCAGCACGCGGACTCGTGATTTCGCGCGATTTTGGTCCAAGCAGGATCCTCGGACCGGCATCGATCAATGGCCACAGGACAGCGTGTATGGAAACGGCACCCTGACGGCGGATTGGCGGGACTGGGAATGTCGCCTTTCAACAGAATGCGCTGTCGCTGCTTTTCCACCGCCGGGTCAGGCACCGGAATGGCGCTGAGCAGGGCACGGGAATAGGCGTGACGCGGATTGGTGAATATGTCTTTCTTCGCTGCAATCTCAACGACCCGCCCGAGGTACATGACTGCAACCTGGTGCGAGATGTGTTTCAGTGCGCCCAGATCGTGCGCGATGAACAGGTAAGTCAGCCCGAGACGCGCTTGCAGATCCTCCAACAGCGCAACGATCTGCGCTTGAATTGACACATCGAGCGCCGAGACCGCCTCGTCGCAGACGATGATTTCAGGCTCGCAAGCCAAGGCACGGGCAATTCCGACACGCTGCCTTTGACCACCGGAAAACTCGTGCGGGAACCGATGTGCTGCCGATCGCGGCAAGCCGACAAGGTCAAGAAGTTCATATTTACGCGCTTCGATCGCGGCACGGCCACGGCGCAGCTTGTTGAGACGAACAGGCTCCGCGATGCTCGCCCCGATCGTCATGCGCGGGTTCAGGCTAGCCGAGGGATCCTGAAAGATCATTTGCACGCGGCGATCACGCACCAATGGCTCGCCATCGATCAAAATTTCACCTCCCGTCGGGCGCGTCAGGCCCACGACCGCGCGCCCAAGCGTGGACTTGCCGCAGCCGCTTTCCCCCACCAACCCGAGAGTTTGGCCTTTGGGAATGTCCAATGAGACGCCGTCCACGGCCCTGATGGCGCCCTTGGAACCCGAGAAGAGACCGGTTGATATCGGGAAATGAACCTTGAGGTCGCGGATTTGGATCAAAGCGGTCATGTAGAACTCCCCGCGAAGATGCAGGCTGCGCGGTGATTGGCCCCGCAATTGATCAAGGGGGGCTCCTCAACACGGCATTGAGCAACGGCCAGATCGCACCGGGGCGCAAAACTGCATCCTTGAGGCAAGCGCATCACGTCCGGCGGGCTACCCTGGATCGGGCGCAAGGGCCCTTCATCGCTCACGTCCACCCGTGGAACTGACCGAAGGAGTGCGCGGGTGTAGGGCATACTGGTCTCCGCGAAGACACCATCAGCCGGCCCAGTTTCGACAACACGGCCGGCGTACATGACCTGCACCCGGTCCGCGATCCGCGCCACCACGCCGAGGTCATGGGTCACGAGCATGATCGCCATCCCCATCTCGGCCTGAATCTCCGCCAGCAATTCGAGGATCTGCGCTTGCACCGTAACGTCCAGCGCAGTGGTCGGCTCGTCCGCGATCAACAACCTTGGTTTGCATGCGATTGCCATTGCGATCCCGACGCGCTGGCGCATGCCGCCGGAGAATTGATGCGGATAATCGCGGAGCCGTGCCTTGGCTTGCGGGATCCCGACCTGATCCAGCATTTGCGCGGCCAGTTTCTCGGCCTCGGTGCGGCTCATGCCCAAATGCACCTCGCCCAACTCAGACAGTTGTCGTCCGACGGTCAGCACCGGGTTGAGCGACGTCATCGGGTCTTGAAAGACCATCCCGATATCATTGCCCCGCATTTCGCGAAGCTGGTCTTCTGAAAGCGCCGACAGGTCGCGGCCGTCGAAACGCAAGGCGTCCGCGCTGACCTTGGCCGTTCGCTTTGGAAGCAGCCCGAGGATCGCCAGCGCCGTCACGGATTTACCCGACCCGCTTTCACCGACCACGGCCAATGTCTCGCCCGCAGAGATCGTCAGATCGATCCCGTTGAGGGCCTTCGCTTCACCACGGTCGGTCGCGAAGGTGACCGCGAGGTTTTTCACATCCAACAGTGCCATCAACCCATCCGCATCTTTGGATCAAGCGCCGTGCGAAGCCCGTCGCCAACGAGGTTACAGGCGATGACAACGCTTAGGATCGCGATGCCGGGGAACGTGCTGATCCACCATGCACGTTGCAGCATCTGGCGCCCTTCCGCAGACATTAGCCCCCATTCAGGCGTCGGAGGTTGAGCACCAAGACCAAGGAATGAAAGCCCCGCCCCGATCAGAATCGCGGAGCCGATCTGCAAGGTTGCCAGAACCACGATCGGCGCATTGGCGTTGATCAGGATGTGGCGTGCCATGATCCTGAAGTGGCTGTTGCCGACCAATCGGGCCGCCTCCACGTAGGGTTGCGATTTGATCGAAAGCACCGTGCCGCGCACCAGGCGCGCATAATCCGGCAAGGTCGCGATCCCGACTGCGATCATCATGTTCTGGATCGACGCGCCCAGGGCCGCGATGACCACCAATGCCAGCAGGATCGAAGGGAACGCCAGCAAGGCATCGACGAAGCGGGAAATCACCGTATCCACCCAACCGCCGAAGTAACCCGCAAGCAGGCCGAGGATGACACCGGGGATGCCTCCGAGAAGGACCGCGATCAATCCGATCGAGATCGAGATCCTTGAGCCATATATAACCCGGCTCAGCACATCTCGCCCCAGCATATCCGTGCCCAACCAATGCTCTGCCGACGGGGCCTGACGCGCCCGCCCCACCAGATCCGCTGGGTCGTAGGGGGCAAGGACTGGTGCCAAGATCGTCACCAAGATCCAGCCGACCAGAATGAACAAGCCAATCACGGCGCCGGGATGGCTCAGGTATCGCGCGACAGGCAACCGCCACGACCGCTCGGACATCTCCATTTGATCTAAGGCCTCAGCTTCCATATCTGATCCTCGGGTCCAGCCAAGCGTAGGCGATATCGACGGCAAGGTTCACCAGCAGATAAACAACTGCCAGAAACAGGATTGCGCCCTGCACGAGCGGATAGTCTTTCGACAAGATCGCATCGACAATCAGGCGCCCCAAACCGGGCCGGCTAAAAACGGTTTCCGTAACGACGGTTCCAGCCAACAACGCGCCGAACTGAAGGCCCATCATGGTCAGCACTGGGATCATCGCGTTCTTGAGCCCGTGACGAATGATGACCATCCGAGGGTACAGGCCCTTTGCGCGCGCGGTGCGCATGTAATCTTCCGTTCCGACTTCCAGCATGGACGACCGGATGAGGCGGGCCAAAACCCCGGCGGACAGAAGTCCCAGCGTGAATGCCGGAAGGATCAACGCCTCGAGTGATCCGCCCCCGGCAGAGGGCAACCACCGCAGGGTGAAAGAGAAGAGCAGGACCAGTAGCAAGCCCAGCCAATAGACCGGCATCGACGACCCGACATAGGACAGCGTCATGCATAATGTGTCGACCCAACCGCCTTGCCGTGCGGCCGCGAGCATGCCCAGTGGCATTCCGATGGCGATGGCGACAAGCAACCCCGCGACCGCCAGTTCCAGCGTGCTGCCAAAGCGGCCGAGGATAAGCTCCACCACCGGGACCTGAAAGCGGATGGAGCTTCCAAGATCACCCTGAACCGCCCCCCAGATGAAGTTGAAGTACTGAGTGAGAACCGGCTCATTCATTCCCATCTGCTCCCGTAACTCGTTGAGGCGCTCAGGTGTGATGGCACCTCCCTCGGCGCCGGAAAGCATCAAAAGCGCCGGATCGCCCGGGAGCAATCGCATCACCGCGAAGACGATGAGTGAAACGAGTATCAACACGGGGACGAGCTGCAGCAGGCGGCTTAGCAAGTATCGGCCCATCAGCTATCCTTCTGAAACGGAAAAAGAATGGCCGCCCGAATGACGGGCGGCCTCTGCATCACTCGCTGATCGATGTGTTGTGCAGGAAGAACCAGTTGCCTTCCGCGCCCATCGTGAAGCCTTCGACCGAGGCATCCAGACCGACGATGATCGGCTGGCTGAGTGTGGGCAGCATCAGCGCATTTTCCATGATGATCTGCTGCGCCTCCACGGCCAGATCACAGCGCTCAGCGTCATCGAAGACGCCGCGAAGCTGGTTCAGGATCTCGTCGAGTTCCGGATCCGCGTAACCGGTCCAGGCCCAACCGCCCGGCTCGTCATAGGCCGAGTTCCAGACCTGATCGAGGATAAGGGGGCTCGGCGACCGCTGGCGTTCATACATCAGTTCGAAATCGCGACGTTGAACCATGTCGAGTTGTACGGGTCCGGGTACCACCTCGATTTGCAGGTCAATGCCAACTGATCGCATCTGCGCCTGAAACACCTCGCCGATTTCCTGATGGTGAAGGGTAGAGTAGCGGACGGTCAAAGGCGTGCCGTCCTCCACTCCGGCGACCCCTTGGGCGACACGCATGCCGTCGTCACCCAGAATCCAACCCGCGTCATCCAGCAAGGCCGCTGCGCGATCGGGATCGTAAGGGTACATCTCGGCGGCCCCATCCCAATAGCAGGGGTGGATGTTGTTCAGTGGGCCGTCAGATGCCTGATAGAGCCCGTCGTAAAGGATGTCATTTGCCGCGGCGGAATCCTTTGCCAGAAGCAATGCCTGCCGGACGCGAATGTCATCCAGCGGAGGGCTGCTGACATTCATCACCATTTGAAGGCCGGTTCCCGCCTGCCCACGGCTCATCAACGTGTAGTCGGGGTTGTCGACGTATTGATCCGAGAACAGCGGCGGCAGCGTGTAGACCATGTTCGCCTCGCCCGTCGCGAGAACTTGGCCAAGCACAGCGCTTTCACCGACGAAACGAATGGTGACCGAATCCAGCCCGACCGGGCCGGGCTCTTCGGAAATCGCAGTCGCGCCCGCATAATCATCCCAACGCTCCAGGGTGATGTTGTCGTTCTGGGTCCAATCCACAAATTGGAAGGGTCCTGTACCAACCAGAATTGCCGCCATATCGCCGGGCGCCGCGGCTTCCAACGCCGCGGGAGACCACATCGGAGCGCGCCGCAGGGCATCCAAAAGCGTGACCCATGGGGAGTCGTAGGTAATAGTCAGCCCCGTTTCGCCGTCGGTTTCGATCGAGGCAATCTGGCCGATGTCACTCGCCAGCTGTGCCGAGGCGGTCTCCGGCGCCAGCACGCGTTCCAGATTGGCGCGGACCGCTTCTGCGTTGAACGGCTCTCCATCATGGAAGGTGATGCCCTCACGCAGGGTGAACGACCATGTCATTCCGTCTTCACTCACAGACCATTCTGTCGCGAGACCGGGGATATAGGTTCCGTCGGGGGCGAGGATCACCAGCGGATCAGTGATCAACGAGTTAATAAGCCAAGTGGACTGATACGGATCGATATGCCCGTCCAAGGATGCGGGCTCGTTGTTCGCAGGCATCGCGATAATCAGATCACCTGCCGCCATCGCGCTTCCCACCGACGCCATCAACGCGACAGACGCCACGCCAGCCTTCAGGGCCGCCAAGCTTAATTTAGTCATCAGAAATCCCCTCTTAATGGCCGCGCTTTGAATTCGGCGCCCGGCAAAGCCGTAAAAATACGTTACGTTACTTCACAATCGAGTGTAGGCATGCTCATTGTCGACCGTCAACTTTCTTACGAGATCGACTGAAAATGGACCTTCAAGACGCGTGTTTGCTTAATTTCCGAACAGAAAAAGCCGCGCGGCGTCTTCGGCGGGGCGATTCGTTAACCTCGGGGTTGGCGCGCGTCCCGATGTGGGCCTTCTGTCGAGGGGATCAGGGCTGCGAACCGGTGGCCCCACATACACAACGCCGGACCATGCGGCTCAAGAGAACGACGAGAGGACACCTGGAATGAGATTGCGGCTGGGCCTCGACGTAGGCGGCACATTTACCGATATCGTGGCGACTGATCTGGACACCGGCACCGCTTGGGCGCGGAAAATTGCCTCGACGCCCGATGACCCTTCGCGCGCTATTCTCGACGGCGCGGCAGAGCTGTTGGTCGAGGCCGGTGCCACAGGATCAGACGTCGTATTCTTTGGTCATGGCACGACAGTCGTGACCAATATGATCGTGGAGCGCAAAGGCGACCGGCTCGCTCTGGTCACAACGAAAGGGTTTCGGGACGTTCTGGAACTCGGACGCCAATCCCGGCCCCATGTTTATGATTACCGCATTACCCGCCCTGCCCCATTGGCGTTGCGTCGTGACCGGTTTGAAGTGAGCGAACGGATAAGCGCGGCCAGCGAAGTCCTGACGCCCCTCGACACGAAAGAGTTGGAGGAAATAGCCGCAACCATCCGGTCCCGAAACATTGAAGCAGTCGCGATCTGCTTCCTGCACGCCTATGCCGATCCCCGGCACGAGAAGGCAGCGCTTGAGCATCTGCAGGACCTGCTTCCCGATGTGTTTCTGACCACGTCCCACGCGGTCGCGCCCGAGTATCGCGAGTTTGAACGTGCCTCGACCACCGCGATGAATGGCTACGTCGGGCCACGGGCAAAACGCTACTTCGGGCGCCTGGCGGACGGCTTGGTTGCCATGGGCCTCGACAGCCCGCTCTACACAGTCACTTCTAACGCTGGCCTGATTGATCTGCCCGCAGTTCAGGCGCTGCCCGTCCGCACTGCACTTTCCGGACCGGCGGCCGGTGTTGCAGGCATTGGACGGATGCTCTCCGGCTTGGACCTGGGCGATTTGGTCACGTTCGATGTGGGCGGCACCAGTACGGATGTGGCTGTCATTTCAGGTGACAAGCCACGTCTTGCCCGGGTCCGAAGCGTGGCGGGCCATCCCGTGCTGGCACCCATGGTGGATATCGAGGTTATCGGCGCCGGGGGTGGCAGTCTTGCACGACTGGATGATGCTGGTGCCTTGGTCGTTGGACCTGAAAGCGCCGGCGCTGATCCTGGACCTGTCGCCTATCAGCGCGGCGGCACCTGCCCCACAGTAACCGACGCGGCCCTTTCCATGGGGTGGCTGGACCCGGACGTCAGGCTGGGCGGAAAACTGGCCGTCGACACGGCAGCCGCCACAGCCGCCATCAATGAACAAATCGCCAAACCGCTGGCGCTCAGCACAGGCGAAGCGGCTGAAGGCGTTGTTGCGATCGCCACTGCGAACATGGCGCGCGTCATCCGTTCCGTGGCCCTGGCGCGCGGCTTTGAACCCAGCGACATGACCCTTGTGGCCTTCGGAGGCGCAGGCCCGTTGATGGGCGCGCGCGTGGCCGAGGGGCTCGGCATGTCGCGCGTGGTTGTCCCCCTGCAACCCGGAACGCTTTGTGCGCGCGGACTTCTGGTTAGCGATGTGGCCCGAGACTTCTCGCTTACGCGGATCATGCCACTTTCAGCAGATACCGCGCCCGAGATCGAAAGCGCGTTCGTCAGCATGGAGAGTGAGGGCGCGCAATGGCTCAACAGTCTTGGTACCTCCCCTCAAGATCACCGTTTTGAGCGGCAGATTGAAGTGCGCTACCGTGGCCAAAGTTTCGAGATCACAGTTCCCGCAGATGCCACGGATACCCCTGAGACGCTGCGCGACCGCTTCGAGACCGCACACCGTTTGGAACAGGGGTATGATCTGCCAGACCGCGACGTTGATGTTGTCACCCTGCGCCTGAAGGCCAGCACGACACCGGCCCGGGAACATAAGGTTGCGCAGAACGCCTCGAGCACAGCCGCCAAGGCGAGAAGCCGTCTCATCCATATCGACGGCACACTTCAGACCGCCGCGATCTCGCAACGCGATGCGCTCGTGCCCGGCTCTCGGATCGAAGGCCCCGCGATCCTTGAGGAAATGACCGCGACAACGCTGATACCGCCCGGCTGGACCGCAGAGGTCATGCCGGACGGGACCCTTATCATGACATGGAGGCCCAAGAATGACTGAGAGACCAGACGGGCGCCGCTTGATCGCGATGTCAATCATTCATGAGCGCCTGAAAGCCGTCGCTGAAGATATCGGGCACCTGTTGGTGCGCGGCGCGTTTTCGTCCAACATCAAGGAACGGCGCGACTGTTCGACGGCAATCTTCGACGCCACCGGCCGGTTGGTCGCTCAGGCCGACCACATGCCGATTCATATCGGATCGCTTCTGTGGGGCGTGCGGGCTCTGCTGGATCGTTACACTCTCGATGACATGAGCGAGGGGGACGCGTTTGTCATGAACGATCCGTATCTGGCAGGCGGGACGCACCTGCCGGATATTTCGGTAATCACCCCGGTTTTCGTGGATGGCGCACTGTCCTACTTCGTCGGCAACATCGCGCATCATGCCGATGTTGGCGGGCCGGAACCCGGATCTGTCTCTGGCGCGTCGCCCAATATCTTCTGGGAGGGTATCCGCATCCCCCCGATCCGGATCGCGCGCGCTGGCGTGCCGGATGAGGACGTGATCGGCATGATTGGTCACAACACACGCGAACCGATGGAGCGGATCCTGGATTTGCGAAACCAGATCGGCGCGAACCAACGCGGTGTGGCGCTGTTGCAGGCACTGATCGCGGATCATGGTGCCTCGGACGTTCAAGACGCCGTCGAACGGATTATCGCCCATGCAGGCGCCTTGGTCCGTGCTGCCGTGGCAGCCCTGCCCGACGGCGAATGGCACGCGACGCGCTATCTTGATGACGATGGCGCCGGCTCCGACCCGGTGCCGCTTGCCTGTTGCGTCCGGATTGCGGGCTCCCAATTGACCTTGGATTTCGCCGGTTCAGGCCCCACTGCGAAAGGGGCAATCAACCTGTCTCCATCCTCGCTGGAGGCAACCGTGGGCTACGCTGTTAAAGCGCTTTTGGGTCCGACAATCCCGTCAAACAGCGGCTTGATCGACGCCGTCCGGATCAACGTCCCCGCCGAGAGCGTGGTCAACGCAAGCCCGCCTGCCGCCGTTGCGGCCCGGGCGGTGACAAGCAATCGACTTGCAGGAGCGATTTTCGATGCCTTGGGTCAAGCGTTGCCGGAGGCCGACCGCATGTCTGCCAGCAACGATTCCACTTCATTGATCGTACTGGCAGGTCACGACCCTGCGCGTGGGACAAGTTATGTCTATCCTGAATCCACAGGCGGAGGCGCTGGCGCTTTCGCGGAAATGGACGGTGCCGATGCTGTTCACGTCCACACCGTGAATTCGGCCAACCTGCCGGTCGAAGTATTGGAGACCGAGTATCCAATCCTGTGCACCGAATACGCCTTGGTGCCCGATTCCGGTGGCGCCGGGAGACGGCGCGGTGGCTTGGGAATCGCCCGAGAACTTCAAGCGCTGGTGGATGGTACGGCGTTAACAGTGCGCTCTGACGGCCACCTCTTTGGCGCACCGGGCGTATTGGGTGGCCTTGTAGGCAGCACGACGCGCATTACGCATACGACGGCAACCGATACCATGGAGTTACCCTCAAAATGCAGCCGCACTTTGGCCGCAGGTGAACGCTTGCGGATCGAAACCTTGGGCGGCGGCGGCTTTGGGCCCGTGTCAGAGCGCGAGGCCTCCGAAATTGCGGCTGATATAATCGACGGGAAGGTATCGCGCGCAGCGGCAGAAAGGGACTACGGGGCCGAGCGTGTCGCGGCCTGCCTCTCCTCCTAGCGGCGGTAAGGCTCTGGCTAGTTCGAGCCGACCAAGCCAGGCCCAAACGCACCCCCCTCACCCCCTCACGCATCAACCCGTTCCACGGCGCATTGCGCCGCTGCGTAGGGGCATGGGACCGCTGTCATCTTCATTGATGGCATATGTGTCGTCGATTTGGACCCGCGGCATGATGGAGATGTCGTGGATGCGCCAGTGAAGATCGAGGAGCTGTGCTTCGGCCTCTTCCAGCTTCTCGGGTAGATCGGCGGTCTCGTTTAGCTCGGCGTAGATGGTGCCGGTCAGGAAACGCCCCTCTTCGCGCAGGCGCAGGCGGCTGTCGCGGACCCAAGGGAAGGCATCGAACGTCTCCTGCACCTCGTCGATCAGGGGGTCGAAGTCCTTGTCGTCGATCGTGCGGGGCATCTCGTCGCTCAGGTCGCGGATTGCGGCGCCGGTGTGCTTGTAGCCGTCGTGGAGCACATCGAGCGCGATGATGATCGCAGCGGTCGCGTCGGCCCACCACCATCCCATGCCGATGCCGAGTATCCCGACGATGCCGGCGACGCCTGTCATCCAGTCGGCCTTGTTCATCAAGGCATCCGCGTAGAGGGTCTTGTCGTGCAGCGTCTTGGCGGGCTTCATTTTCAGGCGGCCGAATATCACCGGCAGCACGACGCTGTAGGCAAGCGCGGCGATCATCACCCAACCGAACCAGAAGGTGACCCCGAACATCTCGACACTGCCGATCGTCGGGTGCTCCTGCTTGAACAGGGCAATGGACGAGTCGACGATGAGGAAGAGGCCGACGCCCGCGAGGGACACGGCGCTGATCAGGTAGGCGATCGACGTGACGCGGATGTAGCCGAGGGGGAACCGCTGGTTCGGTTTCCACCCTTCGATCCACGATCCGATCAGAAAGGCGAGCGGCGGCACGAAGCTTAGCAGGTCTTCGATCCACGCGGTCTTCATCGCCTGGCTGCTGCCGACCGCGAAATAGATCGCCGTCACGATGGACGCGAGCGCGATGATCCACAGGACTTCCAGCCAGCGGGCGCGGTGCAGGGCGTCCTTCTGCTCTTCGGGCATGGTTTGGATGGACTGGCTCATGACAGCGCCTCACGCAGTTGCGCTCCGATGCTGTCGGCCTCGCGCCGGAGGAACCGCTCAAGCCGCATGAGCCAAGCGTTCTCGCCCTGCCTCACGGCCATGACATGGGCCGCGCGGCGAAGCTCTGTCTCGGTCGGGCGGAGGCCGTTGGCGAGGAGCAACCAATGGGGCGCGACGGCGAAATCCACATCGTCGGTCCATTGGGTCACCGGGTTGGCGCCTTCGCGTCGGACGGCCTCGGTCATCGGCAGATCGCGCGGGACGAAAACCGTCTGGTTCTCGAGATCGTAGGGTCCGTCGATGTTCAGCCGCGCCCCGATGACGATGGCTTCTTCGAAATAGGCATAGCTGGGCGCGGCCCCCACGATTGGCGTGACGGTGCTGCGGTCGAAGCCGCCGATGGCGAGGTTGATGTCTCCTTCCTCCAGCCCCCTGAGCGCTGACGCCGCATCGAGGTGCACCCACTCGATGCTCACGCCCAATTCCTCGGCGAAAGCGCGCACGAGGTCGGCCTCCACGCCTGCGGGTTCCTCTTCGCTTTCTACCGCGACCCAAGGGGGGTTTTCCGAGACGGCGACGGTCATCTCGCCTTCCGACAGAACGGTATCGAGCGTGTTCTCCGCATCGCGCGGGAACTGGAAGCCGTTGCAGGCCGCCAACATGCTGCACAATCCGATCAGAGCCAGAAGCCGCGCGAAAACCGAGCCTTGCGTAGCCCTGCCATAGCGAGGACCGGACGAGCGGGATCGGTTGAAATTCACATTCCGGAGCAGGGTGAGTGAGATCCGGGGAGACTTGGCACCCGGGCGTATGCAAGAGGTCGTCATGCTATGCTCCGCTATCAAGGCTGTAGTAGACCAACCGGGAGTCCGCGGGATTGTTCCTCAATGATCTGCGGCGCTTGGCGGGAAGCGAAGCCTCAACCCGAGGAGGTTTCGCGGGCCGGGATAACGCCGATCCTGAATGCGCGCGCCTACACCTGCGGCGGCTTGGCGTAGGGCAGATGCCCCGTCTTCATCCAGACGCGCGCGCCGTTGGGGCCGGCCGTGGCGTCGAGTGACGCTGTTTCCGGCAGCCGCAGCCAGCTTCTCTTGCGCAGCACGTCGCTGCCCTCGGAGAGGCTGCCGTCCAGCACCAGCACCTCGGCGCCGCCCTCCGCCGGGTCCGACAACGACGCGCCTGCCGCGAGGTCGTGAAAGGTCACCGTCTCGAAGGCATCCTCATGCAGGATCGTTTGCGGCCCCCCGGCGCGCATGTCTTTCCGAAACTGCGTCCGGTCGGACATGTCGAACTGCCAGAGCTTCACGAAGATGATGCAGCCCTCCTCGGCCCCCGGCGTATGGGAGGTGGTGGGCGGGTTTCGGACATATGTGCCGGCCGGATAATCGCCGTGCTCGTCCTGAAAGACGCCCTCGAGAACGATGAACTCTTCGCCGCCCGTGTGCGTATGAGCCGAAAACTTCGAGCCCGGCGCGTAACGCACGATGGAGGTCGCGCGGGCGACCTCGCCGCCGATGCGATCCAGCATGCGACGCTCCACCCCCGGCATCGGCGAGGCGATCCACTCCAGTTGATCGGAATGCACGACGACACGCTTGGTGAAGTCAGCGTTGATATCCATTGGCTGAACCCTTCCAGATTGGACCGCGATCCTACCGTTGAGTTTACCGCTCCCACAAGCGCCCGAACGCCCGTTGCGTGGCCGCTGTGTTTGCCGCAAACAGGCGGGGCAATTGCTTGAGGGACCGACCGCATGGCCGTGAAACGTTTGCTGACCGAATTTGGCATGGGCAGCTCCCTGCGTCGGCAGGATTACACGCAAGCCGCCGAGCGCGCCGTGAAGGATGCGCTGTGGCACAATTCGATCAATCTCGCGGAGCTGTTCGGCAAGCAGAAGGAAGAGATGCAGATCACGGTCGAGGTCGGCGTCCAGCAGCCCGATGCGCTGGAGACGGACCGGATCGCGGCGATCTTCCCCTACGGGCAGGTGACAGTGGTGCCGCGCAAGGGCGGGCTGGACGTGCCACGCGATGACGGCGGCAACCCCACGGTGATTGCCAACGTGGCGATCTCGGTCGCGCTGGACCTGGGAGAGAGCGCATGAGCGAGCAACGTTTCATCATCGAGATGGGTATGGGCAATGACCAATACGGTCAGGATTATACCAAGGCCGCCGCGCGCGCGATCGAGGATGCGATCCGCCACTCCGCGATCCCGATGTTCGATGCCACGGGCCTGTCTCACGAGGACATGCGGGTGCAGGTGACCGTCGGCGTGCAGCAGCCGGACCGTGTAGATTGCGCGGCATTGGCGGCGAAGCTGCCGCGCGGGCGCGCGACGGTGCGCGCGGTCGAGGGCGGGTTGGACGTGGAGAACCCGGACACCGGCAAGATCCTCGTGATCGCCTCCGCCGCGGTCGAGGCGTTTCTGCCCAAGCAATCCGACTAGCGCCGGGACGTGCCTCGGGTTATCGGCGGCAAAGTTGACAGGGCGACAAACCCCGTGGATATGTCGCCCATGACCTCCCTCTCCGAAAAAGAGCGCCAGATTGCGGCCGCCGCCCTGCGTGTGTTTGCGCGCTACGGGCTCAAGCGGACCACGATGAACGACATCGCGGAAGAGGCCGGGGTCGTGCGCCAGACCCTGTACAATGTCTTTGCCAACAAGGACGAAGTCATCCACGGCACGCTTCTGTTCTATACGGAGATGCTGCGCCAGCAGACGAAAGAGGCGTGGGACGGCGAGCAAGACCTCGGCCGGAAGCTCGACCTGTTGTTCAAACACTACATTCTCGCGTCCTGGGACACCGTTCGCGCCACCCCTGACGCGGGCGATCTCGAGTCCGGGACCCACGTCGCCGCGAAACGCGCCATGGCAGAGGCCGACGCCGCGATGGAAGAGATGCTGACAGAGCTGTTCGCGCCCTACACCGAGGCCCTGGAACGCAACGGCCATCACCTCCCGGACTTCGCCGCACTGGTCAATGCTGTGGTCATGGCCTTGAAGCACCGAATCGAGGATCGGGACGTGCTGCTCAAGCGCCTCGGCTCACTTCGGACGATGGTGCTTTCGGCAGTCGCCTGAGCCTCACTTGGACATGTGTTGACTATTTGTCCAATCGGGCCAATATTCGGATCGGAACAGCGAAAGATCCGACATGCGATTGAATGTGAATGGCGAGACCCGTGAAGTCGACGTCGCCCCCGATATGCCCCTGCTTTGGGTGCTCCGCGAGGAATTGAACCTCCCCGGCACGCGGTACGGTTGCGGGGTCGCGCAATGCGGCGCCTGCACGGTTCACATCGACGGTCAGGCAATGCGATCATGCCAGATGCCCGTCGGCGACCTTGAGGGCGCAGAGATCACGACGGTCGAAGGGCTTGGGGAGGCGGGCACCCTCCACGCCCTTCAGCAGGCATGGATCACCCATCAGGTCGCGCAATGCGGGTACTGCCAGAGCGGGCAGATCATGCAGGCGGCGGACCTTCTGTCGACGACACCCAATCCGACAGACGAGGACATCGACTTCGCCATGTCGGGAAACCTCTGCCGCTGTGGCACCTACCCGCGCATCCGCGCGGCGATCCACGCCGCCGCGCGCGCCTTGGAGGGCTGAGCCATGAGCAAGTTGAGAACCTTCGGCCGACGCGCGTTTCTCGTCGGCTCCGCCGCCGTCGCAGGTGGCGTGGCCTTCGGCGCCTATCTGGTGGCCCGCGACCCCGAGAACCCGAACCTGCAGGACTTGGCCGAGGGCGAAGCCTCGTTCAATCCCTGGGTGCGGATCGATGCCTCCGGCGTGACATTGATCACGCCCCATGCCGACGTGGGACAGGGCGCAAGCTCCATGCAAGCCGCCCTGATCGCCGAGGAGATGGACCTTGAATGGGGCGGGTTCGAGATCGACTTCGGCCGCCCGTCGCCGGCCTATTGGAACACCGCCATGGCAGCCGACGGCGCCCCCGTTCTGCCGTGGGACAACAGCATCGGCGCGCGGGCGATGCGGGCTTCCGTCGACGGGGTGATCAAGGTCTTGGGGGTGCAACTGACCGGCGGCTCGTCCTCGACCCCCGACAGCTACGTGAAATTGCGTGAGGCAGGCGCCATGGCGCGCGAGACGCTGAAGCAGGCCGCCGCCGCGCGCACCGGGATCGCCGTGGCCGAGATGCGGACCGAGGCGGGCGCCGTGCATCTGCCCGACGGCACCGTGATCCCCTACACCGACCTCGCTTCAGATGCCGCGCAGATCGAGCCTGTGCGGGACACGCCTCTGCGCGACCCGTCTGAATGGCGGCTGGTCGGCCACGAGATGCCGCGCCTCGACATTGTCGCGAAGTCGACGGGTCAGCCGCTTTACGGCATCGACCTCGAAGTGCCCGGTATGGTGCGCGCCAGCGTCCGGATGAACCCGCGCAAAGGGGGCGTCTTGAACGGCTTTGACGCCTCAAACGCCGAAAACATGCCGGGCGTGGAGCGTATCGTCGAGATCCCGGGCGGCGTGGCCGTGGTGGCTTCGAACACGTGGTACGCGATGCAGGCATTGGATGCGATTTCCTACGAGTGGGGCCGGGCGCCCTATGCCAGCGAGCAGGCCGACCATTGGGCCGCGCTGGAGCGCAGCTTTACCGAGGACCATCTGGACAAGGAGTGGCTGAACCTGGGCGACGTTGATGCTACCGCGCCCGGGACCGAGCAGTTGGAGGCCGAATACCGCGCCCCCTACGTCGCCCATCAGCCGCTGGAGCCGCTCAACGCCATCGTTCTGGTGGAAGACGATCGGGTGCAGGTCTGGACCGCGCATCAACTGCCGCGCTACCTGCAAAAACAGGTCGCCGACATCACCGGCCACGATCCCGATCAGGTCGTGCTGCACAACCAATACGCGGGCGGCTCGTTCGGGCATCGCTTGGAGTTCGAATACGTCAGACAGACCGCCCAGGTCGCGCTGCAGCTTCGTGGCACGCCAGTTAAGGTTATTTACAGCCGAGAGACCGATTTTTCGCAAGATTTTCCAAGGCAGATCACCATGGGCCGGCTGCGCGGTGCCGTGCAGGACGGACGCGTGATCAGCTTCGACGCGCAGGTCGCCTCGCCCTCGGTCGCGCGGTCCCAGATGGGTCGGATCGGCCAAACCGTGCCCGGCCCCGACAGCCAGATCGCAGCCGGCGTCTGGCAGCAGCCTTACGGGTTCGAGAACACCCGCGTGCGCACCTATGCGGTCGAGGGTCTGTCTCCCGTTTCCTCCTGGCGCTCCGTCGGTGCCTCGGCAAACGGCTTCCTGTCCGAGGGTTTTCTGGACGAGTTGATCCATGCGGCGGGCGCCGACCCGTTGGAGGAACGCCTTCGGCTCTGCACGCTCGACCCGGTCAGCCGTCAGGTGCTCGAGGCGGTTGGCGATATGGCCAACTGGGGCGAGGCGCTGCCTGCCGGCACCGGGCGCGGTGTCGCGCTGGTCCATGCCTTTGGCGTGCCCTGCGCCGAGGTTGTCGAGGTGACGAACACCGATGACGGCATCCGGCTCGACCGTGTCTGGGTTGCGGCCAATGTCGGAAAGATCATTGATCCGGTAAATTTCGAGAACAACGTCAAAGGCGGCGTCATCTGGGGTCTCGGCCACGCGATCAATTGCGAGATCACCTATACGGACGGCGTGGCGGACCAGACGAATTTCCACTCCCACGAGGGGATGCGGATGTATCAGACGCCCGAAATCTTCGTGCGCGGTCTGGAAAACGGCGCGGTGCGCGGCATCGGAGAGCCCCCTGTTTCCCCCGCCGCCCCCGCCTTGGCCAATGCGATCTTCGCCGCGACCGGGCAGCGCATCCGCGAGATGCCATTCTGGAACCACGTGAACTTCGTCTGACCCCGCCGCGACAGGCTTTGGCTTTGCGCGAATCGACTTGTCTGCAAGGCTGTCGAAGGACATTCAGCGGGGCCCAAGATGACGCCAGAGATCCACGCGGCGCTGCAGTCGGTCGGCCATGCCGTGACCTTCGATAGCGGAGAGACCCTGCGCGAACGCGGGGCCTTTGCGCCGGATTTGCTGTTCATCGAGACGGGTGAGGTGAGCTGCATCCTCTCGGAAAGTGACGCCCCTCCCTTGACTGTCGGCCCCGGCGCGATCGTGGGAGAGATCGGCTTCCTCACCGGCCAGGGCGCCACCGCGACCCTGCGCGCGATTGGCCCGGTCACGGCGCTCTCGCTCGACGCGCGGGCCTTGCAACGGTTGCGGAAGGACGCGCCCGCGGTGGCCTCCGACGTGCTGCGTCATCTCGCGAGGCTGTTGCGCGCGCGCACGGCGGAAAATGAGGCTGCGATCCCCGTCATGGATGCCGATGACCGTATCGACGTCGTGCGATGCTCCACCCTCGATCAAAGGCGGACCGCGCAGCGCGTGCGCTATGATGTGTTGTGCCTGGAGAGCGGGCAGGGATCGCCCGACGCGGACGATGAGGAAGGCGTAATCACCGACGATCTCGACGCCTCGGGCACGTCCTTCATTGCCTTCACCGGCGTGCAGGCTGTCGGCACGATGCGGCTGAATTTTGGCTCCGATGTTGGCGAGAATTACAACGCATTACAAGGAGTTGGCGGCGCGGAGGCGGACCTCGACAAGCTCGCGGTGATCAGCGCTGTCGCTGTTTTCGAAGCCTACCGAACCGAGCAGATCTATGGCCAGTTTTTCACCGCGATCCGCACCTTCGCGCAGGCTTCCGGCGCCGAGGCGCTCTATATGACCTGCCCGCCCGAGCACGAGCACCTCCTCACCGCCCACGGCTTCAACCGACAGCGTGGCGAAGCCCCCTCGCCGGGGCCGCGCGAGCTTTCCATGGTGCTCGCGCCGCTGAGCTTGCCGGAAATTTCCGACGATTAAGCCTCTGTTCACGCCGATGCCGTAAAGCTTCTTCGACCCATCAGGAGCTGCGCCATGGCGGACAACGAACTTCGCCCGATAATCATCAAGAAGAAGAAGGTGATCGCGGGCGGCGGCCACCACGGCGGCGCGTGGAAAGTTGCTATGACGTCCCTTTCCTTGGTTCGTTAGCGTGTTTTTTCCACGCTGTTCACGGTCCGGCGTCCGGTTAGCGGCCGCCGATCGAAGCGTCATTCTGACGGGTGTGGTCTGATGTTGTCGCGAACCACGCCACCTCATCGGGTGCGGGTTCTTTCTGGGGGCAAAGCCTAAACAACGTCCTAACCGTCTCCGCCCCAATGCGGAGGATTTGAACGGTCTTTGATCTAGCGGCGCAGAGAGGTGGTGGAGGACTTCGGCAGACCCTTCTGGGGCCGCCCATCGGCGTTATAGGTCGTCAGCTCCGATGACCGCGCCGACTGCAGGTGACCGCGCGCCGCCGCGATCCCGGATTTCGCCGCGAGCAAGAGACGGGCATTGCGGGCCGCGGTGGACTGAATTCGCTTCACATCTTCCACGTCGCCGCCGTCACGTCGCAGCCGCTCGAACGCGCGTTCCAGCACCGGGGCCATCCGCCCGAGCGTCTTCAGATCTCCGGCCAGCAAGGCGTCATGCTGTTGCTGCAGCAGCTCGGACAGGCTCTCGACGGCAGGTTTGCGCCGCCCGATCATTGGGCCGCCTCCGCCCGGCGGACGAGCGAATCAAAGATCGATTCCGCCAGCCCCAGCCCCCCGCGCGCCGAGAGGGCATTGGCATGTTCGTTCAGCAACATCGAGCTGAACTGGGCCTCCCCGATGCCGCCGCCGAAACTCTCCTCGCCGCGCGCTTCACCGAATCCCGCATGTTTCAACATCTCCGACAGGAACGCGGCCTCCAGCTCCATGGCGACAGCTCGCAATTCGGCATGGGGGTCTGCCTGGGGAGGGCTTTGCAACGGCAAGTTCGGGGATACTGGCGGTGGGGTCATCTGAAGCGTCATGATTTATCTCGCATTCGAGGGATTACGCAGACTTTGGCAGAGGCGCGTAAATAAATCGTAAGGGGATTGGCGCTAGACAGGAGGGAGACACAACTAGCACGGACAGCCAGAATGGATGATCTGCTCCAAAGCCTCGTTGCGACGGGGAAAGGCACAATTGCGCATGCGCGCCTTGATCCCGAAGCGACCGCCGAAGAAGGTGCCGCCTTCGGCGCTACTTTTGACGCCCTTCTCCTCGATGGGTCCGCGCGCATCCCCGATCTGCGCAACCCGACACATGGGCCGATTGTCGTCTCCGCCGAGACACCGGTTCCGGATGAGGCGTCGATCGATCTCGATCTTCCAGCTACCGGCGCCGCTGCACCACGCGCCGACGTCGTCTGGCCTCAACTCAATGGCGGCGAGGCAGGCATGGAGAGCCCGCTGCTTCGTGTTGATACCCAGTTTAAGGGCGCCCCAGCGCCTCAGCCTGTAGTTGTAGAGACATCTTCTCCGGTTGCTCCGAATCGCAGCACGGCTACTTACCCACAAAGCATAGCCCCACCAATGATGCCCGCGACTCAGCCAGAGCCATCGCCGCTCGTGGCTTCGCGGCCTGCGGCACCCACCGCATCGCCAGAGGCCAACGCACCAAGCACGGCGCCACTTCGCGCGAGCATTGCCGGCGAGGAAACGGTGGGAAGGATCCCCCATCAGCATTCCGATAGGTCTGCTGCAGTGCACCCTCTCCACACATATCGCGCCCCCGCCTCTCCGTCCGCGGCGGGCACACGACCGACTCTCGCATCAAATGTTGCGACCGAATTGCCGAAGCCGACTACAGCGGAGACGCGGCTTCCCGTAGCTCCTCCGGTTAGCGACCCAACGCCTCGCACACCGCCGGGTATCTCCGTCGCTCAATCCCGAGGCGCACAGATTCCACCACCAGCACAGGTACCTGCAACGCTGCCGCCTGGCCTTGTCAACGAGCGAAATGGCGCGACGGTGACGCCGCGCGGGTTCGCTCTCGGGCATCACTGGCGTGCCACAGAAGCCTCGGCGACGCCGGCTCCCGATACGCCGCGGCCTGCAAGCATCTCCCCGGAACCGGCCGTCGCCAAAGGCCCAGCCCATGCTCAGGACGTTGAGAATGCGCGGCCATCACAGACTCGGGCCACCGTAGAAGGTCCGTCACAAAACCTGCCGCGACACGTGCAGAATGGAAGCGCCATATCTGCCGAACCGTCCGGAACTGAGCCATCCCGCAGTGAGCCAACACCTCGCAGGCCCCCCCAAATCACCGCGAACGCGCCTGCCAACGGGGCGCTCCCTGCGGAGCCTGCAGCCCTGCCACGCACAGGTCCGAGCCTTCCCGCCACGGCGAGCGCTTTGGCCAGCACTGGCTTCACCACGGTCGCCGCCCCCCCGTCCCGGCCGCAGGCCCTGACCGCGATCCAAGACGACGCGCCGCCGCGCGATGCCCCCGTCACGCGGGTGGGCGGCTGGACCGTTCCCGCGGCCACAGCGCCCTCCCCCTATGCGATCGCGCCCATGCTCCCGACTCCTGCAAGTGTATCCGCCCCGCCGCTGGCGCTCCAGAACCTGACCGACGTTGCAGGCGACGCTCTTCCTGACCTCGACGCCAACCTCCAGACGCTGCTCGGCACCGCCTCATCTACAGCGCTCACCGCGCCGGGTACGGTGCTCGCGCAAGCCTCCACTGCCACGGCACAGGTCGTGGCTCAGCAACTGGCGGCCGCCCTCTCCGCAGGGTCCATCGATGCCGACAGCCCGCTGGAACTCGCGCTCGATCCTCCGGAGTTGGGACGCGTCCGGATGATGATGTCCGAAGTCGCCGGCGTGATGACCCTGACGATCCACGCCGAGCGACCGGAAACCGCCGACCTGATGCGCCGCCATCTGGACCTTCTGGCTCAGGAATTTGCGGAAGCGGGGCTCGATTCGCCCTCCGTTCACATCTCGCAGGACGGCGCTGACACCCCTGATGGCAGAGATCAGGACGATCCTTTCGCCGCCCCCGTCACCACCGAGGCCGCCGCCGCCGATGACGCACGCAGCCACCCACGCGAAAGCACCGCCGATGGCGGGCTCGACCTCAGACTATAGGACCCTCGCCATGGAAATTCTTTCCGCCCTTCAAAGCAACAATGCCACGCCGGCGCCGGTGCAGGAGAATTCCGCGCTGGCATCGATCACCTCGGACTTCGACATGTTCCTGCGCTTGCTGACCACGCAGATGCAGAATCAGGACCCGTTGGACCCCGCAGATTCCACGGAATACACGGCCCAACTCGCCACATTCTCCGGCGTCGAGCAGCAGGTGGAGACCAATAATCTCCTGCGCGATCTGCAGGCCAGTTTTGCCTCGATGAATATGGGGCAGCTCTCCGGCTGGATCGGGATGGAGGCCCGCGCCGAGGTGCCGGTGAACTTCACCGGACAGACGACCATGGTGCAGGTGGCGCCCCATGCCCTGGCAGATCGGATGGAGCTGATCGTCCGCAACGGCGCAGGTGACGTCGTGGCCAGCGTGCCCGCTGTCCTGACGGATGAGCCCTTCGCCTGGGACGGGCGCGGCAATGACGGCACGCCGCTGCCTCACGATACCTATTCCCTCTCGGTCCAAAGCTGGAGTGGTGAGGACGTCCTCGAAGAACGCGCGGCCTTCGTCTACGGCGAGATTACCGAAGCACAGACCCTTTCCGGCGAAGTCTGGGTCACGATGGAGAATGGCGTCAGCCTGCCCGCCGAAAACGTGCAAGGCCTGCGCCGCGCGCCGTGATGGCCTAGAAAACCGACATCGCCAGCGCGAGGCCAAGGCCGAGCGTGATGCCGACTGCGCCGACAACCAGCCGTTCCGGCCAGCGGCTCGGCGGGATCGGCCGCACCGGGTGGGCGTGGGCGATCAGCGCCGCCTCGGCCAGTTGCGGCAAGCGAGGTCCGAAACGGGACAGCACCATGGCCGTGCGCATGAGGTCTCGCGCCATTGCCTGCGGGCCGATCGACTGGGCGATGTATTTCTCTACCTCCGGCCGCGCCACGGCCCAGATGTTGAGATCCGGATCGAGGGATCGGCCCACGCCTTCCACAACCACCATGGTGCGTTGCAGCAGGATCAGTTCGGTCCGGGTTTCCATGCCGAAGCGTTCGGTCACCTCGAACAGGTAGGCCAGCAGATGCCCCATGGAGATGCGAGAGGCCTCCATGCCGAAGATCGGCTCGCCGACACTGCGCAGCGCTTGGGCGAATTCGCCCACGTCGCGGTCGGCAGGCACGTAGCCCGCCTCGAAATGCACTTCCGCCACGCGGCGATAATCCTTGCGGATGAAGCCCATAAGGATCTCGGCATAGACCCGGCGGGTATATTCGTCGATCCGCCCCATGATCCCGAAATCCAGCGCCACAACGTCTCCGTTCGGCGCCACCTTCAAGTTCCCCTGATGCATGTCGGCGTGAAAATAGCCGTCGCGCAGCGCATGGCGCAGGAACATCTGCAACACTGTCGCGCCCAGCTTCTTGCGGTCGTGCCGTGCGGCATCGATTGCCGCGAGATCCGAGAGCGGAAGCCCCTCGGCCCATTCCAGCACCATCATCCGCCGGGTGGACATGTTCCACTCGACCTTCGGCACCACGAAGCCCTCGTCCTCGGCGGTATTGGCGTAGAACTCCCCGGCGGCCGAGGCTTCGATCCGCAGGTCCAGCTCTTGCGTCACCACGCCTTCGAAATGGTCCACCACGTCGCGCGGCCGCAGCCGCCGTGACGAGGGTGAGAGGGTCTCGACCAGATCGGCGATTAGGTGGAAGGCATCAACGTCGCGCTTGAAGGCGCGCTCGATGCCGGGGCGCAGGATCTTCACCGCCACTTCGCGGCCCGAGTCCGCCAGCGTCGCACGATGCACCTGAGCGATGGAGGCCGCGGCGACCGGTTCCGAGAAATGGCTGAAGGTGGCCTCGACCGGGCCGTGCAACTCGGCCTCCACCACCGCGCGGGCTTCGGCCAGCGGGAACGGCGGCAGCTTGTCCTGCAGGACCTGCAATTCCAGCGCCATGTCGGGCCCGACCACGTCAGGCCGAGTGGAGAGGATCTGCCCGAACTTGATGTAGGCGGGCCCCAGCGCCGTCAGCGCGCGCGGCACCGGCGGCATCATCGGGTCACCCTTCAGGCCCAGCCACTTGAACGGCCAGCCCAGGATGCGCGCGGCGACCCGGATCGGGCGCGGCGCGTCGAGGGCTTCGAGGACCGCGCCCATGGCCCCGGTCCGCTCGAACGTGGCGCCGGTCCGAACCAGCCGCCAGATGTTGTGAGGTCCGCGCACTTAGATCTTCCACCCCGAATGCAGGGCAGCGATGCCCATGGAAAGGTTGCGGTATTTCACCTGCTCGAAGCCCGCATCACGGATCATCGCGGCGAAGGTCTCCTGATCGGGAAACTTGCGGATTGATTCGACCAGATACTGGTAGGAATCGCGATCCCCGGCGATAAGCTGCCCCATCTGCGGGATCACGTTGAAGGAATAGAGGTCATAGAGCTTCTGCATCCCGTCATTGGGCAGTTGCGAGAACTCCAGAACCATCAGCCGCCCGCCGGGTTTCAGCACCCGGTAGGCCTCGGAAAGCGCCTCGTTGATCCGGGTCACGTTCCGGATGCCGAAGCTGATCGTGTAGACGTCGAAGCTGTTATCCGGGAACGGCAGCGCCATGGCATCGCCGCAGACCCACGAAAGGCGGCTCGCCAGCGCCTCGGCCTCGGCCCGCTTCTCGCCCTCTTCCAGCATCGATTGCGTCATGTCGAAGACGGTCGCATGGGCCCCCGGCGCGCGCTTGAGGAAGCGGAAAGAGATGTCGCCGGTGCCGCCCGCCACATCGAGCAATTTCTGATCGTCGCGGGGCGCGAGCCAGTCCATCATCGCGTCTTTCCAGACCCGGTGGATGCCCACGCTCATCACGTCGTTCATCACGTCGTATTTCGAGGCGACGTTGGTGAAGACGCCATGGACCATCCCGGCCTTCTGGTCTTCGGCTACGTCCTGAAAGCCGAAATGCGTGGTCTCGCTGTCTTTAACCATTGGGTGCCTCAAACTTGTCATCATGCTGAGGTAGTCCTTTGTCCCTCAAAGGACAAATTATGAATTGCCGCAGGAGTTGATGTGACCATCGCGATGCCATCGGAAAAGCGCCCCGCGCGCCCTTCTAGGACTGCGGCGCGCAGGGTGCGGATCCTGCTTGGCCTCTGCATGGCCGGGCTGGCGCTCGTGATCGTGCTCGGCACGTCGTTGGACCGGTTGGAGCCGTGGTTCCTGTCGCTTGGCCTGCAGCCGGATGGATACTTGGCCCAGGGAATGTTTGAACTTGTCGCGACCCTCCTCATCGTGCCGCCGCTTCTGGGATTGTTCCATGCCGTGGGCACCCTTGGCACCGATCGCGGCGAGGTGGATGCCGCCGGGCGGATCATCCTGCGGCACCGCGCCGGCGCGCGCCGCTTGCATGTCGGTCTTTGCGCCGCGCTTGTGGCGCTGTTCTGCGCCGGCGCCTATTTCCTGACCGACCCCGGCGACCTCGTGTTGCGCCTGATCTCGACCCTCTGCGCGGCCGGGTTCTTCGTCGCCGCCTATATCATCTGGTCGGCACGGATCCTTTACGACGACACCATGGTGATGGTGCCTCGATTCTGCCGCGCGCCGCGACGTTTGGAATGGCGCGACCTAAGCGCGGTGGAATGGATCGCGGCGCAAAAGCATTTCGAACTGACCTTCACGCAAGGCCGCAAGATCACTATCTCCTCTTCCTACGCCGGGGTGCATGACCTGATCGCCCTCGCAAGAAGGATGGTGATCGAGAATGCCCGAACTGCCCGAAGTTGAGACTGTGCGCCGCGGGCTTCTGCCCGTTCTCGAAGGCGCGCGAATCGTACGGGCCGAGGTCAACCGCCCGGACCTGCGCTGGCCCTTCCCCGAGAACATGGCCGCCCGGCTGGAGGGCGCGACGGTCACGGCACTGCGGCGGCGGTCAAAGTACCTGCTCGCCGATCTCGACACCGGGGAAACCCTGCTGATCCACCTCGGCATGTCCGGGCGCATGCAGATTTCCGGCGATGTCATCGGCAGTTTCCACCACGATCATCCCGCCGCCCAGAAGCACGATCACGTGGTCCTCGATACCGAGGGCGGCGCGCGGATCACCTTCAACGATGCCCGCCGCTTTGGCGCGATGGACCTGATGGAGACCGCCGCGCAGGATCAGCACTGGCTGATCCGTGACCTCGGCCCCGAACCCCTCGGCAATGCCTTCAACGAGGCGCATCTGATTGCCGCTTTCAAGGGCAAGCGCTCTCCGGTGAAGACCGCGCTGCTGGATCAACGCATCGTCTCGGGCCTTGGCAACATCTACGTCTGCGAGGCGCTGTGGCGCGCGGGGATCTCTCCGCTACGTCAAGCGGGCCGGATCAGCGCGGCCCGAGTCGCCAAACTGGTGCCGATCATCCGCGATGTTCTGAGCGAGGCGATTGAAGCGGGCGGCTCCAGCCTGCGCGATCATCGGCAAGCAAGTGGCGAACTGGGATATTTTCAACACACCTTTAGGGCCTATGACCGCGAGGGAAGCCCCTGCCAAACCCCAGACTGCACAGGAAAAATCCACCGCAAGGTGCAATCGGGCCGCTCCAGCTTCTACTGCCCCGCCTGCCAGAGATAACTTGAACCCTCCCACGGCGATGCTAACCCTCGTGCTCTATCGAAACTGCGGATGAGCATATTCCATGGCCTATGAGACCCTGATCGTCGACGTTGAAGATCACATCTGCCTCATAAAACTGAACCGCCCTGACGCGCTGAACGCGCTCAACAGCCAGCTGCTGGAGGAATTGGGCAAGGCGCTCAAGGCCGCCGACAGCAACGACAAGGTGCGCTGCATCGTGATCACCGGATCGGACAAGGCCTTTGCCGCCGGCGCCGACGTGACCGAGATGGCCAGCAAGAGCTTTCCCGATGTCCTCTCCGAGGACATGTTCGCCAAGGACGACCGGGCCATCCGCTCCGTCCGCAAGCCGATCATCGCCGCGGTTGCGGGCTATGCGCTTGGCGGCGGCTGCGAACTGGCGATGTCGTGCGATTTCATCATCGCCGCCGAGAACGCCAAGTTCGGCCAGCCCGAGATCAACCTCGGCGTCATCGCTGGCATGGGCGGCACCCAGCGCCTGACCAAGCTGGTGGGCAAGTCGAAGGCGATGGACATGCATCTGACCGGTCGCTTCATGACCGCCGAGGAAGCCGAGCGCTCTGGCCTCGCCTCCCGCGTCGTGCCGACCAAGAAGCTGGTCGAGGAAGCCATGGCCGCCGCCGCCAAGATCGCCGAGAAATCCGCGCTGGCCACCATGGCGGCGAAAGAGGCGGTGAACCGGGCCGAGGAAGTCTCGCTCAGCGAAGGCCTTTTGTTCGAGCGGCGGTTGTTCCACTCGCTCTTTGCGACCAACGACCAGTCCGAGGGCATGTCCGCCTTCATCGAGAAGCGCGAGCCGCAGTTCCGGGACAAGTAAGCCGGGCCTGCGCATTTGCGGAGAAAGAGTCTTCCCTTTCTTCCTCACTTTCCCTAAACGACGCGTCAGACATGCGTGAGAGGCCCGCTTTGGCCAGATTCGTCCGGTACAGAACCCGGAGACGGGACCCCCCGCGCGTTGGATATTGCATTCGCCCGATAAAGGGCCCCGAAAGGATCAGACACCATGGCAAATTCGCCCCAAGCCAAGAAACGCGCCCGCCAGAACGAGCGTCGCTTCGCCATCAACAAAGCCCGCCGCTCGCGCATCCGTACGCACCTGCGTTCCGTCGAAGAGGCCATCGCCTCCGGTGATCAGGAAGCCGCGGCAGCAGCCCTGAAGGCCGCACAGCCCGAGCTGATGCGCGGCGTCACCAAGGGCGTGATGCACAAGAACACCGCGTCGCGGAAAATGTCGCGTCTGGCTTCCCGTGTGAAAGCGCTCGGCGCCTAAACTTCTCGAAATATTCTGCATTGATAAGGCGCTCCGTCACCGGGGCGCCTTTTTTCTTTTCCAAACAATACCGAATCTTAAGGGCCGTTTAGGACCCGAGAGATTCGATATTCGGAAGGTTGGGAGTCAAGCGCGAAGACATGTTGCGAGGTTAAGGCGACTCCCGATAACTTGATCTTGCGAGTCATACGCCTTGGGGGTGGATGAGGGGCACCAGCCTCAATTTGACATGCGGCAGGGCCGGGGTGCTTGGACACACTTCGGTCAACATCGACGCTATTGTCGACGCATATCAAATCGAGGTCGAAAGGGACAAACCGCATATCGCACGATATGCGACGCCCCTCTTCTTTTGGTGTTCTTGATCCGCCTCATGATCAGATTTTTTGAATTGTGCCCGGGCACCGCTGGCAAACCGGTGGGCCGAAAAGGGCGCCGTCGATCTGATCATCCTCCGGGGAAGGTTGCTGTGACCAAGCGGCAGATACTGGTGAGGAACCGGCCAACAGATAGGCGCCGGGCATATGAAGGACGGGACGAAGGCATGACGAACGACACATGGAATGATGTGCGACAAGAGCTGTTGAAGGTTGTCGGCAAGAACAACTTCTCTGCATGGATTGAACCCATTGCCTTTGATCGGCTCGACGACCGCACGGCGCATTTCCACGTGCCCACCAATTTCATCGGCTCCTGGGTTACCAACAACTTCGGTGACCTGATTCTGCGCCACCTCTCGGCCCATGGCGCGGGTGCCGACCGCGTGAAGTTCACCGTGGCGCCCCGCGATGCCGATGCGACGCCCGCCAACACGCCTGTTGCAAGCCCCGCGGCCCCTGCGCCCATAGCCTCCGAGCCGGTCATGGCGGCCGAGCCCGCGCCCGCGTCCTTCGCGCCTGCCCCGGCAGCGACCCCGGCTCCGGCCCCCGCAGCCGCCTCCGCCCCGGCCGCCTCGGCGCCCTCCCACGAGCTGCCCGGCGCCAAGCTGAACCCGAATTTCACCTTCGCCAATTTTGTCGTCGGCAAACCGAACGAGCTGGCCCATGCCGCCGCCCGTCGCGTGGCCGAGACGCTGGACGTCACCTTCAACCCGCTGTTCCTTTACGGCGGCGTCGGCCTCGGCAAGACGCACCTGATGCATGCCATCGCCTGGGACCTTCAGGGCCGATTCCCGGACGCCAAGATCCTCTACCTCTCCGCCGAGCAGTTCATGCACCGCTTCGTGCGCGCCCTGCGCGAGCAGGATACCTTCAACTTCAAGGAGACCTTCCGCTCGGTCGATATCCTGATGGTCGATGACGTGCAGTTCATCGCCGGCAAGACCTCGACCCAGCAGGAGTTCTTCCACACGTTCAACGCGCTGGTGGAGATGGGCAAGCAGATCGTCATCTCCGGTGACCGCGCGCCCGTCGACATGGAAGAGCTCGACAACCGCATCGCCTCGCGGCTGCAGTGCGGCCTTGTCGTCGATATCCACCCGACCGATTACGAGCTGCGCCTGAGCGTGCTGCAGCACAAGGCCGAGATGATGGGCGCGAAGTATCAGCACATCACCTTCGCCGACGGCGTGCTGGAATACCTCGCGCAGAAGATCTCTTCGAACGTCCGCGTGCTGGAAGGCGCGCTGACCCGGCTCTATGCCTTCGCCGACCTCGTGCGCCGCGAAGTGACCGTGGACCTCGCCAAGGAATGCCTGACCGACGTGCTGCGCGCGACGGACAAGAAGGTGACCATGGACGAGATCCTCAAGAAGACCTGCGAATACTACAAGATCCGCCAGGTCGACATGATCAGCCAGAACCGCCAGCGCGTCATCGCGCGGCCGCGGCAGATGGCCATGTACCTCTGCAAGCGTCTGACCACCCGCTCCCTGCCCGAGATCGGCAAGAAGTTCGGTGGCCGCGATCACACCACGATCCTTTACGGCGTGCGCAAGATCGAAGAGCTGATGCAGGCGGACAGCCAGATCGCCGAGGATGCGGAACTGTTGCGCAGAACGCTGGAAGCCTGAGCTTTCCGTGCCCCAATCCGTGCTTGCCACTTGACGCTGGCAAGCACGCGGGCAGTATCCTATTCAACTTTGTGAATATCTGGGGTCCGAGACGTCTCGCGGCCCCCAACTCTGTCGGAGCGAAGCTATGAAACTCTCCATCGAACGCGCCACCCTTCTGCGCGCCGTGGCCCAGGCGCAATCCGTGGTGGAGCGGCGGAACACCATTCCGATCCTCGCCAACGTGCTGATCGAGGCCGAGGGAGAGACCGTCAGCTTCCGTGCCACCGACCTCGATATCGAGGTGGTTGACAAGGCCCCCGCCCAGGTGGAGCGCGCCGGGGCGACCACGGTTTCGGCCGTCACGCTGCACGAGATCGTGCGCAAGCTGCCCGACGGCTCGCTCGTGTCGCTGACCGAGGATACCGCCGCCGCACGTCTGACGATCGAGGCCGGGCGGTCGTCGTTCCAGCTCGCCACCCTCCCGCGGGAAGATTTCCCGGTGATGGCGACGACGGATTACGCCGCTAATTTCAGCGCCAAGGCCCCGGTCCTGCGCCGTCTTTTCGACAAGTCAAAATTCGCGATCTCGACCGAAGAGACGCGCTATTACCTCAACGGCGTCTATTTCCACGTGGCGGAAGGCGACAACGGCCAAGCCCTGCGCGCCGTGGCCACCGACGGCCACCGACTGGCCCGCATCGACGCCCCCCTGCCCGATAGCGCGCAGGAAATGCCCGGCGTGATCGTGCCCCGAAAGACGGTGGGAGAGCTGCGCAAGCTGCTCGACGATGACGAGGCCCAGATCGCGGTGAGCGTGTCGGAGACAAAGATCCGCTTCGCGACGCCCGAGATCACCCTGACTTCCAAGGTCATCGACGGCACCTTCCCCGACTACACCCGGGTGATCCCCGCCGGAAACACCCGCCGCATGGAGGTGGACGCCGGCGATTTCGCCAAGGCCGTCGACCTCGTGGCGACGGTTTCCTCGGAACGCTCGCGCGCGGTGAAGATGGCGCTGGACGAGGACCGGCTGGTGCTGTCCGTCAACGCGCCCGACTCCGGGAACGCCGAGGCGGAACTGGTCGTGGCCTATGCCGACGAGAAGCTCGAGATCGGCTTCAACGCCAAGTACCTGCTGGAAATCGCCAGCCAGGTGGACCGGGAGAACGCGGTGTTCATGTTCTCCAGCCCTGCCGAGCCGACGCTGATGCGCGAAGGCAATGATGACAGCGCGATCTACGTCGTCATGCCGATGCGCGTGTAACCCCTGCCGGATGCCTCCGGCGGGAGTTGTATTTTCCAAGATGAAGGGAGGAGCGAGATGAGCCGCGTGTTTGTCTCCTCCCTCGCCCTGTCGCACTTCCGGTCGCACCGACGCGCGCGGCTGGAGTTGGACGGCCGCCCGGTGGCGCTGTTCGGGCCCAATGGCGCGGGCAAGACCAACCTCATGGAGGCGGTCTCGCTGCTGTCGCCCGGGCGCGGGTTGCGCCGCGCGGCGGCCGAGGAGATCATCCGCCGGCCCGAAGCGCTCGGCTGGAAGGTGGCGGCGGAGGTGGCGGGACCGGGGGTGGGCCACGAGATCGCGTTGACCGCCGAGCCGGGTCAGCCGCGGGTGACCCAGATCGACGGCAAGAGCGCGCCGCAGGTGGCCTTGGCGAAGCTCGTGCGGATCGTCTGGCTCGTGCCTTCGCAGGATCGGCTCTGGACCGAGGGCGCGGAGGGGCGGCGGCGGTTTCTCGACCGGATCACGCTGAGCTTCCTGCCCGACCATGCCGAAGCGGTGCTGAGCTACGAGAAGGCCATGCGCGAGCGCAACCGGTTGCTGCGCGACGACGTGCGCGACCCGGCGTGGTACCGCGCGCTTGAGGCGCAGATGGCCGAGGCGGGCGCGCGGATCATCGCAGGCCGTGGGGAGGCGCTCGCACGGATCAGCGCCGCGCAGGAAGGGGCGGCGACGGCCTTTCCGGCGGCGGATCTGGGCATCGAGGCGGAGGTAGTGGTGGAGACCGCCGAGGCGCTGGCGCTGGCCCTTGCCGAGAGCCGTCCGCGCGATCTCGCCGCCGGGCGCACGCTGGTGGGCCCCCACCGCGCCGACATGTCCGCCACCTACCGCGACAAGGGGGTGCCCGCGAAGCAATGCTCGACGGGCGAGCAGAAGGCGCTGCTGATCTCACTGATCCTGTCGAACGCCCGCGCGCTGAAGGCCGAGACGGGCACCGCGCCGCTGGTGCTGCTCGACGAGGTCGCCGCGCATCTGGATGCCCGGCGCCGCGCCGCGCTCTTCGACGAAATCTGCGCGCTGGAGGCGCAGGCCTGGATGACCGGGACCGGGCCCGAGCTCTTCGCCGAACTGGGCCCGCGGGCGCAGCATTTCGAGGTCACGGAGCAGGCCGGAGAGAGCCACGTCGCGGCCCCCTAAATCTTGTGTTCCTCCCGTGACATTCCCCGCCCAAATGCGTATATCTTGGGCGACAGAACGGGATAAAAAAGACATGAGCGACACACCCGCAAACGCCGAAGACTACGGCGCCGATTCCATCAAGGTTCTCAAAGGCTTGGAGGCTGTTCGCAAGCGCCCCGGCATGTACATCGGGGATACCGATGACGGCTCGGGCCTGCACCACATGGTCTACGAGGTCGTGGACAACGGCATCGACGAGGCGCTGGCCGGCCATGCCGATGCCGTTACCGTGACGATTCACGCGGATTCCAGCGTTTCCGTGAGCGACAACGGGCGCGGCATTCCGGTGGGCATCCACGAGGAAGAGGGCGTCTCGGCGGCGGAGGTCATCATGACCCAGCTGCACGCGGGCGGTAAGTTCGACAGCAACTCCTACAAGGTTTCGGGCGGCCTGCACGGCGTGGGCGTCTCGGTTGTGAACGCGCTCTCCGACTGGCTGGAGCTGCGGATCTGGCGCGACGGCAAGGAACATATCGCGCGCTTCGAGCGCGGCGATACCGCAAGGCACCTCGAAGTGGTGGGTGACGCGAACGGCCGGACTGGCACCGAAGTGCGCTTCATGGCCTCGACCGATACGTTCTCGAACCTAGATTACGTCTTCACCACGCTGGAGAACCGCCTGCGCGAGCTGGCCTTCCTGAACTCCGGCGTGCGGATCATCCTGCGCGACGAGCGCCCGGCGGAAGCACTGGAGTCAGAGCTGTTCTACGAGGGCGGCGTGCGCGAATTCGTCCGCTACCTCGACCGCTCCAAGACCTCCTCGATGGAGGAGCCGATCTTCATCACCGGCGAGAAGGACGACATCGGCGTCGAAGTCGCCATGTGGTGGAACGACAGCTACCACGAGAACGTCCTGCCGTTCACCAACAACATCCCCCAGCGCGACGGCGGCACCCACCTTGCGGGCTTCCGGGGCGCGCTGACGCGGACCATCAACCTCTACGCCCAGTCCAGCGGCATCGCCAAGCGCGAGAAGGTGAACTTCACCGGCGATGACGCCCGCGAGGGGCTGACCTGCGTGCTCTCGGTCAAGGTGCCGGACCCGAAGTTCTCCTCGCAGACGAAGGACAAGCTCGTCTCCTCCGAGGTGCGTCCCGCCGTGGAAGGCCTCGTGAACGAGAAGCTGGCGGAATGGTTCGAGGAGCACCCGAACGAGGCCAAGCAGATCGTCGGCAAGATCATCGAGGCCGCGCTGGCCCGTGAAGCCGCACGCAAGGCGCGCGAGCTGACCCGGCGCAAGACAGCGATGGACATCGCCTCACTGCCCGGCAAGCTGGCCGATTGTCAGGAGAAGGATCCCGCCAAGTCCGAGCTGTTCCTGGTGGAGGGTGACTCCGCCGGCGGCTCCGCCAAGCAGGGCCGCTCGCGGCACAACCAGGCGATCCTGCCGTTGAAAGGCAAGATCCTCAACGTCGAGCGCGCGCGCTTCGACCGGATGCTCGGCAGTCAGGAGATCGGCACGCTGATCACGGCGCTCGGCACCGGCATCGGCCGCGACGAGTTCAACATCGACAAGCTGCGCTACCACAAGATCGTCATCATGACCGATGCCGACGTGGACGGCGCCCACATCCGCACCCTGCTGCTGACCTTCTTCTTCCGCCAGATGCCGGAGCTGATCGAGGGCGGCTATCTCTATATTGCGCAGCCGCCGCTCTACAAGGTGAGCCGCGGCAAGTCCGAGGTCTACCTCAAGGACGAGGCCGCCTTCGAGGATTACCTGATCGCCCAGGGCATCGAGGGCGCCAGCCTGCGCCTGCCTTCCGGCGAGGAAATCGTCGGGCAGGACCTCGCCCGCGTGGTTGCCGGGGCGCGCAATTTCAAGCGCATCCTCGATGCCTTCCCGACCCATTACCCCCGCCACATCGTGGAGCAGGCCGCCATTGCCGGTGCGTTCGACAGCGGCAAGGCCGATGCGGACCTGCAGGGCGTCGCCGATGACGTCGCCAAGCGCCTCGACCTCGTGGCTGTCGAATACGAGCGCGGCTGGAACGGCCGCATCACCCAGGATCACGGCATCCGCCTGTCCCGCGTTCTGCGCGGCGTGGAAGAGATCCGCACCCTCGACGGCGCCGTGCTGCGCTCGGGCGAGGCGCGCAAGCTCGCCGAGGTCTCTCGCGACAGCCGCACGATCTATCAGGATCCCGCCACGCTCTCGCGCCGGGACCGGGAACAGTTGATCCACGGACCGACCGAATTGCTCAGCGCGATCCTCGAAGAGGGCGCGCGCGGCCAGCAGATGCAGCGCTACAAGGGACTGGGCGAGATGAACCCCGACCAGCTCTGGGAAACCACGCTCGATCCCGACGCGCGGACCCTGCTGCAGGTCAAGGTCGCCGACCTCGCCGACGCCGACGATATCTTCACCAAGCTGATGGGCGATGTCGTCGAACCCCGGCGCGAGTTCATCCAGAACAACGCCCTCAGCGTCGAGAACCTCGATTTCTGAGAGCGACTGCCACCGTCAAACAGGATCACGGCGCGGGCATCCCCCGCGCCGTTTTCATTCGGGCAAGCGTGCGCCCTGCGCTCAGATCCGGTTCATCATCTTCTGGTATTTCTTGATGAACAGATCCTCGCCTTTCAACATCCGGGTAATGAAATTGCCCACCGTGAACAGCCCGAGGAAGGAATTGCCCCGCTTCGGCCCGAGCGGGATCAGGATCGGCGCCTTGGACCCCCACGGCGCATATTGCAGAAGATCCTCTACCGCCCGACCCGCCATGACCTGCTTCAACGTGGCCTTCAGCCAGACCAGCTGCCGCGTGGCCCCGACCACGGTCATGCCATCGCCGGTCTCGGCCACGTCACCCAGCGCGAAGACATTCGGCAACGCGGGGGAGGGCCGCAGCCAGGGATCCACCTCGACCCGACCCGATCGCGCCGTTTTCGTATCGGGCAGAGCCTCAAGCAGGCCCGAGATCGGCTTCGCCCCCAGCACCGGAAAGATCAGGTCGAAGCGATGCTCCGACCCGTCCGACAGCTTCAACTCGCCCGAAAACGGCGCGCGCGTGCTCTCGAGGTTCTCCGCCTTCTGGCCGAGGATCAAACGCACCCCCGCCTTGCGCAGCTTGCGCGCCAAGGCTTTCCCCAAGCCGTCAGGCTTCTTCGGGAACAGGGCCTCTTCGTCCGAGATCAGCGTGATCTCCTTGTCCGGCATCGCATGGGCGATCTCACCGGCCAGTTCCGTCCCCACGGCGCCGGCACCGATGATCCCCACCGTCTTCGCAGCCTTCAGCCTCTCATAGGCGCGCCGATTGGCCTCGCGCAGCCCGGCGATGTCATCGCCGTCGGGCTTGAAAGGCGAGGCATTGGAGGATCCGGTTCCGACTACGATCAGATCCGCCTCGATCCGCGTGCCATCCTCCAGCGTGACCCCTCCCGCATCGAGGCCCACGGCGCGGGCCTGCACCACGCGCCCATGGGTCAACAACTTGTCATAGGGGATCAGGGCCCGCTCGGTCAGGGACGGGTCCACCACCGCCCGGATCATCGCCGGTGTATGGACAAAATGGCTGCGCGGCTCGATCAGCGTCACATCGGCGCTGTCGTCAAAGGCCGTGGCAAGATCGATCCCGACATAGCCGCCGCCGACAATGGCGATACGCGTGCTCATGGACATTTCCTTTCAAGGGGCGCCACGGGTATCCGCGCCGCGCCCGATAAAACAATCAAGCCCGCGCCAACCGCCGCACCAAGGACAACGGGCATAGGTCGACACGAGCGCATCGGTCTCGCAGGCACCTAGTCCACCCCGCCTCTCCTTCAACCCATGCGCCCAAGCCCCCGGACGCCCCACTCCTTCATCTTGGCCATTACAACTCCAGAGGGAGAGCGTCTTTGCCCGTCAAAGACGCTCGGGGGACTGGTCCCCCAGCAACGCCTCCCGGATTCGCCGAGCCAAAGAGACGCCGCACGCCCACCGCCGGATCACGCGATCCGAATCGCACAGCCAGGGGTAAGGTCCTCCTTACCTTAAGCATTTCTTTCGCCCTCTCCGCCCAAATCGGCCGCGCAAGAAAACTGCGGGGAAACCTTACCTCACGCCCTGACACCCGATAACAGCCCGAGGATCGCCCGCTGACAACCGGCTATCGGACAGTTTTCCGATGCGGCGACACCTCCACGCAGTCACCCATAATACATAGTAAAATCAATCAATTACGCTAATGACATCCGATAACACGCCCCTGTTATGACCTTTCTTTCCTCGGAAATTGTCTGACAGCGCCGGGATGGGCCAAAAGTTGGTCATCGGCTCACAGGGCATTACCCGAAAACGAGCTGCACAACACGAACCTGAAACACACACCTAAACCAAAACTTTATATTTATAGGAATTCACACCATGAAACTCGCACTGATCAAAACCGCCGCCGCTTCCATCGCTCTGATCGCAACCGTTGGCGCCGCCTCCGCTTGCAACCTCGCCACCGCCACCCAGTTCGGCTGGGACAACTCCGCCGGCGTCCAGCAGTTCGGCAACTGCAACAACACCGCGATCGGCCAGGTTGGCTGGAACAACACCGCCGCCGGCATCTCCAACGGTGACTTCAACACCGTCGTCATCGGCCAGGACGGTGCCTTCAACACCGGTGTCGTCGGCCAGAACGGCTCGTTCAACGCTGGTGCCGTGCAGCAGGCCGGGGCCGGGAACTACGGAGAGGTCGTCCAGAACGGCAACTTCCAGACCGGCGCCGTGATCCAGTCCGGCGTGGGCAACACCGGCGCCCTGAACCAGACCGGCACGGGCAACACGGCCCTGATCATCCAGGCCAACTAAGGCCTGGCACCCTCCGGGGGCGGGATTCCCCTTCTCCCCCTTCGCCCCGCTCCCGGAGTATTCTCGCAGAACAGACTTTTCCAAAGACCCGATTTTCATCACCCCACCGACTCTCATTTTACAAGGACAGGCCAATGACCCAGTTTTTCAAAACCCACACGGCCCCCAAGGTTGCCGCCGCCATCGCAGCGATCACCACGGCCGTCCTGGGCTGCACCGCAATCTCCGCCGAGACCGGCGCAGCCCCCCGCGAGCCTCACGCTCAGACCGCCGTCCCCGTCGCCTGCGCCCTCTCCATCGGCACATCCAACGGTTTGCTCCAGCTCGAGCCCGTCATCCAGGCCAGCGAGGCCGTCTCCGGTATCTACCAGCTCCGCGTCGAAGGCCCCGGCACCCGGATGAACCAAGGCGGACCCTTCTCGCTCCGCGCCGGTCAGACCCTGGAGCTCGGCCGCATGATGACCAGCGGTTCCGCCGCCAACCTCGACACCGAAATGACCCTCACCATCGACGGGCGGACCTACAGCTGCCCGACCGCTTCCTAAGACCCTTTCAAGACCTTTTCCGAACCAAGATTCTTTTATCCGACCCTTTTTCCAAACCCCATTTTTCCAAGGAACACTCCCATGTTTAAGAAAACCTTTACCGCCGCCGCCCTCGTCCTCGCCACCGCGTCCACCGCCCTGCCGGTCGCCGCTCAACAGATCAGCTTCGGCGTTTCCGCCGGCAACCAACAGGAGCGTGACGCCATCGCCGGTGCCCTCGTCCTCTACCAGATCGCCAACGGCGGTGACCCGGTCGAAGTGCTGACCCAGGCCTCCCAGGGCGGTTCGGTCGGCGTGATCCACCAGGAAGGCAACGGCCACAACGGCTCCCTCGCCCAGGGTGGCGGCGGCAACGCCGGCGGTGTCTTCCAGTTCGGCGAGAACACAGACGCCCACCTCGCCCAGGGCGGCGGGGAAGGCGACCTCGTCTTCGTATTCGGCTGGTAACCCCGGCCCCCGGATCGGCCAGCAACCTGGCCGAGATCCCGGACACTCGATCCTTCACCTAGCCCCCGTTTCCCCCGAAGGGTCGAGTGTCCGGCACTTTCTCTCCCCCGGCACGATCAAATCACTCAGGCGTGTCCCACCCTCCCCCGGCCCCTCCGCCGGGGGCTTTTTCGTCCCGCGCCTGCCGCCCCCACCAATCACCCACGAAAAAGCCGGGCCCCCGCAGGCGCCCGGCTTCTGGCTTGCAAGCAAGCTTATGCCGTCAGTGCTTGTGTTCGGGCAGCTCCTTGAGCTGATCCTTCGTCATCGAGGTGGTCGCGTGCACATTGCCACTCTCGTCGCGCATGAAGTTCAGGCTGCTGACCGAAAGGCTCACCGGCTTGGCACCAATGCCAAGAAAGCCGCCTACATCGACGACCACGTTCGCACCCGGGCCGGTGCCGTGAAAATGCGAGACATCACCGATGTGATTGTCATCGGGGCCATAGACGTTGACGCCTTCGAGGTTGGCCGAGGTCAGCTCGTCCGTACGCAGCGGGGTATGATTTGAATGGTCCATTGGTCGCGTCTCCTGTGTGGTTTCGACTGTCAGGACAACGTGTCGCCAGTAGCGAAGTTCCGGTCAGCACGCCGCCTCGGCACAGATCAGCCGACCCCCCGCCTTCATCTTTTCCCAAATACGGACTCCCCCGGCCCGCCCCACGCGCAAACGCCACCGCTGGAGCACCCCCTACGCGCGGAAATGCGTCTCCCCACGGGCTTTCGCCAAGGCGATCTGCTTCTGTCGCTCCCGAAACCGCGCGCGATCCGCGTCGGAATGCACTTCGATGCATCGGGGGCAGGAGACGCCCTCCTCATACCGCGCATCCGCCTTGTCATCCGCCGTGATCGGATGCCGACAGGCGCGGCAGAGCTCATAGGGCAGCTCTTGCAGCCCATGCCCCACGGCAACGCGCTCGTCGAAGACGAAACAGCCGCCCTGCCACAGGCTCTCTTCTTCCGGCACGTCTTCCAGGTACTTCAGGATGCCGCCCTTCAGGTGGAAGACGTCCTCCACCCCCTGCGCCTTCAGGTAGGCGGTCGATTTCTCGCAACGGATGCCGCCGGTGCAGAACATCGCAATGCGCTGGTTGGCGAAGCGGTCCTTGTTGGCCTCCCACCACGCCGGGAAATCGCGGAACGTCTCGGTCTCGGGGTCCACCGCGCCCTCGAAGGTTCCGATCTCCACCTCGTAGGCGTTGCGCGTATCAATCACCGCCACGTCCGGCGCCTGGATCAACGCGTTCCACTCCGCCGGATCGACGTGGGTGCCGACCGAGGCGGGGTCCAGCCCCGGCGCGCCCATCGAGACGATCTCTTTCTTCAACCGCACCTTCAGCCGCCCGAACGGCGGCTCGGAGGCGAAGCTCTCCTTCCACTCCAGCCCGCCGCATCCCGGAAACGCCCGGATATGGGCCAGCACCGCGTCGATGCCCTCGCGCGATCCGGCGATGGTGCCGTTGATCCCCTCGGGCGCCAGCAGCAGCGATCCGGTCACGCCAGCCGCCTCCGCCACCGCCTGCAACGGCGCGCGCAGGGCGTCGGGATCATCGAACCGGGTAAAGTGATAGAGGGCAGCAACGGTGAACATGAGGGCTCAGATACGCCGTTGCGCGCGTCGCCTCAAGCCGTAGGGTAGGGATTGAACCCACCCCCTGCGGAGCCTTCCGATGCAGCCAGCCAGCCACGCCCTTCTTGTCATCGACGTCCAGAACGATTTCTGCCCCGGTGGCGCGCTGGCCGTCGCGGGCGGTGACACCATCGTGCCGGGCATCAACGCGCTGATGGCGGATTACCCCTCGGTGATCCTGACGCAGGATTGGCACCCGGCGGGCCATTCCTCCTTCGCCTCCACCCATGACGCCGAGCCGATGAGCCTGACCCACATGTCCTACGGCCCGCAGGTGCTCTGGCCCGACCACTGCATCCAGGGCTCCATCGGCGCGCAGTTCCATGCCGACCTCACGACGGACCGCGCCGACCTGATCATCCGCAAGGGGTTCAACCCCGCGATCGACAGCTATTCCGCCTTTTTCGAGAACGACCACACGACGCCCACCGGGCTCGAGGGCTACCTGCGCACGCGCGGCATTTCCGAGCTGACGCTGGTGGGCCTCGCCACGGATTTCTGCGTGAACTTCTCGGCGGTCGATGCCGCGAAACTGGGCTTCGGCGTGACGGTGCGCGAGGATCTCTGCCGCGCCATCGATTTCGACGGCTCCCTCGCTGCCGCGCGCGACGGCATGGAAGCAGCAGGCGTCACCCTCGTCTGAGTGCTGCGGCGCAAAGCGCCCTGCGTCCCTGAGACAACCCCATGAAACGAGCGGGCCTCAGCCTTCCTCCCCATCGGGGCGGGCGGCAATCGGCAGCGGCTCCTTGAAGGTGAGCGTCCGGTAGGGGAACGGAATCTCGATCCCGGCATCGTCCAGCGCGCGTTTGACCTTCGCCACCACCTGATCGCGGGACTTGCGCACGTCGAGTGGCGTGGAGCCGGTCCACCACGTCACCTCGAAATCGATGGAGGACGAATTGAACTCCCGCGCGAAGATCTGGATCGGCCGCTCACCCTGCCGCACGGTATCGCATTCGGCCACGGCCTTCTCGATCACCTCGCGCGCTGCATCCACGTCCTCGTCATAGGCGACGCCACAGATCACCGTGACGCGCCGCTCATCAAGGTCGGTGCGGATCGTCAGCGGGTTCTTGAACAGCATGGCATTGGGCACGATCACCAATTGCCCGTCGGTCTGGCGGATATGGCTCTCTCGCACGGCAATCTGGGTGACTTTCCCCTCGATCCCCTCGCATTCGATGTGATCCCCGATCCGCATCTTCTTGCGAAACAGGATGATCACCCCGGCGAGGAAGTTCTCGAACACGTCCTTGAAGGCGAAGCCGATGGCGACCGAGCCGATGCCCAGCCCGGCGAGGATGCTCGTGGGGGTCAGGTTGGGGAAGACGATCACCGCCGCGATCATGATCGTGAGGGTCCAGACGACGATCCCGGTGAAGAGGTTGATCAGCTCCTTCAGGGATTGCCGCATGCTGGAATGGGACAGCGATTTCGCCACCACCCAAAGCGCCAGCCGGTAGATGCCCCAACCCAGCAGGAGAACAACAACGGCCACCGCGATCTGGGGCAACAATGCAATGGCTTCGCGGGCAATGTCACGCAACTGCCCGTAGAGAATATTCACCGGTTCCAAATATCTGTCCTTCAGGTCTCGATACCTTCCAACGCGCGAGCGGGGATTTGGTTCAACACCGCGCTTGCCCGAGGGTCAAAGCCTCCCTAAACGGGCTCAGCTACAGGTTCGGGAGGAAACACAAGTGACCAAGACCATCGTCAACAGCTGGAACGAATGGGATCCGCTGCGCCATGTCATCGTGGGCCGCGCCGACGATTGCCACATCCCCCCCGAGGAACCCGCGCTGGACGCCAAGGTGCCCGAGGACAGCGACATGCGCGGCCAGTGGGGCCGCCGCCCGCAGGAAACCATCGACCGCGCCAACGAGCTGCTCGACAATTTCGCCAGCCTGCTCACCAAGCGCGGCATCCGCGTCGACCGGCCCACGTCCATCGACCACTCCAAGCCGGTCACGACGCCCGACTTCCACACCGACAGCCAATTCGGCTGCATGCCGCCCCGCGACGTGCTGCTCACCGTCGGCGCTGAGATCCTCGAAGCCACCATGTCCTACCGCTGCCGCTGGTTCGAATACCTCAACTACCGCCCCCTCCTGCAGCGCTATTGGGAGGAAGACCCGAACTTCCGCCACGAGGCCGCCCCCAAGCCGCGCCTGACCGATGCCGATTACCACCCCGATTACCTCTCCGAGAAGATCGGCGTGGCCCAGCGCCTGAAATGGGCCGAGGAGAAGCACTTCGTCACCACCGAGGAGGAGCCCCTCTTCGACGCCGCCGACGTCCTGCGGTTCGGCCGCGATCTGGTGGTGCAGCACGGCTTCACGACGAACCTCAAGGGCATCGAATGGCTGCGCCGTCACTTCCCCGATCATCGCGTGCACACCGTGAACTTCCCCGGCGATCCCTACCCGATCCACATCGACGCCACCTTCACGCCGCTGCGGCCGGGGCTGATCCTCAACAACCCGCAGCGCCGCCTGCCCGACGACCAGCGCAAGCTCTTCAATGACAACGATTGGGAGATCGTGGACGCCGCGCAGCCCGCCCACAACACGCCGCCGCCGCTCTGCTATTCCTCGACCTGGCTCAGCATGAACGTGCTGGTGCTGGACCCGAAGACCGTCTGCGTCGAGGCCTCCGAGGTCTACCAGATGGAGCAGATGGACAAGCTCGGGATGGAGGTCGTCCCGGTCGAGCTGCGCGACGCCTACGCCTTCGGCGGCGGCCTGCATTGCTGCACGGCGGACGTCTACCGCGAGGGCGGGTGCGAGGATTACTTCCCGCAGCAGTAGCCCCGGTCAGTCAGCATCCCCACCAGACTTCCGCGCTTTCCGGTCCGCCTCGCGGGCCGGGCGCGGATCATCGCCCGAGGCGGGCCAGCCCTCCCGCTGCTTGGTCCGGTCGCCATCGGTCTCTTCCGTCTGGTCGTGGAACAGGTGCACCTGCGTCGGATAGGGCATGTCGATACCATCGGCGTCGAGCGCCTTGTAGACCTCCTGCAAGACCGTTCCGAAGACATGGATCTGCGAGGCCCGGTCCGACTTCGTCCACCAGCGCAGGCGCACGACATTGGCGGAATCGCCCAGCTCGATCGGGATCGTCTCGGGCGCCGGATCGCTCTCGACGCCGTCCACGCCCGCGCAGGTCTCTTCCATCAGGCGCCGCGCCTTGTCCCAATCGTCGCTGCAACCGATGCCGATGTCATACTCGGACCGCCGCGTCTCGAAGGCCGTGTTGACCACCACGCTGTCGGTGTAGATGTCCGCATTGGGGATCACCACGCGCCGCCCGTCATAGGTCGTGATGAAGGTCGCACGGGTCTCGATCTTCTCCACCGTGCCCTCGTGGCCGCCCGAGACGATCTGATCCCCCACCTCGAAAGGCTGCCGCAGCAGGATCAAGACGCCCGCCAGCATGTTCTGAAGAATGTCCTTGAAGGCAAAGCCAATGGCCACGGACGACACGCCCAGACCCGCAATCAGATCACCGGGAGAGATCGTCGGCGCCACGATCGTCACCGCCAGCATGAAGCCCACGACGACGAGACCCCAGCGCACCAGCGAACCGCCGACCTCGCCCAGGCTGTCACGGTCGCGGCGCATGGCCATGCGCCGGATCAGGCCGCCGATCCACTTGGCGAGAAACCAGAACAGGACCAGTACCACCAGCGCCACGGCAATATTCGGCAGCAGACGAAACAACCCGTCCAGCCATCCATCGATCTGATCGAAAATCAGACCGGGGTTCGCGTCTACTTCTTCCATGGGGGGCCTTCCGAATGTCACTTGCGGGCGATCAACGCCCCTTTGGGCCCATTGGTTCCTCGCGCGCGGGAACTTGTGGGCCGGGCCCCGCGTTTAAAATCTTCAAGCGATCACGACAGGGAATATCCGCGATGTTTTTCGACGCCATCACGGCAGAGGTTCTGACCCGAGGCATCGTCCTCTCTTTCATCGGCCTGATCTGGGTCATCATGGTGGTCCGCGTCATCGGCCTGCGCACCTTCTCCAAGATGACCGCCTTCGATTTCGTCGCCACGGTTGCCACAGGCTCGCTTTTGGCGGGCGCCACCCAAGCCACCGATTGGGCCGGGTTCTTCCAGCCGGTTCTCGCCATCGCCGCGCTCCTCGGGGCGCAATTCATCTTCGCGCACATCCGCCGCAGCTCCGACACGGTCGCGGAAATCCTGCAAAACAACCCCGTCCTGCTGATGGAGGACGGCGTGATCAACGAGGACGCGCTTGGCGTCACCCGCGTCGCGCGCTCCGACCTCATCGCCAAGCTGCGGGAAGCCAACGTCCTGCATTTCTCCGAAGTCCGCGCCGTGGTGTTGGAGACGACGGGCGACATCTCGGTCCTGCACGGCGACAAGCTGGAGGCCTCCTTGCTCGAAGGCGTCCAGCGCATCGACGACTGACTGCCACCGCAACAACGCCCCCCCCCCTTTACGGCCAGAGCATCCACAGCGCGACCGCCGCCAGAACCCCCGCGAAAACCCGGTTCATCAGCCGCGCCCCCCGCTCATGCCGGAACCGCGCGGCGATCCGGTCGCCCACAAGGGTCCAGGCCGTGAAAGCCACCATGTTGTTGAGCGTGAAGACGGTCGAGATCACCACCACCCCCAGAATGCGCTGCCCCTCCGTCTGGCCGAGGAACTGCGAGAACATGACGGTCATGATCAGGTAGGCCTTGGGGTTGGTCAGCAACAAGACCGCCCCACCCCAGGCCCCGGCAGATTGCGCCACCGCGCCCTCAGCGCCCTGCCCCGCACGCAGAAAGCGCCAGGCGAGGAACAGGACATAGGCCGAACCCACCCAGCGGATCACGTCGAAAAGAACCGGCGCGCGGCTCATGATCGCGGCAAAACCGAACCCGATCGAGAGGGTCACGATCCATGTGGCAACATGGTAGCCGACATTCGCAGGCAGCGTCGCACGCAGGCCGAACCGCGCCCCATTGGCGGCAAAGAACATGTTACCGGGGCCGGGACTGAAGGCGAGCGGGAACAGGAAGACAACGAGGGCAAGGGACAGGTTCAACATCTGGGCCACCATATCTGTGAGCCTCAAGTCTGCCGCCGCGCCGCGCCCCACGCGACCCGGAACCTGCGTAAAGGCAGTTGCGCGTGTCGCAATTCGAATACCTCGTCGGTCAGCCCGTTTCGCTGGCCCGGTCACAGGGACTTCAGGCGCGGTATTTCTCTCCGGGCGCGGGCAATGGCACGATGGACTACCGGCCCGAGCGCCTGAATATCTGGAGCAACGCCGACGCCATCATCACCCGCGTTTACTGCGGATAATCCCGCCCGCGATTGGCCGGAACGAGGGCGGCCTTGCGTCGCCCTACGATTCCCCCTATATCCCCCTCAACAGCGGCGCCGACACTCCGGCACCACCGACATACTCAGGCGGGCCGCACGGCCCGCTTTTTTGTTTCTGGGGACACATGTCTGATCTGATCGCCAAAACCTCCATGGACCGCCGGATGGCGGAAATCGTCACGCCTTCGATCGAGGCGTTGGGGTTCGAGGTCGTGCGCATCCGCGTGATGGGCGGCAAGACCAACACCCTGCAGATCATGGCCGAGCGCCCCGACGGCGGCATCGACGTCGATGAATGCGCGCAGATTTCCAACGCGATCTCCGTCCTGCTGGACGTGGAAGACCCGCTGGAGGATGCCTATGCGCTGGAAGTGTCCTCGCCCGGTATCGACCGCCCCCTGACCCGCCTCAAGGATTTCGAGACGTTCGAGGGCTACGAGGCCAAGGTCGAGACGACCGAGATGATCGGCGGCCAGCGGCGCTTCAAGGGCGTTCTGGCCGGCGTGGAAGACGGGGAAGTCCTGCTCAACATCGATCAGGGCCACGAGACGGTGACTGTCGGCCTCCAGTTCGAGTGGCTGAGCGACGCGAAGCTGGTTCTGACGGACGAGCTGATCAAGGAAATGCTGAAACAACGCAAAGATGCGGGCCTCATCAACGAGTCCGACTTTGACGATATTGAAGAAGAGCCCGGCGACGATGACGTCTCCGGCGCGAAGGAGTAAGACATGGCCATTACATCAGCCAACCAGCTCGAATTGCTGCAAACCGCGGAAGCCGTGGCGCGCGAGAAGATGATCGACCCCAATCTGGTGGTCGAGGCGATGGAAGAATCCCTCGCCCGGGCGGCGAAGTCGCGCTACGGCTCGGAAGTCGACATTCGTGTCTCCATCGACCGCAAGACCGGCCGCGCCACCTTTACCCGCGTGCGCACCGTGACCGATCCCGAGATGATCGAGAACGAGAAGGCCGAGCTTTCGCTCAAGGAAGGCATCGCAACGGTCAAGGCCGAGCGCCCCAATGTCGTGGTCCTCAACGCCAAGGCCCATACCTACGATGAAGAAGGCGAGATCGTGGACACCCGCGACGTGCGCCGCTTCGTGCTGCGCAAGCCCACGGAAAACGATCGCATCAAGATGGAAGGCGTCGACCAGAACGCCGATCCCGTCGTCGGCGACCTGATTGCCGACGAAGTGCCGCCCGTGGAAATGGGCCGGATCGCCGCGCAATCGGCCAAGCAGGTCATCCTGCAGAAGGTGCGCGAAGCCGAGCGTGACCGCCAGTACGCCGAGTTCAAGGACCGCGTCGGCGAGATCATCAACGGCGTCGTCAAGCGCGAGGAATACGGCAACATCATCGTCGATGTGGGTGCCGGTGAGGCGCAGCTGCGCCGCAACGAGAAGATCGGCCGCGAAGCCTACCGCAACGGCGACCGCATCCGCTGCTACATCAAGGACGTGCGCCGCGAGAACCGCGGTCACCAGATCTTCCTGTCGCGGACCGCGCCCGAGTTCATGCGCGAGCTGTTCAAGATGGAAGTGCCGGAAATCTATGACGGCATCATCGAGATCAAGGCCGTCGCCCGCGATCCCGGCTCTCGCGCCAAGATCGCCGTCATCTCCTACGACAACGGCATCGACCCGGTCGGCGCCTGTGTCGGTATGCGCGGCTCGCGCGTGCAGGCCGTGGTGAACGAGCTGCAGGGCGAGAAGATCGACATCATCCCGTGGAATGAAGATGCGCCGACCTTCCTTGTGAACGCGCTTCAGCCCGCCGAGGTCTCGAAGGTGGTTCTCGACGAGGATGCCGGCAAGATCGAGGTCGTGGTCCCCGACGAGCAGCTTTCGCTCGCCATCGGTCGCCGCGGTCAGAACGTGCGTCTTGCCTCGCAGTTGACCAACCTCGACATCGACATCCTCACCGAGGAAGAAGAGAGCAAGCGCCGTCAGGCCGAGTTCGAAGAGCGCACCAAGCTGTTCATGGACAGCCTCGACCTCGACGAATTCTTCGCACAGCTGCTGGTCTCCGAGGGCTTCACCGCCCTGGAAGAGGTCGCCTACGTGGAGGCCGAGGAGCTTCTGGTCATCGACGGTGTCGATGAAGGCACCGCCGAGGAATTGCAGGCCCGTGCCCGCGATTACCTGGAAGAGCAGAACAAGAAGGCGCTCGAGCAGGCGAAAGAGCTTGGCGTCGACGAGAGCCTTATTGCATTCGATGGTCTGACACCCCAAATGTTGGTGGCACTTGGCGAAGATGGCGTGAAAACGCTGGAAGACTTCGCCACCTGCGCCGACTGGGAACTGGCCGGTGGCTGGACGACCGATGGCGGTGAGCGGATCAAGGATGATGGTGTGCTGGAGCCCTTCGAGGTTTCTCTTGAGGAAGCGCAGAACATGGTGATGACCGCACGCCTGCAACTGGGTTGGGTGACGATCGAGGAATTGGAAGCCGACGCCGCCGCCGAAGCCGAGGCGAACGCAGAGGAGGGGGCGGAGGGCTAAGGCCCTCGGCCCGGATCCGCGAATGTCTCGTGGTGGCCAACATAAGGACCGGAGCGACGGTCCCGAGCGGAAATGCATCGCAACCGGAGAGATCGCGCCCAAGCGTGGTTTCATCCGGTTCGTGGTGTCCCCGGATGGCGAAGTCTTTCCAGATATTCTGGAACGGCTTCCCGGCCGTGGCATGTGGGTCAGTGCCGACCGTGCCGCTTTGGAACTGGCGGTAAAGAAGAACCTCTTTTCGCGCGCCGCCAAGCAACAGGTGCGCGTGCCGGAGGATCTGGTGGACCGGGTGGAAGTCCAGCTGGTGCGCCGCGTGACGGACCTGATCGCGCTGTCCCGCAAGGGCGGCAAAGCGGTCGCAGGTTTCGAGAAGGTAAAGGATTGGCTGGCGAACGAAGACGTCGGCGTATTGCTGCAGGCCTCTGACGGGTCGGAACGTGGCAAATCGAAATTGTGGACCCCGGAAGGAGCCCGATACTTCGGCATCCTTACCGCCCAGGAATTGGGTTTGGCATTCGGACGCCAAAGTGTGATACATGGCGCGCTTGCCGCTGGTGGACTCGCCCCCCGTGTTGTAGAGGGGGCCGCGAAACTCCAGGGACTGCGCTTAGCAGACGGTGGCCCGACCACCGAGAAGGACAGACGGAACGCATGAGCGACGAAGACGGAAAAAAACCCCTTGGGCTCTCGGGTGGGGCGCGGTCAGGCCGCGTAAACCAGAGCTTCTCACGGGGTCGCACCAAATCTGTGGTGGTCGAAACCAAACGTAAACGCGTTATGGTGCCCAAACCTGGTGCGCCCTCTGCAGCGATGCAGAATGCCGAAGGTGGCAAGCGCAACAAGTCGGTCCCCGACGCCGAGATGGAGCGGCGCCTGAAGGCGCTGCAAGCCGCCAAGGCACGCGAAAGCGAAGAGGCCGAAGCCCGCGTCAAAGCCGAGCGGGAGCGTGAAGAAGAGCGCAACCGTCGCCGTGCCGACGCCGAGGCCAAAGAGCGCGAAGAGCGCGAGCGCATCGAAGCGCTGAAGGCCAAGGAAGAAGAAGACGCCCGCCGCAAGGCCGAAGAGGAAGCCCGCCGCAACGCGCCGGCCGAACCGGAAGCGCCTGCGGCCGCGGCCGATCCTGCCGCGGCACCCTCGGGTCCCCGTGGTGGTGGCAAGGCCGCCCCCTCGCGGCGTGAGCCCGAGCGTGACAACAAGCGCAATGACCGTGGCAACCGTGGCAACGATGGCGGCGGACGCCGCTCCGGCAAGCTGACCGTCAACCAGGCGATGTCCGGTGGCGAAGGCGGCCGTCAACGCTCCATGGCCGCGATGAAGCGGAAGCAGGAACGCCAGCGCCAGAAGGCGATGGGCGGCTCTGTCGACCGTGAAAAGGTCATCCGCGACGTGCAGATCCCCGAGACGATCATCGTCTCGGAGCTGGCCAACCGGATGTCCGAGCGTGTTGCAGACGTCGTGAAGGCGCTGATGAACAACGGCATGATGATCACGCAGAACCAGCCGATCGACGCGGATACGGCGGAACTCATCGTCGAGGAATTCGGCCACCGCGTTCAGCGTGTGTCCGACTCCGACGTGGAGCAGGTCATCGACACGGTCGAAGACGACGAGACCAAGATGCAGCCGCGTCCCCCGGTCATCACGATCATGGGTCACGTCGACCACGGCAAGACCTCGCTGCTGGACCGTATCCGGCAGGCCAACGTGGTCTCTGGCGAGGCCGGCGGCATCACGCAGCACATCGGTGCCTACCAGGTGACGACGGAATCCGGCGCGGTTCTGTCCTTCCTCGACACCCCCGGCCACGCGGCGTTCACGTCGATGCGGGCGCGCGGTGCACAGGTTACGGATATCGTGGTTCTGGTGGTTGCGGCAGACGATGCCGTGATGCCCCAGACGATCGAAGCCATCGCCCACGCGAAAGCGGCCGACGTGCCGATGATCGTGGCGATCAACAAGATCGACCGTCCCGCCGCCGATCCGCAGAAAGTCCGCACGGACCTGCTGCAGCACGAGGTCATCGTCGAGGCGATGTCCGGCGACGTGCAGGACGTCGAGGTTTCGGCCATGACCGGCGAAGGCCTGCCAGAGCTGCTGGAAGCCATCGCGCTTCAGGCCGAGGTTCTGGAACTGAAAGCCAACCCCGATCGCGCCGCCCAGGGTGCCGTGATCGAGGCGCAGCTTGACGTGGGTCGCGGTCCTGTCGCCACCGTTCTGGTGGAAAAAGGCACGCTGCGCCAAGGCGATATCTTCGTCGTCGGCGAGCAGTGGGGTAAGGTCCGCGCGCTGGTCAATGATCAGGGCGAGCGGGTCAAGGAAGCCGGTCCCTCGGTTCCGGTCGAGGTTCTCGGCCTCAACGGTACGCCCGAGGCCGGTGACGTGCTCAACGTCGTCGAGACCGAGGCGCAGGCCCGTGAGATCGCCGAATACCGCGAGCAGGCCGCCAAGGACAAACGCGCTGCCGCCGGTGCCGCCACGACCCTCGACCAGCTTCTGGCAAACGCCAAGGCCGACGAGAGCGTGCGCGAGTTGCAGGTGGTGATGAAGGCCGACGTGCAGGGTTCTGCCGAGGCCATCGTTCAGGCGCTGGAAAAGATCGGCAACGACGAAGTCCGCGTCCGCGTCCTGCACTACGGTGTCGGCGCGATCACCGAGAGCGATATCGGCCTTGCCGAAGCCTCCGGTACGCCGGTTATCGGCTTCAACGTCCGGGCCAACGCCCCGGCGCGGAACGCCGCCAACCAGAAGGGCGTGGAGATCCGTTACTACTCGGTGATCTACGACCTCGTGGACGACGTGAAAGCCGCCGCTTCCGGCCTGCTTGGCGCCGAGATCCGCGAGAACTTCATCGGCTATGCCAACATCAAGGAGGTCTTCAAGGTCTCTGGCGTGGGCAATGTCGCCGGTTGTCTCGTGACCGAAGGCGTCGCCCGACGCTCTGCCGGTGTGCGCCTGCTGCGCGACGACGTGGTGATCCACGAAGGCACGCTGAAGACGCTCAAGCGCTTCAAGGACGAGGTCAAGGAAGTCCAGTCCGGCCAGGAATGCGGTATGGCGTTCGAGAACTACGAAGACATCCGCCCCGGCGATGTCATCGAGATCTTCGAGCGGGAGGAGGTCGAGCGTTCGCTCACCTGATCCGCATCACCAGATTTACGAAAAGGGCGTCCTTCGGGGCGCCCTTTTTCGTTGTGCGGTCGCTCGGCACGAAAAAGCCCCCCACCGTGACGGTGAGGGGCGGAAAGTCAGGGAGACTTGGGTCTAGCGCGCTTAGTTGTCTTCGCGGGACTCGGCGGCCAGACGGTCGAAGATGTCCGAGCCGTAGGTCGCCTCGCCTGAGACAACCACCGCGCCGTTGGTGCCGTTCAACTCGCTCGGCGTATCGGCGGAGCGGTTGAGGATGTTGAAGGTCTCGGCCAGCGCGGAGTTGCCCGCGGTGGAGACCCGCGTGGTGTTCTCGTTGCCATTGAAGATCACGATGTCCGACGCGTTATCCGCGGACTCGTTGAAATGCGCGATGGCGAAGGCGGTGGAGGTTGACTGAGCGACAGCAGGAGCGGCGGCGACAGCGGCGAGGGCGGCGATAAATGCAAAGCGTTTCATAATGTTAGTCCTTTGTGTGTTCTTGACGGGCGGCGGTCATCGCGGCCCTTGAGTTGGTTTGTGTTAGGGGACCAAGCCAATCTGCCCCGGTCCGATGCACTCAATATGGACCCTCGCATCTCGTGTTTCTATACACGTACTCGGGATAATTGCGCGAATTAGGTTCGCAAATGCACAGATATGATCCCGCGTCGCACGAAGGCCACGCGGCTGTGAGAACCCGTCTTCGCGCCGTGAAGACGGGGCGGTTTTCTGCAACATTTCAGCCAGCCGGCAGATAGCAACGACTCACGAGGAAAGCAGGCGCAACGAAAAAGCCCCCGCAATTTCTGCGAGGGCTCTTCATCGAAACGTCAGTCTCGGAGGCGCGGCTCTACTGACGCAGGCGCTCGCTGAGGCCGAGGGTCGGCAGCTCGCCGCTGAGCTGCGCCTCGTAGATCGGCAGGCTCTCGGTCACGCGCATGACGTAGTTGCGGGTTTCCGTGAAGGGGAGGTCCTCGATCCAGTCGAGGATGTCATCCGCCTCGCGCGGGTCGCCGAAACGCTCCACCCATTGCCGCGCCCGACCGGGGCCGGCGTTGTAGCCGATGGTGGTCAGCACCGGGTTGTCGTCATAGGACCGCAGCAGTCCGGCGAGGTAGCTGGACCCCAGAAGCACGTTGTAGGCGGGATCGCTGCCAAGACGGCTCTCGGAATAGGCGATCCCCAGAGCCCCCGCCGCATCGCGACCGGTGCCCGGCATCACCTGCATCAAGCCCATGGCCCCTGCGCCCGAGACCACGACCGGGTCAAACTCGCTCTCGCGTCGGGCGATCGACAGGGCGAAGGCGCGCGGCACCGGAAGGTCCACGTCCTCCAGATCGGCAAGAGGGTAGTAGGCGGGGAAGATCTCGTGCCCCGACTGGGCCGCGCGTTTCGCGACCAGAAGCGCGAAGTGCGGCTCGCCCATTTCCAGCATCAGGTTGCCCATCATGCCGGCCTCGGTCTCGTTCAGGCTTTCGGTGATATGGGTGAAGAACCGCTCGGCAAGGTTGATCTGCCCGGCCTCGTAGAGAAGCCGCGCGGCGTGGAAGACATCGCTGTCGGCAAAGCTCGACGTGCGCCAATCCCCGTAATTGCGGTCGCCCAGAAACTCCGGGTCCACGGGCAGGCCGCCGCGCTCCTGCGCCAGTTGACCGTAGAAGCTGGATTGATACTGCGCGCCCAGAGCATAGCCCTCCGCCGCGGCTTCTGCATTGCCTGCCGCCTCATGGGCGCGTCCGAGCCAGTAGCCCGCCCGTCCAACCGAGATCGGCGAGAAGACAACTTCGCGGAAGCGCTGGAAATGCTCAGCCGCGATCTCGGCGCGGTCCACCTGCAACGCGCAATAGCCCGCGATCCATTCCAGATCGGCGAAGCGGATGTAATCGTCATCGGGGTCGATGTGGTGGTTGGCGGCGTAGGTATAGCAGAGCTCATGGTCGCCTTCGCGCATCACGTCGCGGGCGAGGTCTGCGCGGCGGCGTCCCCATTCCTCGGGGCGTCCGAGGCTTTCCGCAGAGGTCGAGCGTTCGGCCAAAAGCTCGCCCGCCGTGTCCCAGTAGCCTTCGCGAATGCGCCAGATGAAGCGCTCGTACGCGAGGCCCGGATCGTCCTGCAGGCTGGCCGGGATCGCATCGATCAGAGCGTTCACCCCCGGCGTCCGCGCCCGCAGTGCCAAGCGCGCTTCGGCCAGCGGGATGTACTCCTCGGGGACAAGGCCGAACATCGCGCGGGCGCGGGTTTCAGAGTTCTCCCACAGCAGGTTGTCGAGCCGCGCGATGTGGTGCTCTTCGGTCAGGAAATCCCCAAACTCACGGTTGAGCGCCTGCGCGTCGGTGCCGGACATCACCAGCGTAGTCCAGGCGTAGACCACGATTGCGCGGGCCACGACCTCGTTGCCGGTGTTGGCCAGGGCCGTCGCCAGCGCGAGGGCGCCGGCACCGGTCTGCGGCAGGTCATCCTCGAAATAATCAAGCACGGTCGCCGCATCGCCATCGACGGGGATCGAAGGCTCTCCCTGCCGCCGCAGGTAGGGCAGGCCGGGCCAATCGGGGTTGCGGTCGAGGAAGGAGACAAACTCCTCGAAGCTGCCTTGCCCCCGGCGCAGACGGGTCCAGGCCAGCAGATCGAGCGCGACCGGATCCTCGAGGCCTTGTGCAGCCTCCGACCCGCCCGCCAGATCGCCCGCGTTGTAGGCGGCCAGCGCAGCCGCCAGCGCCTCGGCATCGGATTGCGCGCTGGACGGTGCCGCGCTGGCAAACGTGCAAAGGAAAAGAACAGGTATCAGGCGTCGCAGGGTCAATCCGCGTCTCCGTAAATTAATTGGGTTTTACGAGGCTTTAGATAAGGCGGCTGGACACAGACGCAACTCACGAACTTGGCAATCCCGCGCGCGGCTTGTATTGGAGCGGGAAATTGCCACTCCAACCCTCATGTAAGGACGCGAATGATGTTCTATGGCTCGATGCCCGCTCTGGTCACTCCGATGACAAATGGTGCTGTGGACTTTGACGCGTTGAAACGTTTGGTCGAGTGGCACATCGCCGAGGGCTCCAATGGCCTCGTGCCCGTAGGCACCACTGGCGAGAGCCCGACGCTGAGCCATGAAGAGCATGAGCAGGTGATCGAGACCGTCGTGAAGGCCGCCGACGGACGGGTGCCTGTGATCGCGGGCGCAGGTTCCAACAACACCGCCGAGGCGATGCGTCACGTGGAACACGCAAAGGCCGTCGGTGCCGATGCGACGCTGGTCGTCACACCCTATTACAACAAGCCGACGCAGCGCGGGTTGATCGCCCATTACGCCGCACTGGCCGAGGTCGGCATCCCGATCTTCATCTACAACATCCCGCCCCGCTCGGTGATCGACATGACCCCCGAGACCATGGGGACTTTGGCCAAGCTGCCAATGATCGTGGGTGTGAAAGACGCCACCGCAGATCTCGCGCGGGTCTCCAAGCAACGGGCGAGCTGCGGGAAGGATTTCATCCAGCTCTCCGCCGAAGACGCCAGCGCGCTCGGGTTCAATGCCCATGGCGGTGTGGGCTGCATCAGCGTGACCGCCAACGTCGCGCCGAAGCTCTGCGCCGAGTTCCAGGCCGCGATGCGCGAGGGCGATTTCGGCAAGGCGCTCCAGTATCAGGACCGTCTGATGCCGCTGCACGAGGCGATCTTCGCGGAGCCGGGCGTTTGCGGTGTGAAATACGCCATGTCGGTGCTGGACCTCTGCTCGGACGAGGTGCGGTTGCCGCTGCTTGGCGTCGAAGAAGAGACCAAGACCGCCATCAAGGCCGCCCTGCGCCACGCGGGCCTGACAAACTGAGGCGGCTCCCCTAGCAACGGGGCGCGGGAAGGCCTATATCCCGCCCCCATGGCCAAGAAACCCGACAACCCGAATTACAAGGTGATCGCCGAGAACCGGCGTGCCCGCTACGATTATGCGATCGATAGCGATCTGGAGGTCGGGATCATCCTCGAAGGCTCGGAAGTGAAGAGCCTGCGGCAGGGCGGCAGCAACATCGCCGAGAGCTATGCCGAGGTGAAGGAGGGGGAGCTGTGGCTCGTGAACTCCTACATCGCGCCGTACATCCAGGCCAAGACCTTCGGGCATGAGGAGAAGCGGCGTCGCAAGCTGCTTGCCTCCAAGAAGGAGCTGTCGAAGCTGTGGAACGCGACGCAGCGCGAAGGCATGACGCTGGTGCCGATCGTGATGTATTTCAACCACAAGGGTCTGGTGAAGCTGAAGATCGGCATCGCCAAGGGCAAGAAGGCGCAGGACAAGCGCGAGACCTCGGCCAAGCGTGACTGGAACCGCCAGAAGGCGCGGCTGCTGAAGCAGAACGGCTGACGGCAGCGCCTGGGGCGGGTGTCGGATCGAGTTGTATTTACCAAGATGAAGGGAGCGGTGCGTGCCCAAGGCTTGCGTGGCTTTTGGGGGCGGCGTAGGACTCGCAGGGATGACGGATAGGAGAGCGAAAATGGCCGCGGTGAAGACGGGTGACGATCCAAAGACCCTGGTGTCGACCGAGTGGCTGGCGGCGCATATGAATGACCCCGATCTGCGGATCATCGATGCATCCTATTATCTTCCCGACATGGGCCGCGATGCGCGCGCCGAATACGAGGCGGGCCACATCCCCGGCGCCCGGTTCTTCGATATCGAAGAGATCGCCGACGGTCGCTCGGTCATTCCGCACATGGTCGCCCCGGTCGAGAAATTCATGTCGCGGATGCGCGCCATGGGGATCGGCGACGGGCACCAGGTGGTGGTCTATGACGGCCTGGGCCTGTTCTCGGCGGCGCGGGTCTGGTGGAACTTCCGCCTGATGGGCAAGACCGACATCGCGGTGCTGGACGGCGGACTGCCCAAGTGGGTGGCCGAGGGCCGCGAAGTGGAAGACATGCCGCCGATCGTGCGCGACCGTCACATGACGGTGCAGCGTCAGGCGCATCTGGTGAAGGATGTCACGCAGGTGGCCTCGGCCAGCAAGCTTGGTGACTGGCAGATCGTCGACGCGCGCGCGCCGGCACGGTTCCGCGGAGAGGAGCCTGAAGCGCGCCCCGGCCTGCGCGCCGGCCATATCCCGAATTCCAAGAACGTCCATTACGCCACTCTGTTCAATGCAGACGGCACGATGAAGGAAGGCGACGCCCTGCGCGCGGCTTTCGAGGCCGGGGGTGTCGACCTCGACAAGCGGATCATCACGACCTGTGGCTCCGGCGTCACAGCGGCGATCCTGATGTTGGGGCTCGCGCGTCTGGGTCACGAGAATGTCTCGCTCTACGACGGGTCCTGGGCCGAATGGGGCCAGTTCGAGCAGTTGAGCGTCGAAACCGGATGAGCACCGTGATCCCGGCGGGTACGCAGGTTCCTTTCACCATTACCTATCTCGAGATGCCCGAGCGGCCCTCGTTCAAGCCGGCGCAGCTGCCCGGCGATGTGCGCCTTGAGCGGGCGATCGATCCGCCGGTCTGGTACTTTCTGTCGCTCTATGACGCGGTGGGGCGTGAGTACGAATGGCAAGACCGCTTCGAGCAGGCAGAAGAGGACCCCGAGGCTTTGCAGGCCTTCGTGCGCAGCCCCGACGTGGTGATCTGGACGGCGATCCGGAACGGCTTTCCGCATGGGTTCTTCGTGCTGGACTGGCGCGCGCCCGGCGCATGCGACCTCGCCTATTTTGGCTTGGTGCCACAGGCCGTCGGCAGCGGGATCGGCCCCGCGCTCCTGCAGACGGCCATCGCGACCGGATGGGCGCGGGAAGGCACCGAGAAGATGACGGTGAATACCTGCTCTCTGGATCATCCGGCGGCGCTGCGGCTGTATCAGAAGATGGGATTCCACCCGGTTCGCCGCGAAGAGCGGACGCGCGTTCTCACATACGACCGGGTCGAATGATGTTCGAGGACCTGAAGGCCCCGGAGGCCGACAAGATCCTGCGCCTGATGGCCATGTTTGCGGCCGATCCCCGGCCCGGAAAAGTTGACCTCGGCGTTGGCGTCTACCGTGATCCGCAGGGGCAGACTCCGGTAATGGAGGCTGTGCGCCGCGCCGAGACGATCATCGCCGCGCGCCAACGCACTAAGTCTTACGTCGGCCTCGCGGGCGATCCGGCCTTCGCCGATGCGCTGCGCCGGTTGATCCTGGGCGATGCCGTTCCGGCCGAGCGCGTTGCGACCTGTGCCACGCCCGGCGGGACCGGCGCGGTGCGCCAAGCGCTCGAGATGGTGCAACGCATCACGCCGGACGCGACCATCTGGGTTCCGACGCCCACCTGGGTCAATCACCATGCGATCATCGATCATCTGGGTCAGAAGTCTCGCGCCTACCGCTATTATGACGCCGCGGATGGCACGCTGGATCGCGAGGGCATGCTTGCCGATCTGGCGCAGGCGCGTGCCGGCGATATCGTCCTGCTTCACGGCTGCTGCCACAATCCCACCGGGGCCGATCTTCAGCCCGACGATTGGCGCGCCGTGGGTGATGTGCTGGAGCAAACCGGCGCGATTCCTTTCATCGACATCGCGTATCTCGGCTTTGCCGACGGGCTGGAGGCCGACGCTTTCGGCACCCGTCATTTGGCCGAGCGTCTGTCTGAAGTCTTGATCGCGGCCAGTTGTTCCAAGAATTTCGGCCTCTACCGCGAGCGTGTCGGCCTGTGCATGGCGATCACCTCGGGTCCCGGTCCGCGCGCGGCGGCTGCGGGCTTGATGGCGCATCTCAATCGGCAGTCCTACGCGTTTCCGCCGGATCATGGCGCTCGCGTGGTTCAGGTGATCCTCGACGATCGCGAGTTGCGCGGGATGTGGGAGGATGAGCTGAGCCTGATGCGCGAGACGATGAACACCAACCGCGCCGCTTTCGCCGAGGCGCTGCGGGCCGAGACCGGCTCGGACCGGTTTGGCTTTCTCGCGGGGCAGCGGGGCATGTTCTCGTTGATCGGTGCGACGCCCGCGCAGGTGGAGACGTTGCGAGAGGATCACGGCATTTATGTCGTGGGCGACGGACGGCTCAACGTGGCCGGTCTGACCAAGGATACCATTCCGGGCGTGGCCCGTGCTGTGGCACGGGTGTTGGGTTGACGCAGACGCGTTGAGCGCGTAGCCAGCGCGCCTGCCCACAAGGGGCCAAGTCTCCGACTACCTTGTCAAAACGGAATGAAATCTATGACAAAGCTTTTGCCCGGCGTTCTCGCCATGGCGGCCATCGTGGTGGCCTCGAATATCCTCGTGCAGTTCCTCTTCGGCCAGTGGCTGACCTGGGGCGCTTTCACCTATCCCCTCGCCTTTCTCGTGACCGACGTGATGAACCGCGTCTACGGCGCTGCCATGGCGCGGAAGGTCGTCTTCTCGGGCTTCATCGTGGGCGTCATCTGCTCGCTGATCGGGACCCAGATCATGGGCGAGTTCGGCCCGCTGGTGACGTTCCGCATCGCGCTTGGCTCCGGAATTGCGTTTCTTTCCGCACAGTTGCTGGATGTTGCGATCTTTGATCGGCTGCGGGATGGGGGGTGGTGGAAGGCGCCTGTTTTCTCCAGCGTGATCGGGTCCAGCGTGGATACGGCGCTGTTCTTTTTCATCGCGTTTTCGGGGGCTCTCACGGGGGTTCTGCCGGGCGATGTGGCTTGGGCGAACGAGGCCTTGCCGCTTCTGGGCGCGGGTCCGGTGGCGCCTTTGTGGGTGTCCCTCGCGGTGGCCGATTGGGGCGTCAAGCTGGCGCTCGCCCTGGTGGCCCTGATTCCCTTCCGCCTCATCACCCGAAAAATTATCGCACATGCTGCGTGATTTCTTTTGACTTCTACCAGATGTGTGGCAACCTGAGGTCAGTTGAAACAAATCGGAAGGAGGTGATCCAGTGTCTAGAGAGGTATTGGAGAATGGTGTCGGGACAACTTGGGGGGCGCGCCGCTAGGCAATCCTAGGGCTCACGCCCAACCCAGGTGAGCCGCTGGTTCTGACCGCGCCCACCTCCTGATTTCTCGAAAGGGCTGCTCACCTTGGGCAGCCCTTTTTAGTGCTGAAAACAGGGGTCACACCCTGTACACCGGGCGTACACAGCCCGTGCATACCGAAGGCGAGGCCGATGCTGCGCATAACCGACGACATTTCGATCGAGGATTGGGAGATCACCGAGAGTTTCGTGCGCGCGGGCGGGCCGGGCGGGCAGAACGTGAACAAGGTGAACACGGCGGTCGAGCTGCGGTTCGAGGCGGAGCGGTCTCCGAACCTGCCGGGGCCGGTGAAGACGCGGCTGAGACGGCTGGCGGGGCGGCGCTGGACCAAGGAGGGGGCGCTGGTGCTGCAGGTCTCGGAAGAGCGCAGCCAGGCCCGGAACCGAGATGTCGCCCGCGAGCGGCTGGCCGAGCTGATCCGCCGCGCCACGGTGGCGCCGAAAAAGCGGGTCAAGACACGGGTGAGCCAGAACCAGAAGCGGAAGCGGGTGGAGGCGAAGAAGCGGCGCGGAGAGGTGAAGGCGTTGAGGGGTGGGGTTGAGGAGTGAGGGAGTGTGCGAGCTTGCTTGGGGTAGTAAAATTATTGAATTTATTCATTTTAATCGATACTACGCGTGTTTGGCGAAGGATATCTCGGAGAAAGGTGGTTAGGTTCACTTCCGCTGGAGGCTCAAATACCGCTGATTATTAAGGAATGATGAGCTGGGGGCAGTGTCGACGAAAAGCTATGGTAACCACTTTTGGCGGGTTTAATTACGGTCCCTTAGCTGGGTAGCGGTAATTTAGAAGAAAAGCTTCTCAGATTTCCAGTCGTCTGGAAATCCCATTGAGCGCAGGTGGTTAGTAGCTTCTTCGTGTTCATCAAATAAACCTTTTAGACTTGGACCTATTGGAGGCAAGCCAATTCGTTTAGAGATAACTTGCATTACAGCCAAGGTAGTATAGAGACGATTGAATTGATTTTGTCCCGCTACACCGCCATCTATTTCGACTAAGTGAATATCTGAGTCTAGATACGCTTTGACGCCGTCAGGTGCCGGAAAGTTCCTATTAAACAAGCGATTGTGATGAGCGCAGTGGTTTCGAACATCTCGGATGCAATGGATCCAGTTAGTTAGCTTCTTAAATTTGTCTGGCCCAATTTCTCTTCTCGTCCAACGGTCAAGCTTAAATTTAGAAATAGTATCCTCGGAAACGCTATTGAGCAGCGTCAACATATTGCCGAAGGTCATTAGCTCTATCGCCATCCAGCTCGGAGGCATAAGGCTGTAAAAGCTACAGTAATCGTTGTAGTATCGATCACGGAAGTGTCTTGCGAATGTTTCTTGAGACTCAAGAAACGCACTTCGAAGCTTATTTACCGTGTTTGCATAGGAAGCTGTGTTTCGACCAAAGAGGCTGGAGTCGAGGTACCAGAAGGAGTTCTCTGTTTTCGAGCAGATCGCTTCATTAAAACGAGTCCGGACAGCAATTTCGATACGCTGGATGTGCTTAAAAACTAGCAGGCGGAGTTTTTCATCAAATTCGTAGAGCTGAACAGCTTGGTCCAGCGACGTGCCTTTAATAAAACCTCCATTCTCTCTGAACGGAAGGAGGTACGCCTTCAGGCGGTAGTACCCTTTTTCGTCCAACTGTTTTTCTGCAGCGGACGTGTCAGAAATCTCAAGTCCCTTGGACTTCAGATGCCTAACTTGTTCCGAAATGGATACCGGAGGGCGATTGTAAGAGCTCAACATTATGAAATCATACAAAAAGGCTTCCCCGCTTACGAGCGAAATCGCTCTGGAGGAAGCCGTTGATGGCCTATATGTAGTGCACAGAACGCGTCATTGCAAGCGCTACTTGACTCGATGCGACAAATTTGACTCACAAGATATAGTGATTCGTGGTAGGCTAAACCACAACCTCCACCGCTTCCTGATCCCCCACTCCAAACACCCTCTTATACCGCGCGATCTCATCCGCCGGACCCATCGCCTTTTTCGGGTTGTCGCTCAGCTTGACGGTGGGGCGTCCGTTGGCGCTCACCGCCTTGCAGACCAGTGAGAAGGGGGCCAGGGCGTCGTCTTCCACGAGGCCTCGGAAATCGTTGGTGAGCAGCGTGCCCCAGCCGAAGGACACGCGGACGCGGCCGGCGAATTGTTTGTGCAGGGTCTCGATCTTGTCGACGTCGAGGCCGTCGGAGAAGATGATGAGCTTCTCGCGGGGGTCCTCGCCGCGGGATTTCCACCAAGCGATGGCGTTTTCGGCGCCCGTCGCGGGGTCGCCGCTGTCGATGCGGATGCCGGTCCAACCAGCCAGCCAGTCGGGAGCGTTGTCGAGGAAGCCTTGCGTGCCGTAGGTGTCGGGCAGGATGATGCGCAGGTTGCCGGAATGCTCGTCGTGCCAGTCCGAGAGCACGTCGTAGGGGGCATTGGCCAGCGCGGTGTCATCCTCGGCGAGGGCGGCGTAGACCATGGGCAGTTCATGGGCGTTGGTGCCGATCGCCTCGAGGTCGCGGTTCTTGGCGATGAGGCAGTTGGAGGTGCCGGCGAAGCTCTCGCCCAGGCCCTCGCGCATGGCCTGAACGGCCCAGTCCTGCCAGAGGAAGGAGTGCCGCCGCCGGGTGCCGAAATCGGCGATGCGGAGCGAGGGATTGCCTTGCAGACGCTCGATCTTTTCCCAGAGCTTGGTCATGGCGCGGGCGTAGAGGACCTGGATCTCGAACCGGCCCATCTGGTCGAGCACGGCGCGGCCGCGCAGCTCCATCAGGACGGAGAGGGCGGGGATTTCCCAGAGCATGACCTCGGGCCAGGCGCCTTCGAAGGTGAGCTCGTATTGGTCGCCGACCCGTTCGAGGTGGTAGGGCGGCAGTTGCAGGTTCTCGAACCACTCCATGAAATCGGGGGAGAACATGGCGCGTTTGCCGTAGAAGGTATTGCCGCGCATCCACGTGCTTTCGCCGCGCTTCAGGCGCAGGGTGCGGATGTGATCGAGCTGTTCGCGCAGCTCGCCCTCGTCGATGAGCTTTGCGAGCGGGATGCGGGTGGTGCGGTTGATCAGGCTGAAGGTGACGCGGGTGTCGGGCTTGTTGCGAAACACCGACTGGCACATCAGCAGCTTGTAGAAATCCGTATCGATCAGGGACCGGACGATCGGGTCGATCTTCCACTTGTGGTTCCAGACTCGGGTGGCGATGTCGACCATGGTGGGCCCTCCCTGTGCTCAGGCGGTTAGAGCAAGGGAGGGCGCGGGGCGCAAGGTTTGGATTAGCTGCGGTATTCAGGGTTCTCGAAGCCGAAGCGCGCGCCCGCGTCCCAGGCGTTGCGGTCGTTGCCCTGGTTCGGGTAGCCGCCGGCGGATTTGAGGATCCGCGCGAGGTGCATGAGGTTCCACGTCATGATGGTGGTGTTGCGCTGGGTGAATTCGTTGTCGAAGCCCACGCGGGTGCCGTCGTCCTTCTCGTCGCCGTAGGAGGGGCCGGGGCCGGCCTCGCCGATCCAGCCGCAATCGGCCTGGGGCGGGGTGGTGTAGCCGAGGTGGTTCATCGCGTAGCCGATGGTCATGGCGGCGTGCTTGATGCCGTCCTCGTTGCCGGTGATCACGCTGCCCGCGACCTTGTTGTAGAAGACGGACTGGCCCTTGTCGTTCAGCTCTCCGGACATGCCGTAGAGGCGTTCGATCAGGACCCGGCAAACGGAGGATTCCTCGCCCAGCCAGAGCGGGGAGCCGATGACGAGGATGTCGGCGGCCTGCACCTTCTGCCAGATCGCGGGCCAGTCGTCGCGGTCCCAGCCGTGTTCGGTCATGTCGGGGTAGACGCCGGGGGGGACCTGATGGCTGAGCATGTGCAGGTGCTCGGTGGTGACGCCTTGGCCCGCCATGATGTCGGCAGAGGCGTTGAGGAGCAGCTTGGTGTGGCTCTCGGTCGGTTCGCGTTTGAGCGACGTGTTGATGAAAAGCGCGCGGAGATCGGCGAAGCCAGTATCGGACATGGGGGTATTCCTTTGGAGCGAGGGCTCTGTCGAAGGTAGCGGGGCCGGGGCGAAAGTCCAAATTCGTGCGGTGCGGGCGGCGGAGGTGGGAGAGTTGTAGGGCCAAGGTGAAGGTGGGGAGGGCAGGGATCGCGGCCCTCGTATTGGCGCGGGATACGGGATAGAGCTGCGGCATGGTGAATGAAGAAATCTTCCTGGTCGCGGTGCCGGGGCTTGAGGGGCCGCTTGCGGCGGAAGCTGCGGCTTTGGGGTTCGCGGGCGTCAAACAGGTGCCGGGCGGGGTGGTCTGTTCCGGCGATCTGGCGGAGGCGGCGCGGGCCAATGTCGTGCTGCGCTGCGCGGTGCGGGTGCTGCTGCGGGTGGCGGAATTCCGAGTGATGCATCTGGCGCAGTTGGACAAGCGCGCCAAGAAGGTGGCCTGGACCGAGGTGTTGCAGGCGGGCGTCCCGGTACGGGTCGAGGCCGTGTGCCGCCGGTCCAAAATCTACGTCAACAAGGCAGCGGTGCAGCGGATCGCGGGCGGGCTGGAGGCGGCGGGGATCCCGGTGGCGAAAGAGGCCGCGATCACCGTGAAGGCGCGGATCGACGACGATCTCTGCACGATATCGGTCGATACCACCGGCGAGGCGCTGCATCGGCGCGGGCACAAGGAATTCGTCGGCAAGGCACCGATGCGCGAGACCATGGCGGCGGGTTTCCTCGCCGAGAAGGGGTTCGACGGGAGCCAGGCGGTGGTCGACCCGATGTGCGGCTCGGGCACCTTCGTGATCGAAGCCGCCGAGATGGCGCTGGGCCTGATGCCGGGGCGGTCGCGGGGGTTTGCTTTCGAACAGATGGCCGGCGGCAGCGCGCTGGGCGGGGACAGGAGCCTCCGGCGGGGATATTTGAAGAACGGGGAAGCGGGGGAAGACGCGCCCCTGCGTCCGATGTTTTTCGGCTTTGACCGTAATGACGGGGCGATCCGGGGGGCCGTGAAGAATGCCGAGCGGGCCGGGGTTGCGGAACTGGTGCGGTTCGAGCGGCAGGCGATCAGTGATCTGACGCCGCCCGACGGTGTGGCGCCGGGGATCGTGATCGTGAACCCGCCCTATGGCGGGCGGATCGGCGAGCGCAAGCTGCTCTTCGGCCTTTATGGAGCGATGGGGGCGACGCTTGCCGAGGCCTTCCGGGGCTGGCAGATCGGGATCATCACCAGCGACGGCGGGTTGGCCAAGGCCACGGGGTTGGAGCTGACGGCCTTCGGACCGGTGGATCATTCGGGCACGAAAATCAGCATGTGGCAGGCGCAGCTCTAGCGCTGAACTGAACGGGCGCGGGGGCGGGTTGGACCGGTGCCGGAATGCCGGGCCAGCCCCCGATGGCCGGAGGGCGCTGCATGCTGCCGCCAAGCTCGGGCCACACGGAGTTCTCGTATCCGGGGAGGGGCTGAGTGACGACATACTGCGCAGAGGCGGCAGACATGGAAGTGGACAGGGCGATGGCGGCGAAAATTGCCTTGGTGAGAAGGGACATCTGGAAATACTCCGAAGGGGAAAGAGCGTGGATCAATGCCCTTTCCTACCAGAGCCCGCCGTCGCGCTCACTGTGGGTATCCCGTAGGTTTTTCTAGCCGCAATAGACGCGCGTGATCGTGCCGTCGTCGTCGATATCGAAGTTGATCCGGTCCAGCCGGTAGTCCCGCGTCACGATCGTACCGGGCCTGATCACCCGCGTGGTTTGCTCCAGCTCCAGCATATCGGCGATCTCACCGCTCTGTCCGACAAGCCCGGCAAAGCCCGACGCGCCGCAGGCATCCGTCAGATCGGGGTCGTCCGTCGTCTGCGCCATGGCCATTGCAGGGAGGGCGATCAAGGTCAGGACAAGGGGAATGCGGGTCATGGTATCCTCCGTTGCTTTGTAAGTTAGATTGGAACAATCTTGATCCATAGCAAGACCGGGAGAACGAAGAATACATGCGCACCTGTGCCGATCCCAAAGGCGGCGACGCAGCCTTTACGCATCCTCGCGGTCGGATCATCCGCGCCGGTCTCCTCCCATTTGCCGTCCCTCAACAGAGATTACTCAAGAAGACCTTGGAAAGGACCCTCCCATGAAACTCAAACGCATATTGGCAGCCGCTGCCGCTACGCTTCTGGCCGCTGGCGCCGCTCAGGCAGAGGGCTGGACGGTAACGGATTTCTCCTCGATCTCGGATCGCGACACCTGCATGAGTTATGCGGAGACGACCTTCTCCACCTACCGCGCGCGGTTTGGCGGTGACGGTTTCACCGGACGGTCGAACTGGACCATCGGCGGCTATGACCTGCGCGGCGAAGTGGTGGACGGCCTGTTCATCTGCGCCGATGAAGCGGGCCTCGTGTCACCCTTCCTCGTAGTCTACAACGTCGACGACGACAGCGACGCCCGCGAGACGATTGCCGATCGCCTCGGCGATATCTGGGACGAGGTGGTGGCCGGAAACGGTGTCCCCGGCGGCGCGACACCGCAGCCCGTGCCTGTCCCCGGCGGCACCAAGTAAGCGCCCACTTTCCTGACATCGATACGTCGCCCCGACTTGGGACGGCGTATCCAACCGGGAGTTGGCCCGATGCGCCTTGTCTCCGCCGCCTTTGCAGCCCTCGTCGCAGGGCTGCCGTCGCTCGCCCCTGCACAGACCGAGACGCCGCTGGAACTCGGGATACCGGGTGACATGGTGCTCGCCGCGCGCTCTGCGTTCACCATCGTCAATGCAGAGGACGACCGATTGGTCCTGTTTGCCCACGCGGGGTTCCTGCCGGTGGTGCGTGACTATGCCCATGCCGCGCCTGCGGCGGGGATCAGCGTCTCCATCTGCGGCCATCCCTTTCCCCCGTTCCAACCGGGCGACCAGATGGGCGCGGGCCGGATGGATATTCCGCTTGGCGATCGGGAAACCGCCCGGCTGGCGGCGGATGTGCTTGCGGGGCTTGCCGATTGTGACAGCTTCACCGCCCATCACGGCGCTGCCGCGCCCGCGCCCCTTGGGCTGACCCTGTCCAGCCCGTCAGACAGCTACGCGGTGCGCCCGGATGAGGTGTTGTCGATCAGCCCGGGCACCTCGCCCCATACCGGCGCGGTGATCATCAACCTCGCCTTCGGCCCCGACCTCGCCGCGTGGATCGAAGTGGAAACCGGCGAGCATATCGGCGAGACGATCGAAATATCGGTATGCGGAGAGGTCATCACCGCGCCGACGGTGCAAGTGCCGATTGCCGGGGGCAACATCCAGATCCATGGCGGATTTACCAAGACCGAGGCGGAAACCATGGCCGCGCGCATCCTGGGAGAGATTCCCTGCGCGCCTCCGCCATCCCCGGACAACTGAAACCCGAGTAGACATTCCCCTCCGTCTCCCTATGTGCCACACAAGTCCAAAAGGAGACCCGCCATGGCCAATGATACTCCGCTGCTTGCCGTCCTGATCGACGCAGACAACACGTCCCACAAACACGCTCAGGCAATTTTCGAAGAGATCGCGCGCTTCGGCGAGGCCTCGGTTCGGCGCATCTACGGGGATTTCAGCTCCACCCATATGAAGGGTTGGTCCGGCGTTCAGTCGGAATACGGCATCGTCCCGCATCACCAGCCCGCCAACACGGTCGGCAAGAACGCCAGCGACATCGCGCTGGTGATCGATGCGATGGATATCCTGCATTCGGGGCGCTTCGACGGCTTCGTGCTGGTCTCCTCGGACAGCGACTTCACCCGCCTCGCCAGCCGCATCCGGGAACAGGGCCTCGACGTTTACGGCATCGGCCAGCGCAAGACGCCCGAGGCCTTCCGCAAGGCCTGCAAGCGGTTCATCTTCATCGAGAACATCTTGCCGGATCAGCCCAAGGGTACCACCACCGAGACGAAGGCGGAGACCAAGCCGAAGGCGCGCCCGATCAACGAAGCCCGTGACCTTATTTTCCGCGCGATGGAGGCGATCGAGCAGGACGACGACTGGTATTCCCTCGGGCAGCTCGGCCAATACATGACCGCCGCCAACCCCGATTTCGACACCCGCACTTATGGCGCGCGCAAGCTGAGCGATCTGGTGGAGAGCCTGAAGATGCTGGAAGTGACGCGCGGCCAGGGCAACCAATTGCTGGTGCGCCGGCTCGATTGAACCGGAGGCGCCCCGCGCTCAGACCCGCTTGTAGCGCGCGAGGAAGGTCCGCACGGCCTCGTTCACGATCCGGTCGAGCTCCTCTTCGGAGGGGTCGCTCTCGATCCCGAACATGACCTTGAGCATCAGGTCTGTCCGGCAGAGCTGCGCCAGCTGGTCGGCAGCCAGCAGGGGATCGTCGATATCGAGCACGGCCAACGCCTGTTCGCTGCGCAGGAACCCGGCGATCTTCTCGCCCCAATGCTTGGGGCCGCTGTCATAGAAGGTCTCTCCCAACTCGGGGAAGCGCTTGGCCTCGGCCACGCAAACGCGGAACATGTTCTGCCCGAAATCGCTGACGAAGAAGGTCAGCAGCGTCTTGCAGATCACCACGAGCTTTTCCTCGACGCTCAGGCCCGGCTGCTCGAACAGCACCTCGACCTCGGATTGCGCGGTGCAGCCCTGTTTGAGAACCTCCAGAAACAGGCGCTGCTTGTCGGGAAAGTAACTGTAGAGCGTCGCCTTGGAGACCCCGGCGTCGCGGGCGATCTCGTCCACAGAGGCGCCCTCGAAGCCTTCACGCATGAAAACGGCGCGGGCGCCTTCGATCACCTGATCGTACTTGCGACCCTTCTTGGGCTGCAGTTCCGCATTCATGATTTGTGCATTGGTTCGATGTGTCTCCCTTCTCCGATTGTAAACTGTTTCGTTCAGTTCCGGCAAGCTGCACATTCGCGGGCGCGCGCCGTGGACCGGCGTGGCTGGACAGTCCCAACCGCTTGGCATAGCCCTTGTCCATGCTTGAGATCTTCCTGAAGACGCTGCCATTTTTCGCCTTGATCGCCTTGGGCTTTCAAGCCTGCCGAACGGGGTTCTTCACCTCCGAAGCAGCCGCCTACCTGACGAAATTCGTCTTCTACTTCGCGCTCTCGGCGATGCTGTTCCGCTTCGCCGCCAACCTGTCGCTGGCCGAGATCTTCGACTGGCAGTTTGTGGGCGCCTATCTGACGGCCTGCATCGTCGTCTACGTCATCGCCACCGCCGTCGCCATGTTCCGCAAGCGCCCGGTGACCGAGGCCGCCTTCGAGGCCCAATGCGCCATCATCGGCAACGTGGGTTTCCTCGGCATCCCGATGCTCGTCGTCCTGTTGGGCGAAGCCGCCGCAGGGCCGGTGATCCTTGTGCTGTCGGTCGACCTCATCGTCTTCTCCAGCCTGATCGTGATCATCGTGACCGGCAGCCGCGACGGGCGCATGTCCATCGGCGTGCTGCGCACCGTGGGATTGGGGTTGCTGAAGAACCCGATGATCGTCTCCATCGTTCTGGGTCTTGCATGGTCAGCGACCGGCTGGACCCTGCCGGTGCCGATGGACGAGTTCACCGCGATCCTCGGTGCCGCCGCGACGCCCGGCGCGTTGTTCGCCATCGGCGCCTCGCTCGCAGGCAAATCCGCCGAGCGCATGTCCGTCGCGGGTTGGCTCACCTTCTGCAAACTGGTGCTGCACCCGGCCGCCGTCGCGGTGGCCGCGCTGCTTTTGTTCGACGTACCGGATTACGATGCGGCGGTGATGATCGCGGCGGCGTCGCTCCCGGTGGCTGGCAACGTCTATATCCTCGCGCAGCACTATGGGGTCGCGCCGCAGCGGGTCTCGGCGGCGATCCTGATCTCGACCGCCCTGTCGATCATCACGGTCTCGGCCGTCATCGCCTGGCTGGCCCCGATCTCCGGCGCCTGACCGCGTCTGAGCCGGCCGGCCAACAGGTAATCATTGCACCGGCGCCTGCGGGCGCGTTAGTCCAAGGGAAACACCTTTGGGGGAGCATCACGCCATGGAAACCATTTCCGAAAACAAGGCCTTCGGCGGCACGCAGGGCGTCTACAAACACCGCTCGGACGCGACCGGTGGCGACATGACCTTCGGCCTGTTCCTCCCCGGAGAGGCCGCGGACGGTCCGGTGCCGGTGCTGTGGTACCTCTCCGGCCTGACCTGCACCCATGAGAACGCGATGAGCAAGGCGGGCGCACAGGGGTGGGCCGCCGAACAGGGCATCGCGGTGATCTTTCCCGACACCTCGCCGCGCGGCGAAGGCGTGGCCGACGACGAGGCCTATGACCTCGGACAGGGCGCGGGCTTCTACGTGAACGCGACCGAGAGCCCCTGGGCGCCGCATTTCAAGATGTGGGATTACATCACCGAGGATCTGCCCGACCTGGTCTTCAAGACCTTCGCGCTGGAACGTGACCGGCAGGCGATCACCGGCCATTCCATGGGCGGCCACGGCGCGCTGACCATCGCGATGCAGCATCCTGACCGCTTCGCCTCGGTCTCGGCCTTCGCGCCGATCTGCAACCCGACCGACAGCGACTGGGGCCGCAAGCAGTTGGGCGCCTACCTCGGCGCGGACGAGAGCAAATGGGCCCCCCATGATGCGACGCTGCTGATGCGCGACAAGGGCTTTGACGGCCCAATGCTGATCGACACCGGCACCGACGATCAATTCGGCGACCTGCTGAAGACGGAAGCGCTGGCCCACGCCGCCGCCCTGCGTCGGCAGGAGATTCAACTGCGGATGCAGCCGGGCTACGACCATTCCTACTTCTTCGTGTCGAGCTTCATGGAAGATCACATCACTTTCCACGCCGAAGCGCTCTACAGCGCCTGATGGCGGCTCCGGTTCAGGCCGTCATCTTCGACATCGGCAACGTGCTGATCGAGTGGCAACCCGAGCGGCATTATGACCGCGTCGTGGGCGAGCGCCGTCGGAAAGAGATGTTCGCCGCCGTGGACCTGCACGCGATGAACGACCGCGTGGATCAGGGGGAGAATTTCCACCGCGTGGTCCACGCCTGTGCGGCGGAGAACCCGGACTTCAGGGACGACATCATCCGCTGGCATGACGATTGGCTGCTTATGGCCTCACCCGCCATCCCGCACGCTGTCACGCTGCTGCGCAACTTGCGCCGTCGCGACGTGGCGGTCTTTGCGCTGTCGAACTTCGGTATCGAGACCTTCGAGATCGCCCTCTTGGAGTATCCTTTCCTGAACGAGTTCGACCGCGCCTACATCTCGGGGCACATGGGCGTCACCAAGCCCGACCCGGCGATCTACGCGCAGGTGGAAGCGGATTGTGGCCTGCCGCCCGAGAGCCTGCTTTTCGCCGACGACCGGATCGATAATATCGAAGCTGCGGCAGCGCGGGGATGGCAGACCCATCTGTTTGACGGCGCCGCCGGATGGGCTGCAAGGCTTGTCCGTGAAGGATTGTTGAACGAGGAGGAAGCGGGGCCATGACCTTGATAATCGGACCGGAAGCCGAGGCGCATCTTGACTGGATTGCCCTGAGCGATGCGATCGAGGCGGGTCACAAGATGCCCCGCGCCGAGATTGACGACACCTTCCTCTATCGCGGCGATGACACCTTGCTGAGCCGGGCCGCCTGGATCGACGGGTTGGGGCAGCTGGTGAAGACGGCCACGATCTTTCCCGGCAACAAGGAGGTCGGCAAGCCCGCGATCAACGGCGGCGTGTGCCTGTTCTCGGACGAGGATGGCACGCTCGAGGCGATCGTGGATTTCCACCTGCTGACCAAGTGGAAGACAGCGGGAGACAGCCTTCTCGCAGCGCGCAAGCTCGCGCGGCCCGATGCGAAACGCATCCTGCTGGTCGGCGCGGGCAACGTCGCGGCCTCACTTGTCGAGGCTTATTCCGCCGCTTTCCCCGAGGCCGAGTTCACGATCTGGAACCGCAGCCCCGCCAAGGCGGCCACCTTTGCCGCGCGCTACCCCGGCATGGAGGTCGCCCGCGATCTGGAGGAAGCCGCAGGTGCCGCGGACATCATCGGCACCGCCACGATGGCGACCGATCCGGTGCTGGCCGGCAAGTGGCTGAGCGAAGGCACGCACCTCGACCTGATTGGCGCCTACCGGCCCGACATGCGCGAGGTCGATGATGACACCCTGCGCCGCGCGCGGGTCTTCGTGGACAGCCGCGCTACGACCTTGGGTCATATCGGCGAGTTGAAAATCCCTTTGGAGGCCGGGGTCTTCTTCGAGTCCGATGTCGTCGGCGATTTCTACGAGATGGAGAGCCTGACCCGCGGCGACGAGCGGGAGATCACGCTCTGCAAGAACGGCGGCGGCGCGCATCTGGACCTGATGGTGGCCCGCTACATCCTCGACGCGGTGCGGGCCCGGTAGCCGAGGGGGCTCTGCCCCATTCTATCTAATTAGAGGGGCTCTGCACCAATTTATCGATTAGGGGGGCTCTGCCCCAAATCGTATAAATGGGGGGCTCTGCCCCCCGGGCCCCCCGGAGTTGTAAAGCCAAGATGAAGGAGGCTCAGGCGGCGAGGGGCGCGCGCTTGCCGAGGGGGATTTCCTTGATCGGCAGGTGGATGATGGCGCTGAGGGCGCCGACGCCCACGCCGACCCACCAGACTGCCGTGTAATTGCCGGTGGCGTCGAAGAGCTCTCCACCGAGCCAGACGCCCATGAAGCTGCCCAGTTGGTGGCTGAAGAAGACGATGCCGTAGAGCGTTCCCATGTAGCGCAAGCCGTAGATGTAGCCCACGAGACCGCTGGTCAGGGGCACCGTCGCGAGCCAGAGGGAGCCCATGACCGCCGAGAAGACGATGACCGAGAGGGGTGTCATCGGCAGCATGATGAAGGCGGCCGCGGCGATTGTGCGGCCGGTGTAGATGGCGGCCAGAAGCAGTTTCTTGGAGTAGGTCTTGCCGAGGTAAGCGGCCGCGAGCGTCCCGCCGATATTCGCCGCGCCGATCACCGCGATGGCCATGGCGCCGAGGCCTGAGGTCGTGGTGACGCCAAGGGAATGCAGGAAACTGCCCGGCACGATGGGGCCGCAGAATTCGGTAATGAAGGCGGGGAAGTGCGCGGTGATGAAACCCAGTTGATAGCCGCAGGAAAAGAAGCCGATGAAGATCAGCGTGAAGGAGGGATCGCGGATCGCCTTGCCGAGGATCGCGGCCATGGTTTCGTCCAGGCCCGGCGCCGCCGCACGCTCGGGCGCGCGCAGGAGCGGCAGGAAGAGAAGCGAGGCGAAGACGAGGCCTGCAAAGATCAGGAAGACGCTCTGCCATGGGAAGACCCCCAGAAGCGCCTCGGCCAAGGGCGGGCCGACGATCTGGCCGGCGGAGCCCATGGCGGTCGCAACGCCCAGGGTCATCGAGCGGTTTTCGTCCGTCGAGGCGCGCGCGACCATGGCGAGGATCACGCCAAAGCCCGTCCCCGCGATGCCGAAGCCTACGAGGATCTCCAGCAGCTGATGCTGGCCCGGCGTGATCGCGTAGGCCGAGACCACGAGGCCCACCACGTACATGCCGACCCCCAGAAGGATCGCCTTGCGGTCGCCGAACTTCTCGGCAATCGCCCCGAAGAGCGGTTGTCCGACGCCCCAGGCGAGGTTCTGTATCGCGATGGCCATGCTGAACTCGGCCCGGAGCCAGCCGAATTCATCGGCGATGGGGATCTGGAAGACGCCGAAGCTGGCGCGGATCGCGAAGCTGATCAGGATGATGGCGCAGCCGCCGATGAGAACCGGGGTGAAGAGGCTGTTCTGACGATCCATGGGGGCGGTCCTTCGCGCGATACCGAGCGACTTTGTCGTGGCGGATCGGCGGCGTCAAATCAGACATCGTGACGCGGTGCTTCAATTTCGGTGAAGCGGTTGTTTTCCATGGGCAACCCCCCCGGCGATCCGTTAGAACCGCCCCCATGTCGCAACCACTTACCTTGCTCTACGATACCCGCGTCGCCGAGGGGCTGCTGCGCCCCGATCCTGCTCAACGTGCTGTCATGGAACGGCTGGAGGAGGTTCGCGAGATGCTCGACGCGCCGCGACCGAAGGGATTCCTCGCCCGGTTTCGCAAGGCAGAGCCGACCGGCAAGCAGGGGCTCTATCTCTGGGGTGGCGTCGGGCGGGGCAAGTCCATGCTGATGGACCTGTTCTACCAGCACGCGGGCATATCGCAGAAGCGCCGGGTGCATTTTCACGCCTTCATGCAGGAGGTTCAGGCAGCGCTGCACGAGGCGCGCAAAACCGGTGTCGATGATGCGATCAAGCCGGTGGCCGAGGACATCGCGCGCGGTCTGAAGCTTTTGTGCTTCGATGAGATGCAGATCACCGACATCGCCGACGCGATGATCGTCGGGCGGCTGTTCGAGCGGCTTTTCGATGCCGGGGTCGTGGTTGTCACGACCTCGAACCGACCGCCGAAGGACCTCTACATGGACGGATTGAACCGGCAGCTCTTCGTGCCGTTCATCGAACTGCTGGAAGAAAAGATGGAGGTCGACCAGCTCGATGCAAGGACCGATTACCGGCAGGATCGCCTGTCGGGTGAGAAGGTCTGGTTCACCCCGGCGGATGTCAATGCGAAGCGCGCCATCGATCTGATCTGGCGTGATCTGACCGGCGGCCGGGATGAGCCGCTGACGTTGGAAGTGAAGGGACGCCGTGTGGTGATCCCGCGGTTCTGGGCGGGTCAGGCGCGGGCGCCGTTCGATACGCTCTGCGGCAAGGCCCTTGGACCGGCGGATTACCTCGCGCTGGTCGACGAGGCGAACGTGCTGGTGCTGGAGGATATCCCGGTGATGGGCCCGGCGAAGGCCAACGAGGCGAAGCGCTTCGTGACGCTGATCGATACGCTCTACGAGGCCGGTGTTCGGCTGATTGCGAGCGCCGAGGCCGAGCCGGAAGAGCTCTACGTCAGCGGTACCGGCGTCTTCGAGTTCGAACGCACCGCAAGCCGCCTGCGCGAAATGCAGGGGGCTGATTGGGGCTCGGGGTCAGACAAGTAGAACTTGACTGAAGCGGCTGCTTACAGGCTGTCCATCGCCTCCTGCACGGCGGTGAAAAAGGCGCCGACATGGGCGCCGTCGGCCAGCGCGTGGTGGACCTCCAACGTCATCGCCATGGACCACTTTCCGTCAAGCTCCACGATCTTGCCCCAACTGACGCGGGGAATGCAGTCGTCCGGACCGGGCATGGCGTTGTTGATCGAGGAATAATCGAGCCACGGCATGCAGGACATGTAGCACAGGTCGTCGCGCTCGCCGGTGTTTGCGGCAAGATCACCGGTCCGGGCGGCCGCGTCGATCAGCGTCTTGGCAGTCGTGCCGAAGCGGCTGAAGTCCGGGTCATAGGGCACGTAGGCATAAGAAAAACTTCCCCGAGCGGTCGGGACGGTCATCGACATGTCGACGGCGTCGTGGCGGATCACGCTGTCTCCCCGGAACCGCATGAGCAACTCCGGCACCGCGTGGATGCCGGTGCCGATGCCATAGAGGCTCGCCCGGTAGGGAGAGACGCCGGCCGGTTTCAGGCGCGTCATCAGGTGGGTCACGTCGATGCGCGAAGTGACGGCAAAATGAGGGCGCTGAAAGCCTCGGAAGAAGTGGAACTGACCGGCGCGGGGCCAGGACGACAGGTCTACGGGATGTTCCATCGGGCGCTCCTAGCTGGTCGGGATCGTTGTCTCGCAGCTTAGTGCCACATCCATCGGCTGCGCGAAAAGCGGCGTGTCCGGATCGATGGAGCTTTCCTCGATCCAGACGTTGTTGATGCAGACATCCTGCGCGTAATTGCCACCGTTCCAGCCAAAGCCATCGACCGCGCCGCAGTTGTTCACCTGACCGTTCGCGTTCCACTCCTGATAGGAATTCTGCGATTCGATCCCCCCTGTGGGGAACTGCAGCCGATCGGTATCGAAGCGCAGCCGCCATGAGGTTTGGGGCGTCAGGTCGGTGAGGTTCCACGAGCCGATGGCGACGCCGTCGATCAGGCCGATGATCTGGAAGCTGGTGACATCCGCCTCGGTGATCAGCCCGGTGTTCTGCAGAGCGTCCGGGAAGCCGATCTGGCCTTCCATCGTGTAGCCATTGGCACCAACCCAACAGAACTGGAACTGGGCGGCCTGAACCGGGGCGGCGGCGAGGAGGAGGGCGGCGAAAGCATATTTCATTCCGCGAGCGTGGCGTCTGCGGGTGAGAGCGTCAACCATCGGCAGGGCTGCGGCTGTCACCCATTGGTCTTCAGGATTTCGCCCGCGAGGTAGAGCGATCCGCAGATCAGCACGCGGGCCGTGGGATCCGCCGCGCTGATCCGGGCCAGCGCCGCATCGACGTCCGGCGCGACCTGCGCCTCAAGACCGGCCGACCGGGCGGCCGCAGCGGTTTCATCCGCGCTCAGCGTCGCCCCCTGACCGGGAATCGACACGGCGGTGAGGCTTTCGACGCAGGGCGCCAGCGGAGCCATGTAGCCTGTCACGTCCTTGGTATTGAGCATGCCGCAGATCAGGTAGGTCGGACGCTGCGGCAAGGTCTCCAGCGTCGCGACGATGGCATGGGCGGCATGGGGGTTGTGGCCTCCGTCGAGCCAGAGCTCGACCCCGGGCGCGGCCTCGACCAGCGGGCCGTGGCGGAGCTTCTGCATCCGGGCGGGCCAATGGGCGTTTTGCATCGCCGCGTCGGGATTGCCGACGCCAAGGGTCCGCAGGGCAGCCAGCGCGGTGCCCGCGTTCTGCACCTGGTGCGGACCGGCGAGGGCGGGGAGCGGCAGGTCGAGCAGGCCGGTTTCGTCCTGGAAGATCAGCCGCTCCCGCTCGGTCGTGACGTGCCAGTGTTGGCCATGGGCGATCACCGGCGCGCCGAGGCGGGCGGCCTTCGCCTCGATCACCTCGAGCGCGGCCTCCTGCTGCGGGCCGACGACGACGGGCACGCCGCGCTTGATGATGCCCGCCTTCTCTCCGGCGATCTCTTCCAGCGTCTCGCCGAGGTACTGCTGATGGTCGAGCGCCACCGGCGTGATGACGCTGAGCGCGGGGCGGTCGACGACATTGGTCGCGTCCAGCCGCCCGCCGAGGCCGACCTCGAGCAGGGTGAAATCGGCAGGCGTCTGCGAGAAGGCGAGGAAAGCGGCGGCGGTGGTGATCTCGAAATAGGTGATCGCATCGGGCCCGTTGGCCGCGAGGCAGGTATCGAGGGTGCGCGACAGGTGATCCTCGTCGATCAGCTCCCCCGCAAGGCGGATGCGCTCGTGGAAGCGGGCGAGATGCGGCGAGGTATAGGCGTGGGCGGTTAGCCCCGCCCCCTCCAGCCCGGCGCGGATCATCGCCTGGGTCGAGCCCTTGCCGTTGGTGCCCGCGACATGGATCACCGGGGGCAGGCGGCGTTCGGGGTGGCCCAAGGCCGCCAGCAGGCGCTCCATCCGGTCGAGCGTCAGGTCGATGATCTTCGGATGCAGCGCCATCATCCGGTCGAGCAGGTGATCAGACTTGACCGTCATGGCGTAACCTCAAGGCGGGGCGCCGGGGGCTGGTTGCGGGAGCCTCCGGCGGGAGTTGTAGGGGCCAAGATGAAGGGGAGCGGCGCGCTTCAGTCGGCCTTGGGGGGCGCGACCTTGGCGGGATCTGCGTTGGGCTCGGGCGGCTCCGTGGGGGCCTCGGGCGCTTCGGTGCCGGGGGCGGGAAGATCGCCCGCGACGGCGGGGGATTGGCCCATGAGCATCCGGGTGATGGTGATCAGCTCCTCGCGCAGCTGCGCGCGGTGGGTGACGCGGTCGAGCATGCCGTGGTCGAGCAGGTATTCGGCGCGCTGGAAGCCCTCGGGCAGTTTCTCGCGGATCGTCTGTTCGATGACGCGGGGGCCGGCGAAGCAGATCAGCGCGTTGGGTTCGGCGATATGGACGTCGCCGAGCATCGCGTAGGAGGCGGTGACGCCGCCGGTCGTGGGGTGGGTGAGCACGACGATGTAGGGGAGGTTTGCCTCTTTCAGCATCTGCACGGCCACGGTGGTGCGGGGCATCTGCATCAGCGAGAGGATGCCTTCCTGCATCCGCGCGCCACCGGCGGCGGAGAAGAGGATCAGCGGGCGTTTGAGGGCCACGGCGCGTTCGGCGGCGGCAATGATCGCGTTGCCGACATACATGCCCATGGAACCACCCATGAAGGAGAAATCCTGCGCGGCGGCGACGATCGGGGTGCGGCCCATCTCGCCCTCGGCCACCAGCATCGCCTCGGTCTCGGAGGTGCTGGCGCGGGCGGCCTTCAGGCGGTCTGGATATTTCTTCTGGTCGCGGAATTTCAGCGGATCGGTGAGCGGCTCGGGCACCGAGATCTCGGTGAAGATGCCGTTGTCGAAGAGCGACGCGAAGCGGTCGCGCGGCTTCAGCGCCATGTGATGGTCGCAGTTGGTGCAGACGTTGAGGTTGTCCGAAAGCTCGCGGTGGAACAGCATCGTGCCGCATTCGCTGCACTTGGACCACAGGTTCTCGGGCGTCTCGCGACGGGAGAAGATGGAGTTGATCCGCGGGCGGACGTAGTTGGAAATCCAGTTCATGGTCGCAAAATTCCGGTCATTTGGCTTGTTGCGGAGATATTGTGCAATCGGGCAAATTGCAAATGCCGATCGCTCACGCGCGGCTAACCGCCGTGCGGATGATGAGCCAGGTTACCACTGTGGTCGCCATGTCCAGCAGGATCAGCGGCCTGATTTCGGCCGCCGCGGCGGAGACGGGGGCGGTATAGAGCGCAAGGCCGGACAGCGGGCCGTCGAGCGCCACGATCAGGATCGCCACGACATTGTTGGCGAAGTGGAAGCCCCACGCCGCCCCGATGGAGCCTGTTTTCGCCGTCAGATCCGCCGCCAGCAGGCCGAACAGCCCGGCGGCTGCGACGATGTAGAGGGCGTTGTCGCCCATGACCTCGGGTTGATAGTGCAGCGAGGCGAAGAGCAGTGACGGCAGCACCATCCACCAAAGCGGCGAGCGGAACCGAGCCGCGAGTTGTTGCTGCAGGTAGCCGCGAAACAGGAGCTCTTCCGCACCGGTTTGCAGCAGGACTCCGAGAAACGCCATCGGCAGGAACGACAGCCAGAGCGCGCGCTCCATCGCCGGCTCGATCCGGATGTCGGTGGGAAGCAGGAAGGACGCGCCGTAGACCAGCGCACAGACCAGCAGCGCCAGCCCGAAGTGGCGCAGGGTCCGTGGCAGGGGGCCAAAGAGGCTCCAGACGCCGCGCCGGTGCAGGATCACGGCGGCCAGCATCGGCCCGATGGCCATGCCCACGAAGGTCGCCAGCACCAGCAGCGTGCCGGTGGGGCCTGTCGCCTCGACCATCTGGGTGGCCCAGTGCTCGATCCCCTGCGGCCCCGAGAAGACGACGATGGCGGCGAAGACCACGGCGATGCCGAGGCCGTAGATGGCCGCGCACAGCAGCAGGCCCAGAAGGAGACGCCAGAGTTGCGGATAGCGGCGGGCCGGGGCCAGGAAGGCGGAGTGGGCGGGATACTGCATCGAGGTGCCTTGTTGCTTCGGCGGTTGCCAAAAGCCTACCGCGCCCGATGTCGCGCCGCAATCATCGGCGACGGGCTTGCCGAGCGCCGCGCAGGAATCGTTGACCTAACGGCAGGCTGTTTGCAGCATGGCGCGATTGTCGATGAAAAGGAGTGATTTTATGGGAATTTCGGGAAAACTGGTCTGCGCGGCTCTGGCCTTGGCGGCAACCGGCTGCGTCATGACATCGGCACCGGCGCCGGTCATGGACACGCAGGCCATGTCGGCGGCCTGCATCCGGGCGGTCGAGATCGAGACCAACAACCACGACGTGGTGATCCTCGGCTCAGACCCGCGCGGCGGGCTTCATGATTACACCTTGGAGGTCGGGGGCACCGGCATCTGGTCCTGCATGGTCACCCCCTCGGGGCAGGTCATGGGCGTCAGCCTTCTGGGTTCCGACGGCTCGCCTCTGGCGTAGAACCGGCAGGGGGCGCGGCATATCAGGCCGCTCCCTCCCTTGCCCCTTTTCGCGCGGCGCACTATCCCGGTCGAAAGCCAAGTTTCTGGCTCGAACCAACGTCAAGTTTCAGGGAGACGCGCCATGACCGCCAACCGGCCAGACAAATCCAGATTGCCAAGCCGCCATGTGACGGAGGGCCCCGAGCGCGCCCCGCACCGGTCGTATTTCTACGCGATGGACCTGACGCAGGAACAGATCGACCAGCCCTTCGTCGGCGTCGCCACCTGCTGGAACGAGGCCGCGCCCTGTAACATCGCGCTGAACTGGCAGGCCCAGTCCGTGAAGCACGGCGTTCTGGCCGCGAACGGCACGCCGCGCGAGTTCACCACGATCACCGTCACCGACGGCATCGCCATGGGGCATGAGGGGATGCGGTCGTCGCTTGCCTCGCGCGACGCGATCACTGATACGGTCGAGCTGACGATGCGCGGCCACTGCTATGACGCGCTGGTCGGCCTTGCAGGCTGCGACAAGTCCCTGCCCGGCATGATGATGGCCATGGTGCGCCTGAACGTGCCGTCGGTCTTCATCTATGGCGGCACGATCCTTCCCGGCAAGGCGCCCGCGGACGCGGAAGTTCCGGCCGAATTCGCCAACCGCGACCTGACCGTGCAGGACATGTTCGAGGCCGTGGGCAAGTACCAGTCCGGCGAGTTGAGCGAGGCCGCCTTGGCGGTTCTCGAGCGCGTCGCCTGCCCCTCCGCCGGCGCTTGCGGTGGCCAGTTCACCGCCAATACGATGGCCTGCGTGTCCGAGGCAATTGGTCTGGCGCTGCTGAACTCCTCCGGCATGCCCGCGCCATACGAGGGCCGCAAGGAATTCGGCGATGCCTCGGGACGCGCGGTGATGAACCTGCTCGACAAGAACATCCGCGCCCGTGACGTGGTGACGCGGAAGGCGCTGGAGAACGCAGCGCGCGTCGTGGCCTGCACCGGCGGCTCCACCAACGCGGGCCTGCACCTGCCCGCGATTGCCCACGAGGCGGGGATCGACTTCGATCTCTTCGACGTCTGCGATATCTTCAAGGACACGCCCTACTTCGTCGATATGAAGCCCGGTGGCCAATACGTCGCCAAGGACCTCTACGAGGTGGGCGGCGTGCCGGTGGTGATGAAGGAGCTGCTCAAGGAAGGCCTGCTCCACGGTGATGCACTGACCGCAACCGGCGAGACGATGGAAGAGGCGCTCGACAAGATCCAGGGCCAGCCCGATGGCCGGGTGATCCACACGGTGCAGAACCCGCTGACCAAGACCGGCGGCGTTGTCGGCCTGAAGGGCAACCTCGCCGTGGAAGGCGCGATCGTGAAGGTCGCGGGCATGGACGAGGAACAGCAGGTCTTCTCCGGTCCGGCGCGGGTCTTCGAATGCGAGGAAGATGCCTTCGCCGCCGTCAAGGCGCGCGGCTACGAGGAGGGCGAGGTGATCGTCATCCGCAACGAGGGCCCCAAGGGCGGCCCCGGCATGCGCGAGATGCTGGCGACCACGGCCGCGCTGTCCGGTCAGGGCATGGGCAAGAAGGTGGCGCTGATCACCGACGGCCGCTTCTCGGGCGCGACGCGGGGCTTCTGCGTCGGTCACGTGGGCCCCGAGGCTGCCGTGGGCGGGCCCATCGGCCTGCTGGAGAACGGCGACATGATCACCATCAACGCGCTGACCGGTGAATTGTCCGTCGATCTGACCGACGAAGAGCTGGAGACCCGCCGCAGCAACTGGAAAGGCCCGCGCGAGACGATCTACGCCTCGGGCGCGCTGTGGAAATACGCGCAGCTGGTGGGCGAGGCCCGCTACGGCGCCGTGACCCACCCGGGCGGGAAAGCGGAAAAGCACGTCTATGCCGATCTCTGAACGGCTCTGCCTGTCCGGCGTCATGGCACTGGTCATGGCGCTGGCAGGCTGCGTCGACGGGTTGAGCCTCGGCGGCGCTCTCAACGATGCGCCGCGCGAGGTGCAGGTCACCTCGGATGCCGTGACGATCACGGGGCCGCGGGGCTTCTGCGTCGATCCCACGGCCACGCGCAACAGCAATGACACCAGCTTCGTGCTTCTGGGCAATTGCGCCGCGATCTCGGGCTCGGCGCGGGCGCGGCAGCCCGATGTCCCGGCGGTGCTGACGGCGGCAATCTCGGCGCCCTCCTCGGGGGCCAGCCTGACCGCCAACCTAGAGGCGCTGGAGGTTTTCTTCCTGACGGAGGATGGCCGCGCGTTGCTGAGCCGCTCGGGCGATGCCGCCTCGGTGCAGATCCTCGACACGCGGATCGAGCAGGACATGTTCCTGATCCACGCGCGCGACAGCAGCGCCGGCGACGTGGTCGGCGTGGCCTCGGACTACTGGCGCGCCTACATGGAAATCGGGGCGCGGCTGGCCAGCCTGTCGGTTCTGGCTCTGGAGGATGCCGAGGTCAGCGACATGCAGGCGCTGGCGACCCTCACCCGCTTCGCGGCCGCCGTTCAGGCCGCCAACCCGACGCCCGACGCGGCAGAGGAGCCACAGGGTGCCGGCGAAGAATTGACAACCCCCTTCCGCAGAGGGCTTTTTCAGCGGATATTCCAGTAACCGGTTGCCAAGAGACATCTGCTATAAGGATGCCATGGCAACGGGGTGTGCGTACGAGGGACAGCAGTGATGGGTCAGGAATTTCCTGGGAAATTTGGAGGGTTTGGCCTCGGTCAGACGCTCAAACGCTGGCAGCGCGCGCTGCGCAATCCCGCGATGCTGTCCTCGGTCGAACTCAAGCGCATGAACCGCGAGATTCAGGGAATGCGAGACCGGCTCGATACGATGGCCGCCAAGTCCCGCTCTGCCATCCTGTCGCGCTCCGGCGAAGTCGAAGGCGTGGCCCGTCCCGATCAATGCGACTGGATCAGCCGCCCCGCCCCCTGGCGTGAGGAAATGCGCCCGCGCGGGATCGTCGGGCTGAACTCTCCGCAACCGCTGGCCGGTGGCGCAACCGTGTTCCATGACGCCCACCACGCCGAGATGACCCTGCGCCAGGAACGCGCACCGCATTGGGCGCCGGGTGCGCAGTTCGGACTGGTGCTGGAGGTCTATCGCTCGGATGGGTCCTTCGTGTCTTTCGTGCAGGACCTGCCGCCCGAGGCTCTCGTCGGGCTGACCCGCAACCACTTCATCGCGGTGAACCTCGTCGCCGACCGGGAAGAGCCGGTGGAGATGTATGCAAGGCTCAACATCCAGCACGGCCCGAACGTGGAGCAACTGGTGCGGCAGGTCGATTTCGACGGCACCACAGGGCAGGCGGAATTCGATCTGGCCTATACGAAAATCAACGAGAAGCGGCTGGAAAAGGCCTGGTTGGACCTGATCGTCGAAGGGCCGAAGATGGTCCGGATCGCGCTGTGGGACATGGTGCTGCTGCGCGCCCCCCGCGCCGACTTCTAGGACACCCATCGCAAGGAACTGAAGATCATGGCAGAAGCATTGGTGCGCACGAGCTTGCAGGCGGGACGCTATGAGGGCGTTCTGACCGGCGCGGGTCAGACCGAGATCGAGGCGTTGCACAAGGGCCGCATCGTGGGCGTGGCGCAGGTCACGGCGCACCCGACCGAGGCCGGCGCGATGCATGTCGCGTTGAACCTGCCGCCGGATGTGCTGAGCGACGGGGTGCAGGTGGTCGGCTTGCGTTCCACCGCCTCTGGCGAAGTGCTCGACCGGGTCACCCTGATGGCCGGATCGGCGCTCGATGAGGACATTCGCGGCGAGGTGAGCCTGCTGCGCGAAGAGCTCGAGATGCTCAAACGCGCCTTCCGCCGCCATTGCGCGGAGACCGGGCAGGACTGAGCCTCCACCCCGCTCCCAAAACTTTTTTCAGATTTTTCCGATTGGCTGAAACTTTCATATCCCCTGTTACGTGACTGCAGTGTCAGGGCCGAACAGATGGCCCCACACCAATGGGAGATATTGATATGAAACTTTTTGCAGCCACCTCCGCCGCCATGATCCTTTCCGCAGGCGCCGCTTTCGCTGACGCCCACGCTGGCCCGATGGTCGAAGCAACGGATCAATCCGTCGCCAACGGCGTCGTCAGCGCCGACACGGTCATGGCCCCTGCCAATGGCTGGCTCGTCGTTCACCGCACCGATGCCGACATGGCACCGGGCCCGGTTGTCGGCCACGCCCCCCTTCGCGAAGGTCCGAATACCGACGTTGCCGCGATCCTCACCGAAGATGTTGCCGCCGGTGACATGCTGATGCTGATGGTTCACGGCGAAGACGGCGGCACGATGACGGGTATCTTCGAATACACGCTCGGCGCGTCAGAAGACGGCCCCGTCCGTATGGACGGCGACCTGGTCATGACCGTTGTGACCGCGCAGTAATTCTTCGGAATACAGATAAGTTAGCGCAGCGTGTGGTTGCTGCGTGAAACGGGCGGTGCACCCTGTGCGCCGCCCGCTTATTTTGTGCCACCCATGGCGCTAAGTGTGTTCAGCACGCCCCCGTAAAAGGGCGCGCCGCAACGATCACTTGAACTTTCGGTTCCGCGCGGCCAACAGCTTCAGACGCAGCGCGTTGAGCTGGATGAAGCCCTGTGCGTCGGTCTGATCGTAGGCACCCATGTCCTCTTCGAAAGTCACGTGGGCCTCGGAGTAGAGCGAATGGTCCGACCAGCGCGCGATGGTGCGCACGCCGCCCTTGTAGAGCTTCAGGCGGACGGTGCCCGTCACATGCTCCTGGCTCTTGTCGATCAGGGCCTGCAGCATTTCGCGCTCGGGCGAGAACCAGAAGCCGTTGTAGATCAGCTCCGCGTAACGCGGCATGATGCTGTCCTTCAGATGGCCCGCGCCGCTGTCCAGCGTGATCTGTTCGATGCCGCGATGAGCTTCCAGCAGGATGGTGCCGCCCGGCGTCTCGTAGATGCCGCGGGATTTCATCCCGACGAAACGGTTCTCCACCAGGTCGAGGATACCGATGCCGTGCTTGCCGCCGAGACGGTTCAGCTCGGTCAGGATCGAGGCCGGGCTCATCGCCTCGCCGTTGATCGAAACCGCGTCACCCTTCTCGAAACCGATTTCCACGGTTTCAGGCTCATCGGGGGCATCCTCGGGGCGGGTGATGCGCTGAAGGATATGATCGGGCGCTTCCTCGGCCGGATCTTCCAGCATCTTGCCCTCAGAGGAGGTGTGCAGGAGGTTCGCGTCGACGCTGAACGGCGCCTCGCCGCGTTTGTCCTTGGCGATCGGAATCTGGTGCTTCTCGGCAAACTCGATCAGCTTGGTGCGCGAGCCGAGGTCCCACTCACGCCAGGGCGCGATGACCTGGATCTCGGGGTTCAGGGAATAGGCGCACAGCTCGAAGCGGACCTGGTCGTTGCCCTTGCCGGTGGCCCCGTGGGACACGGCATCGGCACCGGTTTCCTCGGCGATCTCGACCAGACGCTTGGAAATCAGCGGACGGGCGATGGAGGTGCCAAGCAGGTAAAGCCCCTCGTAGAGCGCATTGGCGCGGAACATCGGGAAGACGAAATCGCGCACGAATTCCTCGCGCAGGTCCTCGATGTAGATGTCCGAGGCGCCCATCATCTCGGCCTTCTTGCGCGCGGGCTCCAGCTCTTCGCCCTGGCCCAGATCGGCAGTGAAGGTCACGACCTCGCAGCCATACTCCGTTTGCAACCATTTCAGGATGATCGAGGTATCGAGGCCGCCGGAATAGGCGAGCACGACCTTCTTGGGCGCTGACATTGAGAGGTACTCCGTGATGCACAGTTGACGCAGGCGGCGATACCGGGTTTTCAGGGGCGGAGCAAGCAAGTGGAGCGTCCCATGGACTATGGCTATCAGCTCCTGCGCCACGTTTTCGCGCAGGTCTTCGGCAATTTGCCCCAGGCCGCCCGGATTACGCTGGTCCTGCTGGCCGCGCCGATGGTGGTCGTTTTCGTGACCAACCCCGGCTTGCTGGACGGCACCGCCTTCCATTTCAATCCCGACACCGGGACGACGGATTTCTCGTCCCTCCAACCCCTTGGTGCGCTTCTGACCGTTATCGTCGGGTTGATCAGCTGGCTGTGGGCGGCTGTCGCGTGGCACCGCTACGTGCTGCTCGAGGAATATCCCAATGGACTTCTACCGCGCTGGCGCGGGTCGAACATCGCGAATTACTTCGGCAATGCGCTGCTGATCCTGCTGGTCATGATTGCCGTCGCCTTGTTGGGCGGGATCGTCGTGGGGATCTTCGTGGCCGTGCTGCAAAGCCCGGCCATCATCGTGGCGCTCGGCATCGGCCTGATCATCGGCGTGTCGTGGATGGCCACGCGGGTGGGCCTCGTCCTGCCTGCCGCCGCGATTGGCGAGCGGCTGACCCTGCGCGAAAGTTGGGCCGCCACCGCGCCGGTGTCGGGTCAGATCATCCTGCCGATCATCGTGATCGCGCTCGTAACCACGATCCTCAACCAAGGCATCGTTGCCGTCTTCGGCACCTCCGTCGACGTGATGACACCCATCGGCCAGCAGCAGCAGGTGACGCTCTCGGCCATTGGCGTGGTGTTGAGCGTCGCCGTCGGTTGGGCGCAGATGCTGGTGAACCTCGCGCTGATGACGACGCTTTACGGCAACCTTATCGAAGGGCGTCAGTTGAATTGATTTCGGCCAACTCACACTGGACTCGCGCCGCGGTTCGGGCCAAGCGAGACCCATGAAAGATTTTGCCTCCGCCGCCCAAGCCACGACCGTCGCCCTGCGGGACCTGTTCCCCGCCACGCCGCTTCTGAAGAACGCCTACCTGAGCGAGCGTTTCGGTGCGGATATCTGGCTCAAGCGCGAGGATCTGTCGCCGGTCCGATCCTACAAGCTGCGCGGGGCGTTCAACGCGATGCGCAAGGTGCGCGCGGCGACGCCCGAGATCACCGATTTCGTCTGCGCCAGCGCCGGCAACCACGCGCAGGGCATGGCCTTCGTCTGCGCCCATTTCGGCGTGCGCGGGCGCATCTACATGCCGGTGACCACGCCCGAGCAGAAGGTGCTGAAGACCCGAACCTTTGGCGGAGACGCGGTGGAGATCGTGCTGGAGGGGGATTTCTTCGACGAGACCCAGGCCGCCGCGAAAGCCTATTGCGCCGAGGTCGGCGCGCATTTCCTCTCGCCCTTCGACGATCCCGACGTGATTGAGGGGCAGGCCTCGGTCGCCGTCGAAATGCTCGATCAACTGGGCCGCGCGCCCGATCATCTGGTGCTGCCCGTGGGCGGCGGCGGCCTCTCCTCCGGCATGCTCTCCTACCTGCGCGAGGTCGGGGCCGAGACCCACACGACGCTGGTGGAGCCTGCGGGCGGCCCGAGCCTCACCGCCGCGCTTAAGATCGGCGCGCCGCAGACGATCGAGATCACCGATACCTTCGTGGACGGCGCCGCCGTGGCGCGCATCGGCGACCGCAACTTCGAGGTTTTGCGCAACGTGCCCAAACGCGACGTGCTGATCGCGCCCGAGAACCGGATCTGCGTCACCATTCAGGAAATGCTGAACCTTGAAGGCGTGGTGCTGGAGCCTGCCGGGGCGCTCTCGATCAACGTGCTTGATGACATCCGCGACCAGGTCGCGGGCAAGACGGTCGTCTGCGTGACATCGGGCGGCAACTTCGATTTCGAGCGTCTGCCCGAGGTGAAGGAGCGGGCGCAGAAATGGCAGGGGCTCAAGAAATACTTCATCCTGCGCCTGCCGCAGCGCCCCGGCGCCCTGCGTGATTTCCTTGATCTCCTTGGCGATGACGACAACATCACCCGCTTCGAGTACCTCAAGAAAAATTCACGCAACTTCGGCTCGGTCCTGATCGGCATCGAATCGGCCCGCGCCAGCAGCTTCCCCGAGCTGGAGGAACGCGTCGCCTCCCGCGGGTTCGGCTTCCGCGACATTACCGATGATCAGATCCTCGCGGATTTCCTGATCTGAGCCGCCTCACGCGGCGCTGGCAAGTTCCGGCACCTGCGGCGTCACCTCGGCCAGGGCAGAGGCAAAGGCATCGGCCACGGCGCGAATGTCCGGCGTAGCGCCCTCGTTGCAGGCATCTTCCGCCCGCGTGCAGGCCGCGACGAGCGCGACAAATCCCAGGTTCGCCGCCGAGCCGCGCAGGAAATGGAAATCCGCGGCCGTGGCGGCCTGCGGCGTCAGCCTGTGCAGCGTCTCCTGCAGCTCCGCCACGAAAAGCAGCGCCACGTCGGCGAAATCCTCTTCCCCGATGTCCGCGCGCAAATCATTCAGCCGATCCCAGTCCACGTGGGTCATCATCGCCTCCTATCTCTTGGGGCCGGGTCTATCCGACAAGCCGTTAACAAAATGGCCGGGATGACGGGCAAGACCCTTAGAATTTTTGCATTCATCGCCCGTTAAGGGAAAGCGTCCACAGTCTCGCGAAACGCAACGCGAGGATTCCATGGGGGCTGCAAGACCAGAACCGGTGATCCCCTCTCTGATGATCGGAGAGGAGCACCCGCGCACCAATGGCCTGTCCCCGGCGCTGACCGTGCTGGTGCTGGATGACAGCCCGGCGCAGCGCAACATGGTCTGCGCCTTCCTGCGAAAATGGGGGCACCGCGCGATCTCTACCGGCGATCCGGTGGAGGCGCTGGCAAGGGCGCGCGATCCCGAAATCTCGCTGATCCTCTGCGACTGGATGATGCCCGAGATGACCGGGCCGGAGTTCTGCCGATGCCTGCGCGCCGAGGTGACGGAGACCTATCCCTACGTGCTGCTTCTCACCTCCAAGAATGAACGCAGCGCCGTGCCCGAAGGCTTGGCCGCGGGTGCCGATGATTTCCTCAGCAAACCCGTGCGGCCGCCCGAACTTCAGGCCCGCATGAACGCCGGCGCCCGCATCGTGGCGATGCAACGGGAGCTGCGCGCCAAGAACGGCCTGCTCGAAACCACGCTTGACGAGTTGCAGCAGGTCTACAGCGCCATCGACCGCGATCTGGATGAGGCGCGGCGCCTGCAGATGGCCTCGCTTCAGGACAGGCACTGCGCGCGCGACGGGGGCGACGTGTCCCTTCTGCTGGAAGCAAGCGGCCATGTCGGGGGTGACATGGTGGGCCATTTCAAGGTCTGCGACTATGTCGTGGGGCTCTACAGCATCGATGTGTCCGGCCACGGCGTTGCCTCCGCCATGCTGGCCGCGCGGATCGCCGGCATGCTGTCCGAGGCGTCGCCGGATCAGAACATCGCCATGCAACGCGGGTCCGACGGCGCGTTTCACGCTCTCTCGCCCGAACTTGCGGCAGCGCGGATGAACGCGCTGATGCTGAAGGAGGTTCAGACCGACCGCTACTTCACCATCTGCATCGCCTTCGCGAACCTGCGCAGCGGGGCGGTCCGGATGGTTCAGGCCGGGCACCCCCACCCGATGATCCTGCGTGCAGGCGGGCAGGTGGATGTGATCGGCGATGGCGGGCCTCCGGTCGGCCTGCTGCCCGACATGCCCTTCACCTCCTTCGAGGCGCAGCTTTCGCCCGGCGATCGCTTGCTGCTCTATTCCGACGGTCTGACGGAATGCCCCGACCCCTCCGGCACCATGCTGGACGACGCTGGCCTGATCACCCTAATGCGCACCCATCGCGACCTTGCCGGAACCGAATTTCTGGATGCGCTGCGCAACGGCCTTGTGGGCTTCGCAGGCCATGAAGATTTCCCCGATGACCTCTCTGCCCTGCTCTTCAGCTATCGCGGACGCGGCTAGAGGCCCGCGAGATACTGCGCCACGAAATGCCTGTCGCCCGCCACGGCAAGCTTCTCGCGCGCCACCTCCCACGGCAGGAATACCGCGGTGTGGCCCGGCTCTGTCGGGGCCGACCAGCGACGCCCAAGCCGCGCGGCATAGATGTGACACTGTTTATGCGCGTATTGATCGTAATCCGGCATGTAGGTGTAGCGGTGAAACATCCCCAACCGACGCGGGGAATGGATGCGGTAGCCGGTCTCTTCCATGACTTCCCGGTGCAGCGCCGCCAGCGGTTGCTCTCCGGGATCGATGCCGCCGCCGGGCAGCTGCAATTCCGGCGTGGTGATCTCTTGAAAGCTGGCCAGAATGCAGTCACCGGCATCGATGATCGCATAGATGCCGGGGCGGGGGCGGTAGGTGCGCCCGACCTCGGGCCAATGTCCGAAACGCTTGTTCATGGGCTGACTTGTGCCACGGGGACGCATGTGCGCAAAGCCAATCCTCTCGCCAAGCGCGTTGTGCTCGGATAAAGGGCGGATATGACCCAGAACCAAGCTCAATCCCTGCGCGACACCGGCGCGCGCGTATTGCGGACCGAGGCGCAGGCCGTCGCGGCGCTGGCCGAGGCCCTGCCGGAAGATTTCGCCGCCGCCGCCGAGGCGATCCTCGCCACCACGGGCCGCGTGATCCTCTGCGGTATCGGCAAATCCGGCCACATCAGCCGCAAGATCAGCGCGACCTTTGCCTCCACCGGCACGCCCTCCGCTTTTGTCCATGCCGCCGAGGCCAGCCACGGCGATCTGGGCATGGTGATGCCCGGCGATCTGGTGATCCTGATCTCCAATTCCGGCGAAACGACGGAGCTGAATGACATCATCGGCCATGTCGCACGCTTCTCGATCCCGCTGATCGGCATTTCGAAAAAGCCCGACAGCACCCTGATGCGCGCCGCCGATTACCGCCTGACCCTGCCGCCCGCGCAAGAGGCCTGCTCCCTCGGCATGGCGCCCACGACCTCCACCACGCTGGCATTGGCGCTTGGTGATGCGCTGGCCGTCGCGGTGATGGAGCGGCGCGGGTTCCTGCCCGAGCATTTCCGGACCTTCCACCCCGGTGGCAAGTTGGGCGCACAGCTCTCTACTGCCGCGCAACTGATGCACGGACCCGAGGCGCTGCCGCTGGTCGATGCCGCAACGCCGATGGCGGAAACATTGGTGGTGATGAGCGAGAAGAGCTTCGGGATCGCCGGCGTGGTCGAGGGTGAGCGCCTGATCGGCGTCATCTCGGACGGCGACCTGCGGCGCAACATCGCCCACCTTACCGAGCATACGGCCGGCGAGGTCGCGACGACACGACCACGCACCATCGCGCCGGATCTGCTGGCTGCCGAAGCGATGGGCATGATGGCCACCAACAAGATCACCGCGCTTTTCGTGGTGGACCCGGACATGCGGCCCCTAGGGATCATCCACCTGCACGACCTGCTGCGCGCGGGCCTCGCCTGACAACGAAAAAACCCCCCACAGCGGGGGCTGCGAGGGGTTTCTTCAAGTGAACGTCGGGGGCGTATTAGCCGTCGCCGTCAACGCCTTCTTCTTCGTTCTCTTCCAGCTCTTCGAAGATCTCTTCACCTTCTTCGGGCATGGTGTCGGCTTCGGTCACGCAGTCGATCTCTTCGAGGGTCATGTCCTCGGACTCGTTCTCGTTCTCAACGGTCGGGTTCATGCACTCGACATCGCCGTCAAGCACTTCGCCTTCACGCACTTCCGACGGGGTGTCGGCGTCTGCGTTCAGGATCTCTTCTGCGGTTTCGTTGGTCGTCTGAGCGAACGTCGGGGCGACCATCAAAGCAGTGGCAGTGGCGGCGGCAATAATCTTAAAGCGGGTCATCGTAGTTCCTTTCGGTTGCATTGGTTGAACAACACGACGTCGGCGAAATTGGTTGCAGCGAAAGAGTCGATTTTTGAGGGGACCCGCCGGGATGACCCGCTCCAACCCCTTGTTTCATTGGAAAACTCGCGCGCCATACCGGTACACATTTTCGCAGTGATAACGCCTATGTGATCGCAGCAGGCGCCCCCGCCCCTACCGTCCGACGCCCTCGTAGGCCTCGAAGCCCGCGCGTTTGGCGTCGCGGCGGTTGTAGATGTTGCGCAGGTCGGCCATCCGCGGCGTCGCCATCTTCTTGGCGACCTTCGCGAGGTCCAGCGCGCGGAACTCGTTCCATTCGGTCAGGATCACCACCAAGTCGGCGTTCTGCGCCGCCTTGTAGGGGTCTTCCATCCAGTTCACGCCCGGCAGCAGCGCCTCGCCCTCGCGGTGGCCTTGCGGGTCGACCACGCGCACCTTTGCGCCGCCGCCCACCAGAGCCGGCACGATGGTCAGCGAGGGCGCGTCGCGCATGTCATCGGTGTTGGGCTTGAACGTCACGCCGAGCACCGTCACCACCTTGCCGTTGAACGAGCCGTCGCAGAGATCGCGCAGCTTCTCGATCATCCGGTGCTTCACGCCGTCGTTCACCCGGATCACCGCCTCGACGATGCTTTGCGGCACCGCGTGGTCCTGACCGATCCGCGCCAGCGCGCTGGTGTCCTTGGGGAAGCAGGAGCCGCCATAGCCCGGCCCTGCGTGCAGGAACTTGTTGCCGATCCGCCCGTCCATGCCGATGCCCTTGGAGACCTCTTTCACGTCCGCGCCGACCTTCTCGCAGAGCGCCGCGATCTCGTTGATGAAGGTGATCTTCGTGGCGAGGAAAGCGTTGGCGGCGTATTTGATCATCTCGGCGGATTCCAGATCGGTGGTGACCACCGGGAAGTCGCGCAGGAAGAGCGGGCGGTAGATCTCGTCCATCACCTCGGCTGCGCGCGGGCTCTGGACGCCGACCACGACCCGGTCGGGGCGCATGAAGTCGTCGATCGCCGCGCCCTCGCGCAGGAACTCGGGGTTCGAGGCCACGTCGAACTCCAGATCCGGACGGGCCTTCTGGACCACCTGCTTGACCTTGCGGTTGGTGCCCACGGGCACGGTGGACTTCGTGACGATGACGCCGTAGCCGGTCATCGCGTGGGCGACCTCCTCGGCGGCGGCCATCACGTAGGTCAGATCCGCATGGCCATCGCCCCGCCGCGTCGGCGTGCCCACCGCGATGAAGACCGCATCGGCCCCATCGACCGCGCTGGCCAGATCCGTGGTGAAGGACAGCCGCCCGCTCTCGACGTTCTTCGCCATCAGCGCATCGAGCCCCGGCTCGTAGATCGGCACCTTCCCGTCATTGAGCATCTCGATCTTGCGGGGATCCTTGTCGACGCAGATCACGTCATGCCCGAAATCCGAGAAACAGACGCCCGAGACAAGGCCAACATAGCCGGTGCCAATCATCGTAATGCGCATTTGGGTGGTCCTTCAGACGTTGTAATAGTCGCGATACCACGCGACGAAGCGGGCGACGCCCTCGGTGACGGGGGTCTTCGGCTTGTATTGAGTCAGATGCTGCAGCAGGCTCGCGTCGGCCCAGGTGGCGGTGACGTCGCCGGGCTGCATCTCCATCATGTTCTTCTCGGCGGTGATGCCGGTGGCCGTCTCGATCGCGCCGATGAACTCCATCAGCGGCACGGACTCCGAGTTGCCGATGTTCACCACCCGGTAAGGAGCCACGGGGCTGAGGCTGTCACCCTCCACCGGGTCATCGCCCGGCACCGCTTCGATCAGGCGCACGATGCCGTCGACGAGATCGGTCACATAGGTGAAGTCCCGCGCCATCTGGCCGTGGTTGTAAACGTCGATCGGCCGGCCCTCGAAGATCGCCTTGGTGAACTTGTGCGGCGCCATGTCGGGGCGGCCCCAAGGGCCATAGACGGTGAAGAAACGGAACATTGTCGTCGGCAGGTCGTAGAGATGCGCGTAGCTGTGGGCCATCGACTCGTTGGCCTTCTTCGTCGCGGCGTAGAAGCTGACCTGATGATCGGTCTTCATCGTCTCGACATAGGGCATCTCGGTATTCGCCCCGTAGGCCGAGGAGGTGCTGGCCAGCAGCGAATGCGCCGGAGGGAAGGCGCGCATCGCCTCCAGCAGGCGGAAGGTGCCGATGAGGTTGGCCTGCATGTAGCTTTCGGGGTTCTCGATCGAATAGCGCACGCCTGCTTGCGCGGCGAGGTGGATGACCGTCTCGGGACGATGCTCTTCGAACAGATCGTGCAGCAGGCCCGGCGTCTCGATCCGCCCTTCGACAGGCACGAAATGCTCCTGCTCCAGTAGCAGGGCGAGGCGCGAGTCCTTCAGGGCGACCTCGTAATAATCCGTCATCGCGTCGACGCCGATGACTTTCCAGCCGTCAGCCAGCAGGCGGGCGCAGGTGTGATAGCCGATAAAGCCGGCCGAGCCGGTCACGAGTGCGGTTCTCATCCGTCCGGCTCCTCCGATGAATGCGGTCCAACGATCCAGCCCCAACTCGACGCGCACATGTCGTCGAGGGTCTTTTGCGTGCGGAACCCGAGTATCTCTTCCGCCTTGTCGGCCTTGGCAACATAGATCGGCACATCACCGGCGCGGCGTTCCACCACGCGGGCCGGAATATCCCGGTTCGAGGCGCGCTTGTAGGCGGCGACGACCTCCTGCACCGAATGGCCAACGCCGGTGCCGAGGTTCACGAGGTGGCTCTGATCCTCGCCCAGAAGCGTCGCCAGCGACAGCACATGGCCGCGCGCGAGGTCTTCGACGTGGATGTAATCGCGCACCCCGGTGCCGTCTGGCGTATCATAATCGTCGCCGAAAATCTGCAACTCCGCCAACTCGCCAGCGGCGACCTTGGCGATATAGGGCATCAGGTTGTTGGGAATGTCGCGCGGGTCTTCCCCGATCAGGTGGCTCTCATGGGCACCGGCCGGGTTGAAATAGCGCAATATGCCGACGTGCCAGCGGTCGTCGGCGGCGACCAGTTGGTTCAGGATCTGCTCGCCGCTGATCTTGGTCTGGCCATAAGGGTTCATCGCCCGGAACTCGGCGGTCTCGGGCGTCGGGGTCTCGTCCGGCACGCCGTAGACCGTGGCGGAGGAGGAGAAGACGATTTTCCGGCACCCAGCCGCGTCCATCACCCGCAGAAGATTGATCAGCCCGCTGATATTCACGTCGAAGTAGTCGAGGGGCCGCTCGACGCTCTCGCTCACCGCCTTCAGCGCGGCGAAATGCACCACCGCGTCAAACTGATGTTCCGAGAACAACCCCGCCAATGTGGTTGCGTCACGCACGTCGGCATCGGCCACCGTCACGGGTTTGCCGGTCAGCTTCTCCAGCCGATCCACGACCGAACGGCTCGCGTTCTGGAAATTGTCGAGAATGGTAACGTCATAGCCGGCGTCAATGAGCGCCACGTAGGTATGAGACCCGATGTAGCCCGCGCCCCCGGTCAAAAGAATATGCTCTTTCATTCCAGCGTTATCCTGATTGACCAGCCGTCGTTACACGCCACCGATTGCCACGGAACGGGTCCGGTCGTCAAAGGCCAAGGCGGTATTTCCGAAGAGACCGCGGCGTTTGCCGGGATTTCGACCGATCCGGTCGGTTTGATAGGCTCCCGCAGGAGGGTCTACCCCGGTATCTCCATCCGTTTGGCCTTCGGCACCAAGGCGTTGATCTGGCGCAGATGCTCGGGCAGGCAGACCTTGTTGAAATCATAGTGCTTCACGACATGCCGCCGCGCTGCCGGGCCAAGATGCGCGTAGCTGCCCGGGCGCTCCAACACGTCGATGACCTTGCGGGCGATGTCCTTGGGATCGAAGAAATCCGCCAGTAGGCCGGTCTTGCCATGCTCGATCGCCTCGCGCACAGGCGCCACGTCGGAGGCCACGATGGTGGCGCCCATCGACATCGCCTCAAGGCAGGACCACGACAGGACGAAGGGCACCGAAAGGTAGATGTGGCAGCGCCCGACCTGGATGATCTTCTGGTAGTCTTCGTATGGCACCCGGCCGAGGAAATGGACCCGAGACCAATCCACCGCCTCGCCGACTTCCTTCTCCATTTCGGCTCTATACCCGCCGTTAGAGCCTGATTTCTTGCCGTAGGAAACATCCGAACCGCCGATGATCAGCGCCCGTGCATTGGGGCGAGCATCGAGGATATGCGGCAGGGCGCGCATGAAGCTGTGAAAGCCCCGCGTCGGCTCCATGTTGCGCGCCATGTAGGTGAAGATCTCGTCGTCCCGCGTGACAGGACGATCCAGCCGCCCGAGCGCGACCTCTGCCTCGGGATCGGGCTTGAGCCGGTCGGTACGGATGCCATCGTGCTTGACGTAGATCTTCTCGCGGAAGCTCTCGGGAAACGTGTCGCGTTGCCAGGCGGTGGGGGAATGACCCTTGTCGACGGTCTGGATGTTGGCGAAGTTCACCGCATTGCGGGCATGCATGGTGAACGGCGCGTGGGGGCTTGCCGGGAACTCCGGATCGAAGCCGACGGATCCCCCCTTGGCGAGGAAGTAATACTCGAAATAGCCGATGATCGGCGTGTCCGGCCAGATCTCCTTCAGGAACGTCAACTCGCCCCACCCGACGTGGCCCAGGATCACATCAGGCGTGAACCCCTCGCCGCGGAGCCGCGAGGCGGCCTGGGCACAGCCAAAGCCGTTGCCGGTGCATTCCTCCCAATACTGCGTCAGCGCGTAGGCGTTTTTCGCCGGTTTATGGTGGCTGTTGTAGCTCACCACCCGCGCGCCCTCCATGTCGGGAACGTCCTTGCGTTGGGTCAGGAACACCAGCTCGTGCTCGCCCTGATCCCGCAACCACGTGAAAAGCTCGCGGTACTGACCGGGGAAGTTCTGATGCACAAATAGGATTTTCATCGTCACGCCATGCCTGAAATCTGGAGCGTTAATATTTAGTTTTTGCCAATGCTGTCCGTGATCTCCCAACCCCATGCGGCGGACGCAAGGCAGAACTGCGGCAAGAGGGGGGTTTGGTGTTGCCCACGCGCCCCCTATATGGGACCAGACCTTGTTTTTCGATATAAAGGGGGTGCCCCCCATGACCATGACCACAAAACTCGCGTGGGACGACACCGTATTGCCGTTCCAGCTGGACCGCTCCGACATCCGGGGCCGGGTCTCCCGGCTGGATACCACGCTGGACCAGATCCTGTCTCAGCACGATTACCCTGCCCCCGTGGAGGCCATGGTCGCCGAGATGGCGCTGCTGACCGCGCTGATCGGCCAGACGATCAAGCTGCGCTGGAAGCTGTCGCTGCAAGTGCGCTCCGACGGACCGATCCGCCTGATCGCCACTGACTTCCTCGCCCCCGAGGCCGAGGGAGAGCCCGCGCGCATCCGGGCCTATGCTTCCTATGACGCCGAGCGTCTGGATGAGACCGCGCCGGCCTTCCCGCAGATCGGGTCGGGGTATTTCGCGATCCTGATCGATCAGGGCAAGGGCACGACCCCCTACCAAGGCATCACGCCGATCGGCGGTGAGTCTCTATCCGCCTGTGCAGAGACCTATTTCGCCCAGTCCGAGCAGCTCCCCACCGCGTTCAAGCTGTCCTATGGCCGCGCGCAGGAGCCGGGTCAGGACGAAGGCTGGCGCGCCGGTGGTCTGATGCTTCAGATGATGCCGGAAGCCTCGCTGGAAGCGGCAAACGAGCCGACCAGCGAAGACGGCACCCTGAACGCCGAAGATCTCGTCTCCAAGGACAAGGCCGAGGATTGGTCCCGCGCCAATATCCTGATGCAGACCGCTGACGAGATGGAGCTGATTGGCCCCCATGTCTCGCCGACCGACCTCCTCGTGCGCCTGTTCCACGAGGAAGAGCCGCGCGTGTTCGATTCCCTGCCCGTCGCTTTCGGCTGCACCTGTTCCGAGGATCGCGTGCGCCAGTCCCTGTCGATCTATTCGGCCAAGGACATCGCGCATATGACAACGGACGAAGGCCGCGTCACGGCAGATTGCCAGTTCTGCGGCGCGCATTACGACTTCGACCCCCTCACCTTGGGGTTCGAGGCCGAGAAGGCACCCGATGGGTCGCCCGCTTGATCTGAACACCCTCACGGCCGCGCTCGAGGATCCCTCGGCGCGGCCTCACCCCAAGAGGTCGTCGGATTACGACCTCAACCCCGGCATCACCTTGCCCGAGGGCCGGGTCCTGCGCCCCGCGGCGGTGCTGATCGGCGTTGTCGGCGATGATGTCGTCCTCACCAAACGCGCCTCTACTTTAAAGCATCATCCCGGCCAGATCGCCTTTCCCGGCGGCAAGGTCGACCCCGGCGAGACCATCGCACAAGCCGCGCTGCGAGAGGCCCGGGAAGAGATCGGTCTGGCCGAGGAAAACGTCTCTATCCTTGCGGAAATGCCGCCCCACGAGACGGTCACCAGCTATACCGTCACCCCGGTGGTCGCCCGCATCAAGGAAGAGTTCGAGCCGCGGGCCGAGCCCGGTGAAGTGGCCGAGGTGTTCCGCGTCCCGCTCGCGTTCCTGATGAACCCGGACAATTACGCCATCGAAGGCCGCCGCTGGCGCGGCATTCGGCGCAAGTACTACGTCGTGCCCTACGGGCCCTATTATATCTGGGGCGCCACGGCGCGGATGCTCAAGAACCTCGCGGACCGCGTCGCATGACCCGCCTGCAGGCCGATTGGCTCCATGCGCCCGGCTCCAAGGCTGTCTTCGATGCGCTGGGCGGCCATGGCGCGTGGTTTGTCGGGGGCTGTGTGCGCAACGGCCTTCTCGGCCTTCCCGTTGCCGATATCGACATCTGCACCGAGTTGCTTCCCCAGGAGGTCATGGACCTCGCCAAGGCCGCGGGCCTGAAGGCCATTCCGACGGGCATTGACCATGGCACCGTCACCCTCGTGGCCGACGGCACACCCTATGAGATTACGACCCTACGCCGCGATATAGAGACGGATGGACGCCATGCCTCCGTCGCCTTTACCCGGGAGCTGGCCGAGGATGCCGCGCGGCGGGATTTCACCATGAACGCGCTCTATGCGACCCGCGGCGGCGAGGTGCTCGACCCGAACGGGAGGGGGCTCTCCGACCTTCGCGACCGGCGGCTGCGCTTCATTGGCGATGCGGCGGAACGGATTGCCGAGGATCATCTGCGCATCCTGCGTTTCTTCCGCTTTCATGCCTGGTACGCCGACCCCGCTGGCGGCATCGACGCGGAGGGCCTCGCCGCCTGTGCCGCCGGTATCGACGGGATCGCGCGGCTCTCCCGCGAGCGGATCGGGGCGGAGATGAAGACACTCCTGCGCGCGCCTGATCCGGCGCCCTCTGTCGCGGCCATGGATCAGTCCGGCGTGCTTGCCGCGGTCCTGCCCGGCGCCTCGTCCCCCATGCTGACGCTCCTGACCGGATTGGAGGGCGAAATGCCGCCCGACGCGATCCGCCGCCTCGCCGCGATGGGTGGAGAGGACGCGCCCGACCGCCTCCGCCTCTCGAAGGCCGAAGCCAAACGGCTGGCGCTCTACCGGGCCGAGATGACATCCCCCTCCGTTCCGGGCGCGTTGGGCTATCGTCACGGTGCCGAGCCCGCGCGCGATATCCTTGTCCTGCGGGGCTTGCTCAGCGAACGGCCGCCAACTGGCGAAGCGCTGGACGCTGCCGAACAAGGCGCGCAGGCCCGGTTCCCGGTGAAGGCCGCCGATCTGCCCGATTTGCAGGGGCCCGCCCTTGGCCAGCACCTCAAGAAGCTGGAGACCCGCTGGATCGACAGCGACTTCACCCTGACGAAATCCGATCTGCTGAACTGACGTCCTTGGCAGGGGATGTCGGGACACGCCACGCCCCGTCCCGCACCGCATGGCCTTTCCGTCGCAGGGGCGCTATATCTCTGGCCTGACACGGGAAATGTCATGTTCAGAAAATTTGAAAATCTCGTCGATCCCTACGTCGCCCATGATGATCAGGATCGCCCCCCGCGCCGGCTCTGGCCGTTCCTTTGGGAGTATTCTCAGCCGTTCAAAGGCCTCTTTGCGGTGACTGCCTTCATGTCGGTCGTCGTCGCGGCGATCGAGATCGGGTTGATCTGGTACATGGGCCGCGTGGTCGACATCTTGTCGGGCGGCGAACCGGCCGAGGTGCTGTCGGCATATGGGTTGGAGCTGATCCTCGCCGCCGTCTTCATCCTGACACTCCGCCCCGTGCTGCAAGGCCTCGACGTGGCGCTCTTGAACAACGCGATCCTGCCGCAATTCGGCGCGCTGGTCCGCTGGCGGGCGCACAAACAGGTGTTGCGCCAGTCGGTCGGCTTTTTCGAGAACGACTTCGCGGGCCGGATCGCCAACCGCATCATGCAGACGCCCGGCAGCGCCGGAGACGCGATCTTTCAGGTCTTCGACGCGATCACCTTCTCGCTCGCTTACCTCGTCGGCGCGGCTTTCCTGCTGACCAGCTCCGACCCCCGCCTCGCCCTGCCGCTGGTGCTGTGGTTCGGCCTCTACGTGGTGCTCTTGCGCTGGACCATGCGCCGCGTCGGCCCGGCATCGAAAGCCTCCGCCGACGCGCGCTCCAACACCACCGGGCGGGTCGTGGACAGCTATACCAACATCCATTCGGTGAAGCTCTTCGCCCACCACGACGCCGAACTCGCCTACGCGAAAGAGGCGATCGAGGACACCCGCCAGACCTTCGCGCGCGAGATGCGGATTTTCACGCTGATGGACGTGCTGCTCGTCACCCTCAACGGCTTCCTCATCGTCGCGGTCGTCGGGTGGGGCATCGCGCTTTGGGCACAGGGCGCGGCCTCGGTCGGTGTGGTGGCGGCGGCTACGGCGTTGGCGCTCCGGCTCTCGGCGATGACCGGCTGGATCATGTGGGCCGTCTCCACCTTCTTCCGCGCGCTCGGCGTCGTGGCCGAGGGGATGGAGACGATCACCGAGCCCATCGACCTCGTCGACGCGCCGAATGCCGTGCCGCTCGACCTGCGGCGGGGCGAGATCCGGCTGGAGAACCTCAGCCACCACTACGGCCGCGCCACGGGCGGGATCGACGACATCACCCTCACCATCCGCCCCGGCGAGAAAATTGGCCTCGTCGGACGGTCCGGCGCGGGCAAATCTTCGCTCGTGAAGCTGCTGTTGCGGTTCTACGACGCTGAACAGGGTCGGATTCTGATCGACGGGCAAGACATTGCGAAGGTCCAGCAGGACAGCCTCCGCTCCGTCATCGGTATGGTGCAGCAGGACAGCTCGCTTCTCCACCGTTCGGTGCGCGACAACATCCTCTACGGCGCGCCCGGCGCCTCGGAGGAGGAGATGATCGCCGCCGCCAAGCGTGCCGAGGCGCACGAATTCATCCTCGACCTCGAAGACCCCCAAGGCAGGCAGGGCTACGATGCCCATGTCGGCGAGCGTGGCGTCAAGCTTTCGGGCGGGCAGCGCCAGCGTGTGACGCTCGCCCGCGTGATCCTCAAGAACGCGCCGATCCTCGTGCTGGACGAGGCCACCAGCGCGCTCGACTCCGAGGTGGAGGCGCAGATTCAGGAGACCCTCTACGGCGTGATGGAGGGCAAGACCGTCGTCGCCATTGCTCACCGCCTGTCGACCATCGCGCAGATGGACCGGATCGTCGTCATGGATGACGGAAAGATCGTGGAGGAGGGCACCCATAGCGCGCTTTTGGCGTTGGGCGGCCTATATGCCAGCTTCTGGGCGCGCCAGTCGGGCGGCTTTATCGGGATCGACGAAGAGGCATCGGAACCAGCATGAAACAGGCTCTAATCCGCGTGGTAGACTGGCTTTCCGGCCTCGTCCGCCCCTTCGCCGAGGCCGAGGGCCCGCCGCCCCAAAGCCTCTGGCCATTCATCAAGTGGTGCCTTGCCGGCGCCTGGCCGATCATGATCGTCGCCGCGCTTTTCTCCGGGCTCGCCGGCCTGATGGAGGTCGCCGCCGCGTGGTATCTCGGCGCGCTCATCGACACGACCTCTGGCGGGACCGCCGATTACCTCGCCAGCAACGGGCTGCTGATCGCGGGCTACATCCTGTTCTACCTGCTCGTGCGGCCGCTCTTCTTCGGCACCTCCGCCGCGTTCACCGGCATCGTCCTGCCGCCCAACATCGCGCCGCTGGTGCAGTCGCGCCTGCACCGCTGGACGCTCGGCCACGACATCACATTCTTCGACAACGACTTCGCCGGGCGCGTGGCGCAGAAGCAGATGCAGGCCGCCACCGCGCTGGTCAACATCGTGACCGAGGTCATCAACGCCGCCGCCTATGCGATCATCACGCTGATGGGCACCGTCGTCCTGCTGGTGGCGATCGACTGGCGCATCGCCGCTGCGCTTGTGCTCTGGTGCGGGCTCTATTTCTTGATGATCCGCTGGTATCTGCCGCGCATCCGGGTCCGCGCCAAGGCCCGTGCCGCGACCCGCGCCAACGTCACGGGGCAGGTCGTCGACACGATCACCAACATCAAGACGGTGAAGCTGTTCGGCCATACCGATCACGAGGATTCCGCCGCCATCGGTGCGATGGACGGCTACCGCACCGCCGCGCTGCGCTTCGGCACGCTGTCCACTGGCTTCCGTTTCGCGCTGATGACGACCGCCGGGATGCTGCCGGTGGCCCTAGTGCTCGGCGGCGTCTGGATGTGGCAGAACGGGCAGGCCACCCCCGGCGACATCGCCGCCATCGGGGCCATCTCGATGCGGATTTCGCAGATGACCGGGTGGGTCTCCTTCACGCTGATGGGGATCTACGCCAATATCGGGGAGCTGGAGGACGGCATGCGCACGCTCACCCCCTCCCACGGGCTGACCGACGCGCCCGACGCAGGGCCCCTGCCCCGGCTCAGCGGCGCGATCCGGTTCGAGGGGGTCTCCTTCGCCTACGGGCAACGCTCGGGCGGGATCGACCGGATCGACCTCTCCATTGAACCGGGTGAGAAACTGGGCGTGGTGGGCGCTTCCGGTGCCGGGAAATCCACTCTCGTAGCGCTGTTGATGCGGCTCTATGATGCGGAACAGGGTCGAATCCTTGTCGATGGCACCGACGTGCGCGACGTGACCCAGGACAGCCTGCGCCAGCAGATCGCCATGGTCACGCAAGACACCGCCATGTTCAATCGCACCGCGCGCGACAACATCCTCTACGGCCGCCCCGATGCGAGCGAGGCCGAGGTGATCGAGGCCGCAAAGCGCGCCGAGGCCCATGACTTCATCCTCGGCCTGCGCGACCACCGCGGCAACACCGGCTATGACGCCTTCCTTGGTGAACGCGGCGTGAAGCTTTCGGGCGGGCAGCGGCAGCGCGTGGCGCTCGCGCGGGCCTTCCTCAAGGACGCGCCGGTGCTGGTGCTGGACGAGGCGACAAGCGCGCTCGATTCCGAGGTCGAGGCCGCTATTCAGGATACGCTCCACAGCGTCATGGAGGGCAAGACCGTCATCGCCATCGCGCACCGGCTCTCGACCCTCTCGGCGATGGACCGGATCATCGTGCTCGACGATGGCCGGATCGCCGAGGATGGCACTCATGAGGAGCTTCTGGCACAGAACGGTCTCTATGCCCGCTACTGGAACCGGCAATCGGGCGGCTTCATCGGGCTGGAGGACGAAACCGCCGCCGCCCAGTAGGCGGCGCGGGTCTTGTCCCGCCGCGCGCTTTGCCGCAAAGGTCTCCCATGAACGCCACCCTTCCTTTTGACCCGGTGCCCCATGGTTGAAGTCACGATCAAACGCCTCGGCCACCACGGCGACGGCATCGCCGAGGACGCCTCGGGCGCGCCGGTCTTCGTGCCGCTCACCCTGCCAGGAGAGCGCGTGTCCGGCGAAATCGAGGGCGACCGCCTTGCCGCCCCGGCAATCCTCACCCCCTCGACCGAGCGGGTGAAGGCCCCCTGCCCCCACTATAAGGCCTGCGGCGGCTGCAGCTTGATGCACGCCGCTGATGGCTTTGTCGCGGGCTGGAAGGAAGAGGTGATCGCCAAGGCCCTGCAGGCCCACGACCTGCCCGCGCCCCTGCGTCCGATCGTGACCTCGCCGCCGCGGTCACGCCGCCGCGCGACGCTGGCCGGAACGCGCACCAAGAAGGGCGCATTGGTCGGCTTCCACGCTCGGAAATCAGGCACCATCGTGCCGATCAGAGACTGTTTGCTGCTGGAGCCGGCCCTGCTGGAGGTGCTGCCGGCGCTGGAAGAGATCGTGAAGGTCGGCGCCTCCCGCTCGGCGACGCTCGGCCTCTCCGTCACGCTGACCGAGACCGGAGTGGACCTGCACGTGACTGGCGCAAAACCCCTCGACGGGCCGCTCCGCGCGAGCCTGCCGCAGGTGGCGGGCGGGCGTTTCTCACGGCTGACCTGGGGTGACGAGCCGGTGTTTACCGAGACCCCGCCGCGCCTGACCCTCGGCACCGCCCGCGTGATCCCGCCACCGGGCGCCTTCCTGCAAGCGACCGCCGCGGGCGAGGCTGCCCTGCAGGCCGCCGTCAGCGAGGCTGTTGGCGAGGCCCGACATATCGCCGACCTATTCTGCGGCATCGGCACTTTCGCCCTGCCACTGGCGCAAAGCGCCTCGGTCCACGCGGTGGAGGCCGCGCCGGACCTGCTCGACGCGCTCGATCACGCGACACGGCACGCCACGGGCCTGAAGCCAATCACCTGGGAAAAACGCGACCTGTTCCGCCGCCCGATGCTGCCGGACGAACTGGCCAAGTTCGATGCCGTCGTCATCGACCCGCCCCGCGCCGGGGCCGAGGCGCAAACTGCCGAGCTCGCGAAAGCCGGTGTGCCGGTAATCGCCGCCGTTTCCTGCAACCCCGTCACCTTTGCCCGCGACGCGGCGATGCTGGTGGCGGCGGGCTACACGCTCGACTGGGTGCAGCCGGTGGACCAGTTCCTCTGGTCACCCCACGTCGAACTCGCCGCCCGCTTCTCGCGCGCTTAGGCGCGCTGGCTCAGAACCTCGACGCCGAGGGTGGTGAGCACCTTAGCCACGATGTCCTCGGCATTCATCCCGGCAATCGCATACATGTCGCGCGGGCTGGCCTGGTCGATGAAGATGTCGGGCAGCACCATGGAGCGGTATTTTAGCCCGGTGTCGAAGATGCACTTCTCGGCCAACAATTGCGCCACGTGAGAGCCGAAGCCGCCGACAGCGCCTTCCTCGACGGTGATCAGCGCCTCGTGGTGGCGGGCGAGTTGCAGGATCAACGCCTCGTCGAGCGGCTTGGCGAAGCGGGCGTCGGCGATGGTCGGGGTGATGCCGCGAGCGGTGAGGGTCTCGGCGGCCTCCTGAACCTCCTTCAGGCGGGTGCCGAAATTGAGGATCGCGACCCGCGCGCCCTCCTGAATCATCCTGCCCTTGCCGATCTCCAGCGCTTGCCCGCGCTCGGGCAGGTCGACGCCGACGCCCTCGCCGCGCGGGAAGCGGAAAGCCGAGGGGCGATCATCGATCTCCAACGCAGTGCGGACCATGTGGCGCAGCTCGGCCTCGTCGGCGGCGGCCATCACCACCATGCCGGGCAGGTTGCTCATGAAACTGATGTCGTAGCTGCCGGCGTGGGTGCAGCCGTCCGCCCCCACCAGCCCGGCGCGGTCGATGGCGAAACGCACCGGCAGGCGCTGGATCGCGACGTCGTGGACGATCTGATCGTAGCCGCGTTGCAGGAACGTCGAGTAGATCGCCGCGAAGGGCTTCAACCCGCCCGCGGCCATCCCGGCGGCGAAGGTGACGCCATGCTGCTCGGCAATGCCCACGTCGAAACACCGGCTCGGGAACCGCTCGGCAAACAGGTCGAGCCCGGTGCCGTCGGGCATCGCGGCGGTGACGGCGACGATCTTCGGGTCATCCTCGGCCTCGGCAATCAGGCTCTGCGCGAACACCTTGGTGTAGCTCGGCGCATTCGACGGCGCTTTCATCTGCTCACCGGTGGCGATGTCGAACTTGGCAGTCGCATGGCCCCGGTCGGGCCGGTTCTCGGAGTAGCCCTTCCCCTTCTTGGTGATCGCATGGATCAGGATCGGCCCGTCAGCGCGGTCCTTCACGGTGCGCAGCACCGACAGGAGGCTCTCCATATCATGGCCGTCGATCGGCCCGACGTAGGAGAAGCCGAGCTCCTCGAACAGCGTCCCACCCACGGTCACCGACTTCAGCAGCTCTTTCGCCCGCCGCGCGCCCTCCTGGAACGGGCCGGGGAGCAGCGACACCGCGCCCTTGGCGGCGGCCTTGAACTCCTGAAACGGAGCCCCGGCGTAGAGCCGCGAGAGGTAGGAGGACATGGCACCGGTCGGCGGCGCAATCGACATTTCGTTGTCGTTGAGGATCACGATCAAGCGCTTGCCCAGATGGCCCGCGTTGTTCATCGCCTCGAAGGCCATGCCACCGGACATGGCACCATCACCGATCACCGCGATGGCATCCCCGTGGCCGGTCTCGCTGTCACCGCCCAGATCGCGTGCGACGGCAAAGCCCAACGCGGCAGAGATCGAGGTCGAGGAATGCGCCGCCCCGAAGGGATCATAAACGCTCTCGCTGCGCTTGGTGAAACCCGACAGCCCGTCCTTCTGACGGATGGTCAGCATCTGGTCGCGCCGCCCGGTCAGGATCTTGTGCGGATAGCTCTGGTGCGAGACATCCCAGACCAGCTTGTCGCGCGGCGTGTCGAAGACCGCATGCAGCGCCACCGTCATCTCCACCACGCCCAACCCGGCACCGAAATGGCCCCCGGTCTGGCTCACCGTCCAGATCATCTCTGCGCGCAATTCATCGGCCAGACGCTCCAGCTCGACATTGCTCAACCCCTTGAGATCGTGCGGAGAATGTACCTTGTCCAGCAAAGGGGTCTTCGGGCGCTCGCTCATCATGATCCTGCTTTGGTTCGGCTGCGGTACGTCCCTTTACATAAGGGGGCGGGGCTACTTGTCACGGGCTACTATGTAATGCGCCAGATCGCAAAGTGTCTGCGCCCTATCGCCATAGGGCCGAAGCGCCGCAGTTGCCTCCTGCACAAGGGCCGCCGCACGGGCCTTGGCCTCGGCCAGTCCCAGCAGGGAAACGAAGGTTGCCTTCCCGGCCTCCGCATCCTTGCGCAGCGCCTTGCCGGCGGTGGCGGCGTCGCCCTCCACATCCAGCACATCGTCGGCGATCTGGAAGGCGAGCCCGATGGCTTCCGCGTAGCGCCGCAGGGGCTCCGGGTCCGCGCCGCCAAGGATCGCACCCGATAGCGCGGGCCATTCGATCAGCCGCCCGGTCTTGTTGGCCTGCAACTCGGTGATCTCTTCCAGCGTCAGAGCGCGCCCGGCGGTCTCGGCGGCAATATCCTGCGCCTGCCCCAGCACCATGCCCTGCGCGCCGCTGGCCTTCGCAAGGCTTGCCACCAGCGCAACGCGCTCTTCGGCCGTGCCAGCCCCCTCGCGGCCCAGCAACTCGAACGCAAAGCTCTGCAAGGCGTCGCCGACCAGAACCGCTGTCGCCTCGTCCCATTTCTTGTGCACCGTGGGCTGGCCGCGCCGCAGATCGTCGTCATCCATCGCGGGCAGGTCATCATGGACAAGGCTATAGGCGTGCAGGCATTCCACCGCGCCCGCCGCGTAAAGGGCGCGGGCTTGCGGCACGTCGAACAGCGCCGCGCTTTCCAGCGCAAGAAAGCCGCGCAGGCGTTTGCCGCCCGCCGTCGCATAGCGCATGCCTTGCGCGATATTATCCGCGCCCAGCTCTGCCATCTGGTCTGTCAGGAAATCACCGATGCGGGTTTGCGCATCGCCCAAGGCCGTCTTGAACACCTGTTACAGGCCCTCGACCGGGGTCGCGCCTTTCGGCTGTCCGTTCGCGTCGAGGGTGATCTGCGCGACCTTTTCTTCGGCCTCTTTCAGCTTCGCCTCGCAGCGGGCTTTCAGCGCCGCGCCCCGCTCGTACAGCTTGATGGAATCCTCCAGCGCCACATCGCCCCGGTCCAACTGGGTCACCACCTGCTCCAGCTCGCGGATCGCATCCTCGAAGCTCATCTCCTCGATGGGTTTATCGGTCATCGTGGTCCTCCAGTTCCGTCACATGGGCGAGCACGCCGTCGCCGAGCCCCTGAAGATCATAACCGCCCTCCAAAGTCGAGACGATGCGCCCCTCGCAGACCTCCTCCGCGACCTTCACCAGCTCGCGCGTGACCCAGGCGAAATCCTCGGTCTCCCAGTTGAGCTGCGCCAGCGGATCGCGGGCGTGGGCGTCGAACCCGGCCGAGATGAAGATCATCTCCGGCTCGAAATCGCGCAGGCGGGGGAAGACGTGGCTTTCATAGCGCGAGCGCATCGCCTGCCCGTCCGATCCCGGCGGCAGCGGCAGGTTCATCACGTTGTCGGACGCGCCGCGCTCGTGCACCGCGCCCGAGCCGGGATAGAGCGGCATCTGGTGGCTGGAGATGAACAGGGCGCGGGGCTCGTCCCACAGCAGATCCTGCGTACCGTTGCCATGGTGGACGTCGAAATCGACGATGGCCACGCGGGCGAGGCCGTGGCGCTCCAACGCGTGACGCGCAGCGATTGCGACGTTGCCGAACAGGCAGAAGCCCATGGCGCGGGTCTTCTCCGCGTGGTGTCCGGGCGGCCGCGTCGCCACGAAAGCGCGCTTGTGGACGCCGGAAAGCACCCGGTCGACCGCCAGCAAGCAGCCCCCGACCCCGCGCATCGCGGCCTCCCAAGTGCCGGGCGAGGCGCTTGTATCCGCATCGATCTGCGCGAGCCCTGCCTCCGGCATCGCGTTGCGCATGGCGTCGATATAGGTCTGCGGATGGCAGAGCGCGACGTCGTCCTCGACCCCGAGCGGCGCTTCCACGCGGTCGGCCTCCACCTCCGTCAGAACGGCGAAGACCGTCTCGAGCCTTGCGATGCGTTCAGGGTGTCCTTCCGGCATTTCATGGTGAAGTCCCGAGGGGTTGTTGACGATCAGCATGGAGAGGCTTCCGTTCTGTTGCAGCATGGGTTCAGCGCCGACAGGCCGGCGCGGGGCGTTTGAGCCAATGTAGCTGCCTCAGGGAGGGAGTGCGAGGACCGCTTGGCCGAAATTGCGAGAGCGTGCAGGAAGTTGCACGTCGCGCGGCGCGTAGCGTCTCAGGTGAGGGGGATGTACGGGAGCCCGGCGATGGGCTTGGTTAACAAGACCTTAACGCCTGGCAAGATTTTGTTGAGGATCAACTGGTTAGCGAATTGTGCAAGCTTGAACAGGGTCAATCCGGGGCCAGCATGTAGCCCGCCCCCCGGACCGTCTGAAGATACCGCGGCTGCTTCGGATTCATCTCGATCTTGCGCCGCAGCCGGGTGATCTGAACGTCCACGGCCCGCTCCTGAACAGGGTCTCCCCCGACCTTGTCCCGATTCAGCAGGCTCACCAATTCGCCCCGCGACAGGGCCTCCGCCGGCTGGTGGGCAAAGATCCGCATCAGCGCCGCCTCCGTCGCCGTCAGCCGCACCGGATCCTGCCCCTGCCACAGCTCGCCCCGCTCGATATCATAGCGCACCGGCCCGAGGTGGAGGACCTGCGGCACCGTCGCATCCTCGACCGGCGCCGGCATCCGCCGCAGGATCGCATTGATCCGCAAAAGAAGCTCCTTCGGCTCGAAAGGCTTCGGCAGGTAATCGTCGGCCCCCGCCTCCAACCCCTCGATCCGATCCCCGGACTCCCCCTTCGCGGTGAGCAGCAGGATCGGCGTCGCGTCCGAGGTCCGAATGCCGCGACACAGGCTCAACCCGTCCTCCCCCGGCATCATCACGTCCAGCACGATCAAGTCGAAGCTCAGTCCCGCCAGCAAAACACGCGCATGCGCCGCATCGCGCGCCCCCGTGGCCATGAAACCGTTCCGCATGAGGAATTTCTGAAGCAGCGTCCGGATGCGTTCATCGTCGTCAACGATCAGGATGTGCGCCCCGATATCCATCATTGCCCCTTCTCCACGTTCTCGAGGTAATGGCGGCGCATGTCCGGATCCATCATCTCCTCCAGAACGGCGCGAAACCCCGAAACAGCCTCCGGCCCCGCATTGCGAAAGGCCGCGCGCATCCGGTTCCGCTGCGATTCACTCAACGCGCGCTCCAGCGCCTCCCCTTCCTCGGTCAGATAAAGATGCCGCTCCCGCTTGTCCCTGATCCCCACACGCGCCTCGACCAGCCCATCCTCAACCAGCGTCCGCAGCACGCGGTTCAGCGATTGCTTGGTCACACCAAGGATCGACAGCAGGTTATTCACCGTCGTCCCCGGCGTCCGGCTGATGAAATGCACCGCACGATGGTGGGCCCGGCCATAGCCCCGCTCGGCCAGGATCAGGTCCGGATCAGCGGTAAAACCCCGATAGGCAAAGAACATCGCCTCGATCCCGCGCCGCAACTGCTCGTCGGTCAGGAACAGCAAGCTGTCTCGCCCCATCGCTGCGCCTCGGTCTGACATGCGGTCCCTCCTGTTTCTTCCAGTTTATGTCAGCCTTGTTGACTTTCCAAGAATCAATTGCTAGCCAAATCGTCAGTGTGCGTAACTTTATGACCGAAACCGGCCTCGATTGCGCAATTTCTGGAAATTTTGCCTGTGTATTAGGCACATACAAGGGACGGGACCAATGGCAGGATATGACGACAGGGACGGCATGATCTGGATGGACGGCGCGCTTGTCGACTGGCGCTCTGCCAACGTCCACCTGCTCAGCCACGCGATGCATTATGCTTCCAGCGTTTTCGAGGGCGAGCGTGCCTACAACGGCAAGATCTTCGAGAGCCGCAAACATTCCGAACGCCTGCACTACTCGGCCAATTGCATCGATTTCGAGATCCCCTGGACGGTCGACGAGATCGAGGCCGCGAAATACGAGGTGATGAAGGCCAACAACCTGACCGACGCCTACATCCGCGCGATCGCCTGGCGCGGTGCCGGCGACGACATGGGCGTCAGCTCCGCCCGCAACCCCGTCCGCCTCGCCATCGCGGCCTGGGAGTGGGGCAGCTACTACGGCGATGCCAAGATGAAGGGCGCGAAGCTCGACATCTCCAAGTGGAAGCGCCCCTCGCCCGAGACGATCCCGGTCCACGCCAAGGCCGCCGGCCTCTACATGATCTGCACCACCTCCAAGCACGCGGCCGAGGCCAAGGGCTGCTCGGACGCGCTGTTCATGGATTACCGCAACTACGTGGCCGAGGCGACCGGCGCGAACATCTTCTTCGTCAAGGACGGCGAGGTGCATACCCCCACGGCGGACGTCTTCCTCAACGGCATCACCCGGCAGACCGTCATCGGGATGCTGCAGGAGAAGCAGATCAAGGTGCACGAGCGCCACATCATGCCGGAAGAGCTGGAAAGCTTCGAGCAGTGCTGGCTGACCGGCACCGCCGCCGAGGTCACCCCGGTAGGCCAGATCGCCGACTACAATTTTGAAGTTGGCGCCCTGACCCGCGACATCGCGCAGAGCTATGAGGACCTGGTGCGCGCCTGAGCCGCGATCCCCTCAAGACATCGAAAGCCCCGCACCCGGCGTGCGGGGCTTTTTCGTTTGAAGAGCGCGGTTCGGTCGAGTCACTCTGCCCCTGCAACAATGATCGCGGCAGGAGGCCAATGATGGACGAGACGGCAAGCGGCACATGCCTTTGCGGAACGGTAGAATTTCGCATTACGGGCGGGTTCAAGTATTTCTTCCTTTGCCATTGCACGCGCTGCCGGAAGGACAGCGGCTCGGCCCATTCGGCGAACCTTTTCTCAACTTCGGCGAAGCTCGAATGGCTGGCGGGCGGAGAACACGTGGCAACCTTCCGGCTGCCGGACACACGTCACGTGAAAGCCTTCTGCCGCCGCTGCGGCTCGGCCCTGCCAGTCGTGCAGGACGGCATCCTTTCGGTTCCGGCAGGCGCCCTCGACACCGAACTCACCCTGCGACCCAACGCGCATATCTGCACCAGCTCTCGCGCCGGGTGGGACGAGAAGCTGCACGAATTGCCCTGCATCGACGGCCTGCCAGGCTGAGCCGGGCCTTTCCGCGAGGCTGCGCGCGTTTTTCGCCCGCCACAGCTTGACCCGACCCGCCTCACGCCCCACCCTTCTCCCATGGTCATGCAGTTCCAGCCCACCGGGGGCACCGTCTCACAAAATCAGGTCGCCTTTCACCGGACAGAGCTCGCGCCGATCCTGGGGCTTTACGGGCGCATGGTGGCAGCGGGCGAATGGCGGGATTACGGGATCAGCCACCTGAGCGATGTCGCCGTCTTCTCGATCTTCAAACGCACCGCCGAGAACCCGATCTACCGGATCGAGAAGCGCCCCAAGCTGCGTGACCGGCAGGGACAATACGCGGTGATCGGCATGGACGGACGCATCCTGAAACGCGGGCACGACCTCAAGACCGTGCTTCGGGTGCTGGAACGCAAGCTGATCCGGGCCGTGGAATAGCCGCTCCCTTCATCTTGGCCATTACTACTCCCCCCGGAGGGTCGGCCTGCCAGGATGCGCTACCCGAGTGCCAAACGCTTCCGCGACGTGATGGCCCCGAATTCATTTGCCTCGATCCGGGCGGCCGCGTCCTTGAGAGGCTCGTACGCCGTGGCCATGTGGTGCGCATTGGCGTGGAGCAGCATCCGATCGCTCGCCATCATGCCGACATGACCTTTCCAGAAGATCAGATCGCCGCGCTTGAGGGCGGCGTCGCCGGGGATATCCTCACCCAGAACGGCTTCCTGCTGGTCGCTGTCGCGCGGGCAATCGATCCCGCAGGCGAGCAGGCAGGCCTGCACAAGACCCGAACAATCGATCCCCCACCGGCTGGTGCCGCCCCAAAGGTAGGGCGTGCCGAGGAACAGATCCGCGATCCCGACCGGGTCCGCGAACCGCGCCTTGATCGGCATGAGGTGCTGCGTCGGCATGAAGTGTCCGGTGTGGATGCGCTTGAAGGCCCCACTCTCGCCCGTCACCTTCACCTGACTGCCGAAGTAGAGGCATACGTCGGGCGAAACCTTGATGTTGGCCTTCGGGTAAAGATGCGTGGCCGGCGAGATCACCCAATGGGTCGCCGGTTCAGCCCCGGTCAGGGCGCCTTGCAGGATATAGCCCACGTATCCGTCTCGCTCGGCCTGACCGAAAGCGAAGCCATCCTCGTTGTCGAGAACGAGGAAGCGCTCGCCGAAGACCAGCTGCGAGGCCCGCGCACCGCGGGGCTTGTCGGTGAGGTTGGCGATGGGTTGCTGAACCATCATCCAACGCCCCTCGGAATAGCGCTCGGCCTCGACCGAGCCGTTGAGAGAGGTGTGGGCGACGCGTCCGTTGGACGGCGTGGTGCGGGGATCGCTCATTCGGAAAGAACCTCGGGCAATGCGTTGAACAGCGCGCGGATCCCTTGACCGACACCGCCTTTCGGGCGGGCCGGGGCATTCGTGCGTTGCCAGCCGTAGATGTCAAAATGCGCAAACCGTGGCACGGGCGCGAAGCGTCGCAGGAACAGCGCGGCGGTGATCGACCCCGCCATACCGCCCGCGGGCGCGTTGTCGAGATCGGCGATGCCTGGCTCGATCATCGGCTCGTAGGCCTCGTGGAAAGGCAGGCGCCAGCAGGGGTCGGCGACCGTGGCGCTGGCGGCGGAGAGTGCTGCGGCGAGCGCATCGTCATCGGTGAAGAACGGCGCGATGTCAGGGCCGACGGCCACGCGGGCGGCACCGGTGAGCGTCGCCATGCAGATCAGCAGATCGGGTGGCGATTCCGAGGCATAGGCCAGCGCGTCGGCCAGCACGAGGCGGCCTTCGGCATCGGTGTTGTTTATCTCGACGGTGAGGCCGTTGCGCGCGGTGAAGATATCACCGGGGCGGAAGGAATTGCCGGCGACGTTGTTTTCCACCGCCGGGATCAGCACGCGCAGGCGCACCGCCATGTCGCTGGCCATGATCATCCGCGCGAGGCCAAGCACATTGGCGGAGCCGCCCATGTCTTTCTTCATGATCCCCATCGAGGCGCCGGGCTTCAGGTTCAAGCCGCCGGTATCAAAGCAGACGCCCTTGCCGACGAGGGTCAGGGTCGGGCCTTCGCTGCCCCATGTCATCTCGATCAGGCGCGGCGCTTTCGCCGCCGCGCGGCCCACGGTGTGGATCAGCGGGAAGTTCTGGTCGAGAAGCGCCTCCCCCTCGACGGTGGTGACGGTCGCGCCAAATTCGTCGGCGAGGTTGCGGACAGCGGCTTCCAGCGCATCGGGGCCCATTTCTTCGGCGGGGGTATTGATCAGGTCGCGGGTCAGCGCCTCGGACTGGGCGATCAGCTGCAGGCGGTCGGCATCAATCCCCTCGGGCGCAACGAGGCGCGCCTTGGGTTTCGTCTGGCTGCGGTAGCGATCAAATCGGTAGAGCGACAGGAGGTAGCCAAGCGCGATTTCCTCGCCCTGCCCTTCTGGCAGGTGTTCGAGGGAATAGGTCGCCTCGGGCAGCGCCGCGATGGCCGCGCCGATGGCGAAACGTTTGCGCGCGCGGTCCGATGCCGAGCCGGTGCCGATCAGCACACCGGCCAGCCCATCACCGGGCAGCACGAGGGTCTGGCCGAGGCTTCCCTTGAAGCCGTGGAAGGCCGCCCATTCAGCCTGCGCCTTTGGCAGATCAGCCAGAGCGTCCTCGCAAGCCTCTGGGCTTACGAGCAAAATTGGAAGGGCGACCGAACTGGCCTCTGCAAACATCATCGTCATAGGGAGCGCACCGTTGTTGTTCGGCGCTAGCCTATAGGTCAGAGCCTGCTCTGCAAGGCCAGATCAGACGGAAAGATCCTCGAGGTCCCAGACGGCATGAATCGACCGCTCACCCACCCTGTCGAGCCGGGCCACGGTGGCGGAAAGCGCCACGTGGTTTCCCGATTTGTAGGTCTGCAAAACGTCCCGCGCCACGCGGGCAAGGGTTGCCATGCCGATCAGCTCCGCGTCGTTGCACAGCCCTTCGATCCCCGTCACGAAGGCCTGCGGATTGTTGCTCAGCATGTCGGTCAGCTTCGGCATCAGGTCAGAGATCCGGTGCAGTGCGAGGGCCACCTCCGCCTCGGCCCGGACTTCTCCGATTTTCAGGCATAATTCTTCAAGGCACTCCGGATTGAACCGCGCGGGTTCCTCCGGCGCGATTTCGGTTATCGTCGGGCACAATTCGGCCCTAGCCGTCAGCAGCATGTCTCTCGCTCCACTTCCACTCGCCCCCACCACAGGACGCCCAATCATGGGATCTGCCGAGGGGTATGGCGGATTGTGCTGAAGAAGAGATTTACCCGGCGCGCAAAAGCATCTCCAAATCGCGTAGAATTCAGGCTAAGAGGGCCGAAGTCTCATTCATGAAGGAAGACGGATGCACCGCGTACACTCTCTGCCCGCCTATCTCCTCGAGCGCTACAACGAATGGAAGGCCAACGTTCGCCCGGAAAAACTGGACTGGTTCCGCAAGCTGGCGATCGAAGGCCAGAACCCGCGCGCGATGGTTATTGCCTGCTGTGACAGCCGGTTGGAGATCAACTCGATCTTCGGGCAGCGCACGGGAGAGCTTTTCATTCACCGCAACATCGCCAACCTCGTGCCGCCCTTCACGCCGGACGGCAACCACCACGGCACCGGCGCCGCCGTGGAATTCGCGGTGAAACACCTTAAAGTTAAGCATATTTTGGTGATGGGACACTCCCAATGCGGCGGCGTCGCGGGCTGTATCTCCATGTGCGAGGGCACGGCGCCCGAGTTCGAGAAGCCCGAAAGCCTGATCGGCCGCTGGCTTGACGTGCTCCGCCCCGGATATGACGCCATCGCGGATGTCACTGACCCTGACAGCCGCCAGACCGCGTTGGAGAAAGAGGGCATCCACGTGAGCCTGCAAAACCTTCTCAGCTATCCCTACGTCAAGGAAGCCGTCGATGCGGGCGAGGTTTCGCTGCACGGGTTGTGGGCCCATATCGACGATATGGAGTTCGAAACGGTGGACGGCAGCGGCCGCAGCTTCGTGCCGCTCTAGAACGCGTTCGGGCAGGCGGGCCGCAACGGTCCGCCGCCTTTTTTGGAGCGTCATGCGCGGTCGTCCCGCATGATTATTGGCGCAAGCGCCGCGTGTCGTGGTATCATTCGGGGGATTTTGATCCCGAGAGCCCGGAGGACCCCATGCGCTTGATCCGAAACATCCTGATTGGATTGGTCGCCCTTGTGGCCGTCGTCGTCATCGTGGGTATGCTTTTGCCCCGCTATGTCTCTGTCGAGCGTGAGGTGATCGTCGACGCCCCGCCGGAGGAGGTCTTCCCCCATCTCAACTCGCTTCAGGCCTTCTCGGAATGGTCACCGTGGAGCGGGATCGACCCTGAAATGCAGGTCGCCTATTCCGGCCCGGAGGAAGGCGTCGGCAACGTGATGGAGTGGACGTCGGAACATCCCAACGTCGGCAATGGGCGGCAGGAAATTGTCGAGTCGGTCGAGAACGAAAGCGTGCGCACGGCTCTCGATTTCGGCGACATGGGCACGGCGGAAGCCTGGTGGCGGTTGACGCCCGAGGGTGACAGCACGCGCGTGACGTGGGGCATGCTGGCCGACATGGGCGGCGGTCCCATCGGGCGCTGGTTCGGCCTGATGATGGACGGATGGGTCGGCGCGGACTACGAGCGCGGATTGGCCCGGCTTGAGGAAACGGTCGAAGGCTGAAGGCTGACGCCCGTCGGTTTGATGCACTCACCCGCGCCCGTTTCCGGACCCGGGTGAGCGTCAGTCATCTGTCAGGGACGTTTGCCCCCGCCATTCAAGGACGCCAGTCCAGAACGTGCCCTTCGGGGAATTCGAACTCGACCGTCATCTCGATCAGCCGTTCCTCGCCGGAGCCGACTTCCATATCCCATGCGTGAATGCCGCGCTCATCCTCCACGTCCTCTTCGGTGGGACGCGGGTTGAGGGTGAGGTCAAGCTCCAGATCCTCCTGCTCGGCGAAGGGCGTGGCGTAGAGGATGCGGACGCTTTCGCTTTCGGTGCCGGTATTCTCCACGCCGAAGGCAATCTCGCGCGATTGCGTGGTGGAACTGACGAAAAGGCCGCGATCGCCCTCGGCCAGAGACCGGTCGATCCACGTCAGTTGCAGGTGATCGAGCGCGCCGAATGCCATCTCTGCCTCCGCGCCTGCGGGGATGAGAGGCATCGCGCCCTCACCCATCAAGGCGCCGTCCCGGTAGAAGCGCGCCTCGCCCGGCAGGATCGGTTCACCGCTGTCGTTCTCGACCAAGGCGATGCGGAAGGCCGTTTCGTCATAGCGCGGAACGGCGCGGTTTTCCTGCTCCACCTCCAGATCGACGGTGTCGAAGGCCAGAAGAACCTCTCCCGTCACCGGCACGCTCACCGCTTCGGGATAGGCGTAGGTGATGGACAACCCGGTGAAATTCGCGGTCACGGCGAATTCCTCGGCCACGACGACGGGCGCGCTGCTGGCATAGCCCGCGGTCGGAACCGGTGCGGGGCTGGAGGCGGCGTCCGCGATTTCCATCGTGCGGGCGATGGCACCGCCTTCGGCGTCGGCAGGCTCGAAAATGCGCGCCGGCCGGGAGACGAGGGAGGACGGGACGCGCTGGCGATCCGGCGTCGCGGTGGAGAACACCACGTCGACATCCTGCCAGCGAGCGGGGCCGTGGGTTTGCAGCGTGACGAAGCGGTCGATGGCAAGCTCGCCACTCTCGGTATCGAGGTTCAGCTCGTAGCTCGGACGCCACCCGGCATTGCGGGTGAAGTAATCCAGCACCACGTCGATATCCGTCTCTTCCGTGGCGACAACATCGACCGCGATGGCGTTGATCTGTTGGTGGAACGGCGAGAGGACCTGAAGCGCCTGGGAGGCCTCGGCATAGGCGCGCTGCGCGTCGGTCACGGTTTCGGCAAGGTCGCGGCGGGCCACCTGCGCGTCGAGCATCTCTTGCGCGAGCCGCGCGGTTTCTGCGCCAAGGGTCGCGAGGAACTGCGCCACCTGCTCCGGGTCGTCCGGCATCGCGACACCGTTTTCGCCGCCCCGGAGGATCGCGGCGATGTAGCCTTGCTGCGTCTCGATCGCGCGGATGCGGGCGTCGGCCTGGGTCAGGGCATCTTGCGCCTCGGTCAGCGCGTCTTCGGCTTGCTCCAAGGCGGCGCGGGCGGCGGCCTGCGCCTCGGTATCCAGCGCGCCTTCGGCGATGGGGTGATTGTAGAGCGGCTGCGGCGGGCCGAAGCGGACGCCGTCGGCATCGGCGATCTGCGGCAGGGAGACCGCGTCGAGATCGGGCACGGCGATCAGCAGGCGGTGACGCCCCTCGGGGATCACGGCGCTGCCGGTGCGCGACACCTCGGCGCCGGAGCCAAAGACGGTGGCCTGAGACAGGTCGGCCCGGATGACGATGTCATCGGCCTGGGCGGCGAGAGGGAACGAGGCGCAGAGCGCGGTGGTCAGGAGGAAGCGTTTCATCGAATTCAGGTCCTTGCGATAGGGGTTGCCGCCAGTGTTGGCCCGGAGAGCCGCCCTGCCAAGGGGCGGAAATCCGGACCACTACCGGTTGCTCTGACCCATAAGACGCGCGTCGCAGCGCGATCCTTGGGTCCGGTCGCAAGTTTTTTCGATGGGCAAGTGTGGGGGCCGGTTTCGGAACCGGCCCGCCGTGGGGGCCTCAGCCCTTCTTGAGCACGCGCTTGCCGAGGGTCTCGGCGATCTGCACGGCGTTGAGCGCCGCGCCCTTGCGCAGGTTGTCGGAGACGCACCAGAGGTTCAGGCCGTTCTCGATCGTCACGTCCTGACGGATGCGGCTGATGAAGGTGGCAAAATCGCCGACGCATTCGATCGGGGTGACGTAGCCCCCGTCCTCGCGCTTGTCGACGACCATGATGCCGGGCGCTTCACGCAGGATGTCGCGGGCCTCGTCCTCGTCGAGGAAATCCTCGAACTCGATGTTGATCGATTCCGAGTGCCCGACGAAGACCGGAACCCGCACGCAGGTGGCGGTGACCTTGATGGAGGGGTCGACGATCTTCTTCGTCTCGGCGACCATCTTCCATTCTTCCTTGGTGTCACCGCTGTCCATGAAGACGTCGATATGCGGGATCACGTTGAAGGCGATCTGCTTGGGGTAGACCTCGGGGGCAACCTCCTGGCCGGGGACGTAGATGCCCTTGGTCTGCTTCCACAACTCGTCGATGGCTTCCTTGCCCGAGCCGGAAACCGATTGGTAGGTGCTGACCACAACGCGCTTGATCTTCGCGCGGTCGTGCAGCGGCTTGAGAGCCACGACCATCTGCGCGGTGGAGCAGTTCGGGTTGGCGATGATGTTCTTCTTCGCGTAGCCCTCGACCGCCTCGGGGTTCACCTCGGGCACCACCAGCGGCACATCGGCGTCGTAGCGGTAGAGCGAGGAGTTATCGATCACGACACAGCCTGCTTTCGCCGCGATGGGAGCGTATTTCTTCGTGGCTTCCGAGCCGACCGCGAACAGCGCGATGTCCCACCCGGTGAAGTCGAAGGTGTCGAGGTCTTTTGTCTTCAGGGTCTTGTCGCCGAAGCTGCACTCCGTCCCGATGGATTTGCGCGAGGCCAGCGCCTCGATCGCATCGATCGGAAACTGGCGCTCGTCCAGAATGTTCAACATTTCGCGGCCCACGTTCCCGGTGGCGCCCACAACGACGACTTTATAACCCATTGTCTTGATCCTTTGGTTGGATGCTGCGGCACATACTGGAAGCCCATAGGCAAGGGAAGAGCGGTCGGCGTGAAGAATCCTGAAGGGTGCCATTCGTGCCGATGAAGTGCCTTTGGTCACAAAGCTTGACTTATCCGCGCAACTCCCCCATCTGGACCCTATCGATGCTGCACTGCCGCGTGAGCAGTCGCCCCCCGCCGCTGATTTGGCGAAGGGCCCACAGCCCGACACAGTTTCCAAGACCCCCATCACGCAGGGCTCTGACGATCGGCGGATGAGCCGCCCGGTCGCACCCTAGCCGCACCACTGTCTTGTGGTGCATTCGACGCGTGCCTTGGTGCGCGTCATGAAGGATACGATTTGTTCGATTTTGATATGCTCGGCCTGAAGCCGATCCTCTCCAAGACCCTCAAGACCGCGGGCTTCGACAAGCCCACCCCGATCCAGAACCAGGCGATTCCGCTGGCGCTGGAAGGCCACGACATCATGGGCCTTGCCCAGACCGGCACCGGCAAGACGCTGGCGTTCGGCCTCCCCCTGCTGGAGCATCTGCTGTCCCTGCACGGCAAGCCCGAGCCGAAGACGGCGCGCGCCCTGATCCTTGCGCCGACGCGTGAACTGGTGAACCAGATCGCCGACAGCCTGCGGGTGTTCACCCAGAACACGCCGGTGAAGATCGCGACCGTCGTCGGCGGGCAGAGCATTGGCCGCCAGATTTCCACCCTGTCGCGGGGCACTGATATTCTCGTCGCCACGCCGGGCCGCCTGATGGACCTGATGGATCGCCGCGCGATTGATCTGTCCACCGTCAAGCACCTCGTGCTGGACGAGGCCGACCAGATGCTCGACCTCGGCTTCATCCACGCGCTGCGCAAGATTGCACCTGCCTTGGGTACGCCGCGCCAGACGATGCTGTTCTCGGCCACCATGCCGAAGCAGATGGAGGAACTGTCGCGCGCCTATCTGACCGATCCGAAGCGGGTGCAGGTCTCGCCTCCGGGCAAGGCTGCGGACAAGATCACGCAATCGGTGCATTTCATGCCCAAGCCTGCGAAACCCGCGAAACTGCGCGAGATCCTGAGCCAGGATCCCGAGGCGCTGGTGCTGGTCTTCGGGCGCACCAAGCACGGCTGCGAGAAGCTGATGAAAGGCCTCGTCGCGGACGGCTTCAACGCCGCTTCGATCCACGGCAACAAGAGCCAGGGCCAGCGCGACCGCGCGATCAAGGCGTTCCGCGAGGGGCAGATCAAGATCCTCGTGGCGACCGACGTTGCCGCGCGGGGCATCGACATCCCCGGCGTCGCCTATGTCATCAACTACGAGCTGCCCGACACGCCGGACAACTACGTGCACCGCATTGGCCGGACGGCCCGCGCCGGGCGCGAGGGTGAGGCGATTGCCTTCTGTTCCGCCGAGGAAGTCGATCTTCTGGTGCAGATCGAGAAGCTGATGAAGATCTCGATCCCCGTTGCCTCGGGCACGCGTCCCGAAGCGGTGAAAGCCGAGAAGCCTCAGGGTGGCGGGCGTCGTCGCGGTGGCGGTGGTGGCCGTCCCGGTGGCGGTGGTGGCGGTGGTCGCAAACCGCAGGGCAAGAGCGGCGGCGGAGCGGGCAATGGCCCCTCGCGCAAACCGCGTCGTCCGCGTCGGTCCAAGGCGGCCTAAGCCGGCCGCTCTTTAGAGAAAACGTAGGCGGCGAGCCCCAGAAGGATCGCCGCCGACAGGATTGCCAGCAGCGCGCCATAGGCGGCCTCGCTGCCCAGGGTCTCGCGAAGCCCCGCGTAGGTCGGGCCCGAGGCGAACTGCATGACCCCTGCGCCGCCCATCCCGAACAGGTTCAACAGGCTCACGCCGCGCCCCGTCAGGTGATGCGGCAAGAACTCGCGCCCATGCGCCATGACCGCCGGATAGGACGCCCCGAACGTGCCGATGGCGACGAACATCGCCACGGCGATGGCAAAGCTCGCGGGCGGAAGGAGGTAGAACGTCAGGAGAAGCGCGGCGACGGCAAGGTTGCCGGCAACGATGCTCCACTTGCGGCTCGGCATGAGCCTGTCGGCCACGCCGTAGAGGATATTGCCCGCCACCATCGCCAGTCCCATCGCCAGCGTGGCAAAGCCCACCTGTTGCAGTGTCGCGCCGAAAATATCGCTGACATAGGGGCTGATCCAGAGCCCGCGTATCCCCGCCGAAGGCGCGTAGCAGACGAACATGCCCACGTAGATCGGCCAAAGCGCCCGGATGCGGAGCAGTTCAACAAAGCTGCCGTGGGCCTCGCCCTCGGGCTTGGCCGGATCGCGGACGAAGGCGAAGATGCCAAGGCCGATGAGGAGCGTGAAGCCTGCCGCCAGCCAAAGCGTCTCGCGCCAGCCCAGTTCCGACACGACCCATGCCAGCGGCGCTGCCGACAGCAGGTTGCCGAGGGAGCTGACCCCCACGGTGATCCCGGCCAGCGTGCCGAAGACGGCGGCTGAGAAGTTGCGGGCAAAGATGTAGTAGGTCGACATGAGGATCGGCGCGCAGCCCATGCCGATCAGGCCCATGGCGAGGATGATGCCGCCCGGGCCTTGCGCGGTCGCGAAGACGACGCAGCCGCCCGCCGCCCCGAGCAGGAACAGGCTGGCCGCCGTGCGTCGTGGTCCGAGCGTGTCGAGCGCCCACCCGACGGGCAATTGCATCAGGGCGAAAGCCGCGAACCAGAGGCCGGATGCGGTCGAAAGATCTTCCGTCGTCGTCCCCAGTTCGCCCCGCAACACCGGCGCGAGAACGGCGAGAAACGCCCGGAAAAACTGGCTGAGGCAATAAGCGATGATCAGAAAAGTCAAACCGGCGCGCATGGTTAGCTACCTCCTCCCGGCTCCGCGACGCGACCTTACGCGCCCTCCGCGCGGCTGCAAGGGGGCCTGTATCCGATTAATTCTGTCGGAATAGGGTTGACGCGCCGCTTCTGCTCCGCTTGAAAGCATCCGACAGTTTTAGTCGGAATAACGGAGCACCTTATGACTCGCACGCTGACCGCCCTTCTGGGCACCACGATTTTCATGTCCACCGCCCTCGCCGCCCAGGCGCAGGAGTTGAACCTCTACTCCTCGCGTCACTATGAAACCGACGAGCGGCTCTACTCGGATTTCACCGAGCTGACCGGCATCACGATCAACCGCATCGAAGGCAACGCCGACGAGCTGATCGCGCGGATGGACGCGGAGGGCGAGAACTCCCCCGCCGATGTCTTCCTGACCGTCGACACTTCGCGCCTGCAGCGCGCCGCCGACATGGGCGTTCTGCAGCCGATCGAAAGCGACGTTCTGGCCGAGCGCATCCCCGCCAACCTGCGCGACGATGACAACCTCTGGTTCGGATTCTCGCAGCGCGCGCGGATCATCTTCTACGACACCGAGCGCGTCGAGAACCCGCCGCAGACCTACCTCGAGCTGGCCGACCCCGCCTACGAAGGCCTCGTCTGCATCCGCTCCTCGACCAACACCTACAACCAGACGCTGCTGGCCTCGATCATCGAGAACCACGGCGAGGAAGCCGCGCGCGAATGGGCGAACGGCGTTGTCGCCAACATGGCGCGTGACCCGCAGGGCGGTGACACCGACCAGCTGCGCGGCCTCGTCTCCGGCGAATGCGGCATCTCCGTTTCCAACACCTACTACATGGCCCGCGCGATCCGTCGCGACGTGGAAGGTCTGAGCGAGGAAGATCGCGCCAACATCGGTTGGGTGTTCCCCGATCAGGGCGGCAACGGAGCGCACGTGAACCTCTCGGGCGGCGGTGTCGCGGCAAACGCACCCCATCTGGATGCGGCGATTGCCTTCATGGAGTACCTCGCCTCGGATCAGGCGCAGGAATACTTCAGCGCCGGCAACGACGAATACCCCGTGGTCGAAGGCGTGGCGATTGCCCCCTCGGCGCAGGAACTGGGCGCGTTCGAAGCCGATGACGTGAGCCTCGCGGCCGTCGCGGGCAACCTGCCGCTGGCACAGCAGATCTTCAACGAAGCGGGTTGGGAATAATCCCGTAACACCCTGTGAGACGACTGAAAGGCGCCCCTAACCGGGCGCCTTTTGCCTTTGCAGCCGTTCGGTCCAGAGCATGATCGGGATGAGGATCAACGACAGGGCGATGCACCATGTCGCCTGCGCCACACCTTGCTCGGGGTAGCTCACGCCCTGATCGATGTACCAACCGGTGATGCCCGGCCCGACCGCGGTGGAGAAGACCATGATCGCCGTCGCGATGGACCGCACGGAGCCGAGGTGGTTGGTGCCGAAAAGCGTCGGCAGCAAGGTCCCCGACAGCGCCGCCGCGATGCCCTGCGTGATGCCGACGAGCGCGAGGGCCACGGACCATCCGAGCGGCGTTTCAGCCGGACCGATAAGGAACATGCCAAGCCCCATCGGCACGAGGACCACGGGCATGAGCCGTGTGGGGCCAAAGCGATCCGCGGCCCAACCGGCCGCAAGCCCCGTGGTGACGCTGGCCGCCGCGTAGGCAGCGTAGCTTGGCGCCATGGCCGTGAGGGTCCAGCCCTTCACCTCGGCGACGTGGACGGCGTGAAAGAAGACAACCGTGCCGATGAAGCCGGGCGTAAGCAACAGGGGCACGAAGGCGTAGAATAGCGGGTGGCTCAACACCTCGCCTCGCGTCCAGTGGCGACCGAAAAGGCCGGGCGCACCTCGGCCTCCGTTCGAGCCTTTCGGCGCGCGGTCCTGTGCCAGTAGGAACATGAGCGCCGGGATCAGTGCCAGCACGATCACCGCCGCCGCGACGACCCATGTCGCGCGCCAGCCGATGCCGCTGATGAGCAGGATCGCGATGACAGGCAGCAGCGCCTCGCTGGCCGGGAAGCCGAGGCTGGTGATCGCCATGGCGCGCCCCCGCGTTGCCACGAACCACCTTGCCATCGCCGTCGCCAACATATGTGTCATCATGCCTTGCCCACAGAACCGGAGCAAAAACACCGTCAGCAACAACAACCAGACGGAGGCGCTGAAGGCCATCAGGACGCAGGCGAGCGCGAAGACGCCGGCAACGACAACTGCAAGTCGCGACAGGGGCACCGTGTCGGCCCGTCCGCCGAAGAGGATCAGCAGGAAGGCCGAGGACATCGTGACAATCGTGTAGATGCCACCCCACTCCCCGTCGGACAGGCCGTAGGCGAGCCGGATTTCACCGGCGAAGATGGAGATGAAAAAGGTCTGCCCGAACGAGGAGCCGAGGCTGAGAAGCAGCCCGGTGGCCAACCACCGGGCATTTTCCTTGATGAAGTTCAAAGAAGCGTACGCTCAACCACCCACCATGCGCCGATCGCGGCGATCACCAGCGACGCCGGGATCACGATGAAGGAGCGATACCAGTCTTTCTGCATGAACCAGCCGACGATGAGGAAGGCGATGGCGATGACGGCAAGCTGTCCAAGCTCGACCCCGATGTTGAAGCCGATCAGCGCCTCGATGAAGCGGCCCTGCGCGATCCCGAAATCTCCCAGAACGCTGGCGAAACCGAGGCCGTGCAGCAGGCCGAAGCCGAAGACAAAGATCGTGCGCCACTTGGTGTTGCCGATGCCGAGGATGTTCTCCACCGCGACATAGACGATGGAGGCGGCGATCAGCGGCTCCACCACGCTGCCGGGGATGGAGACGACGCCCGTCGCCGCCAGCGCCAGCGTGATGGTGTGCGCGACGGTGAAGGCAGTCACCTGCCACAGGAGCGGACGCATCTGCGTGGCGAAGAAGAACAGGCCAAGCACGAAGAGGATGTGATCCAGCCCCTTGGGGATGATGTGGTCGAAGCCCGAGACGACGTAGCGCACGAAGACCTGCATCGCGCCCTCCGTGAGGATCTGGGCGCGGGGCAGTTCCGGTGTCAGTTCGCCACCGTCGAGAAAGCCCTCGTAGGCATCGTCACCGCCGCCGATCTGACGCGGGACAAAGGTGCCAAACTCCTCGGCCAGACCCACTCGCACACCGGAGTCGCCCTCGGGCAGGGTCGCGCCAACGGTCAAGGACGCGTCGCGGGGCAATTCCATGTCGCCCACCTCGGCGATTTCGACCGCGACGATGTCGGCCTGCAAACGCTCACCCTCGCTCTGGATAATGAACCCGTCGCGGATATCGGGCCAGGCCGCCCGCAGCTCGGCTTCCAGCTCTTCCGGCGAAAGCGCACGCAGGCGATCGTATTCTGCGGCTTCGGGTGCATCGTCCGTGTCGTCCACCGCGCTGAGGTCGATACCGGCGATCAAGGCTTCCAATGCGGTGCGGAGGGTAAGGGTCACCTCGAACTCGCCGACCTCCACATCTGCGATCGTCGGCCGGATCTCATGGGCAGCCGCTGGCAAAACCGTGAAGACAAGTGCCATTGACAGTAGCAGGCGGCGAAGCATGGTTAGTGCACCCATTGGAAGGACCTCTTATGAAACCTGTGCATTTGGTGCTGACACTTACGAGTCTCGCCATGACTGGCAAGGCCACCGCTCACGAATTCTGGATCGACCCCCGAGATTTCACGGTTGAAGTCGGCGCGCCCCTGGTCGCGGATCTGCGCGTCGGGCAGGAATTCTCCGGGGCGGCAATGAGTTACCTGCCGCGGAACTTCGACCTCTTCAGCGTCGCCACCCCCGAAGAGACCCGCGAAGCCGAGGGTCGTTTCGGCGATGTTCCCGCCTTGAACATGGAGGGGCTGGACGAAGGCTTGGCCGTTATCGCCCACCAGACGACGGCCAATCAACTGACGTGGTCCACGTGGGAGCGTTTCCTGAACTTCGCGAACCACAAGGACCTTGGCGACGTGACCGCGATGCACGAGGAACGCGGGTTGAGCCAGGAGGACGTGACCGAGGATTACATCCGCTACGCCAAGTCTCTTGTCGCCGTCGGCGAAGGTGAGGGCGAAGATGCCCGCGTTGGAATGCGCGCCGAGCTGGTGGCGCTGGCCAACCCCTACACGGATGACGTCTCAGGCGGGATGCCGTTGCAGCTTTGGTACGATGATGCACTGCAAGCCGACTATCAGGTCGAGCTGTTCGCGGAGGATGCGGAGGGAGAGGTCACCATCACCCTGCATCGCACGGATGCAGAGGGCGTCGTGGTGCTTCCGGTCGAGCCCGGCATGACTTACATGGCGGACGCCGTGTTCCTTGAAGCGGTGGAGCCTGCGGCCGAGGGCGACCCGATCTGGGTGACCCATTGGGCGAACATGACCTTCTCGACCGCCGAATGACCGGGATCGACGTTCCCCGAGCCGATTGACGGGGCGGCCGCTTGTGGCTTTAACGATGGCATCTGCCGTTCTCGCTGAAAGCCCGCCCCCATGTCCGCGTCCTCCCTTCCGCCGATCGCGATGTTCTGGACTGGGCGCCCCGTTGACTGGATGCAGCGTCTATCGATGCACTCCTTTGTCAATCATGGCTACCGCGTCACGCTGTTCAGCCCGAAGGATGCCCCCATTGATCCCGAGGTCGAGGGCGTGGAGACGGAGGCGATGGAGGAGATCTACGTCCCCTCCCGCCGCATGGGCAAACACGCGGCCCCCGCCTGCCTTGCGGATGTCTTCCGTCTCTACCTCATGCAGAAAACGGATTTCGTGTGGATGGACAGCGATATGCTGTCGATCTCGCCGATCACCCTGAACGAGGGCTACGCAATGTCCTGGTCCGGCCCCGATGGCCAGATCAACAACGCCGCCCTGCGCGTGCCCCGCGACAGCGAGGCGCTGCGTTACCTGCTTGATCACATCGAGAACCCCGAGCTGATCCCCGAATGGATGAACCGCGACCATCGCGCGGAGCTGGCGGAGATGCCGCTGGAACGCCGGCTGCTGGCCCAGGGCAGGATGCTGCGGATTGTCTATGGCCCGCGTGGCTTGAACCACGCGCTGCAAAAGACCGGAGAGTCTCGATTCGCCGCCTCGATGGAGGCCTATTCGCCAGTGCCATGGTGGCTGACGGACCTGTTCTACAGCCCGCGCGGCGGGGTGGCGCCCTATATCACCGAGCAAACCCGTGTCGTTCACCTCTTCAACGACCAGATCCGCAAGTATAACAAGAACCGAATGCCGCCCGAGGGTTGTTTCCTCGACCAATATATTAAAGAAAGCGGCTTCAAACCCTAAGCCCGTTCGGAGAGCCCCATGGACAAGTTCACCAAACTGACCGGCATCGCCGCGCCCATGCCCCTGATCAATGTCGATACCGACATGATCATTCCCAAGCAGTTCCTCAAGACGATCAAGCGCTCGGGCCTTGGGGTGAACCTGTTCGACGAGATGCGCTACGACGATGACGGCAACGAAATCCCCGATTTCGTCCTGAACAAGCCCGCCTATCGCGACGCGCAGATCCTTGTGGCCGGCGACAACTTCGGCTGCGGCTCCTCGCGCGAGCACGCGCCCTGGGCGCTGCTGGACTTCGGCATCCGCTGCGTGATCGCGCCCTCCTTTGCGGATATTTTCTACAACAACTGCTTCAAGAACGGCATTCTGCCGATCGTTCTGCCGCAAGAGCAGGTCGACATGCTGATGGACGACGCCGAGCGTGGCGCGAATGCGGTGGTGACGGTCGATCTGGAAAGCCAGACGATCACCGGTCCGGACGGCGGCTCGATCAGCTTCGAGGTCGACGCATTCCGCAAGCATTGCCTGATGAACGGCCTCGATGACATCGGCCTGACGATGGAAAAAGCGTCGTCGATCAAGGCGTTCGAGGCAGATGCAGCGCAGGCGCGTCCCTGGGTTTGACCAGAACTGCCCTATGGCAAATCTGTGACATTTCAGCCTCTTAAACGGCGCCCTTCACCCCGAAGGGCGCCGTTTGCATTGCGAGCCCCGGCCAAATTGGGCACAAATGTGTCAAAATAGTGCCCGCAATGGGCGCATTGGAACCAATTCACATGAAATTGGACCATTCGCGCCACGAAGCGGGTCGGAAGGCAAAATAAGGTGTTGGCATGAACTGGCACCAGACTTGAGGTAGATCGCAGTGTTCACCAGATTGGCCGGCGCGCTTGTGCGGGCGATTATGATCGTCGTCGTCATCCTGACGCCGTCCCTGCTGTTGCCGGGGACCACCGCCGAGAGTGCGCAGTTGGCGACCCTCGTGGCCCTGGCCTTCGCGATGATCATCATGTTCGAATACGGCGCCAAGTACCCGGGCCTGATCGAATTCCGCAACGCGCCGCCCTTCAACCGCATCCGTGTCATCGCGCTGTTCCTGATGCTCTTCGGGCTGAGCATCATCATCGGCAATGGGAACGAGGGCTCGACCCTGACGGTCATC